>JANOWY010000540.1:0-2327 GCA_031418135.1 Rhodoferax sp. | reverse complement strand
CGGCACAGCCGTGGCAGAAATCTCAACCAGATCCACATCCAGCTCGCCCGCCATTCGCAAGGCCTCCATCAGACTGACGATACCCAAGGGCTCGTTCTCTACACCTGAGAGCCGCACTTCCGGGGCCATGATTTCCCGGTTCAGGCGGTGTTTGCGTTCTTCGCGTTGGCGACGGTCACGAAATTCTGTAGCGATGGTGATTTCCTTTATTTCAAATTAACCAACAATACGGCTCGTTTAACAAACAATACAGCTACGTTTTAAGTAGCTGGCTGTGCAAGTAAATAGTGATCAAAAGGGTGTATTTTTCCAAAATATTTGTTATTTGGACTTAACACCGCTTCACACCTACAGCTTGGCTGCAATGTCACCACTGATTTTTTGCACGAATGCGTCAAGGGACATCACTCCGAGGTCTGTATTGCCCCGAGCGCGCACTGCAACGGTACCTGCTTCTTTCTCTTTGTCGCCAGCGACAAGGATAAACGGAAGCTTTTGCATTGAATGCTCGCGGATTTTACGCGTTATTTTCTCATTGCGCAGGTCTGTGATAACCCTAAGCTCTTGATTTGGCAGAGATTTCCGCAATTTTGCAGCGATTTCGCGACAATATTCGGCCTGCGCGTCGGTAATGCACAAAATGGCCACCTGTACCGGCGCCAGCCAAACCGGCAATGCGCCCGCATGTTCTTCGATCAAAATGCCGATGAAACGCTCCAAGCTGCCCACAATGGCCCGGTGCAGCATGACCGGGCGATGCCGGGCACCATCTTCACCCACATATTCCGCGCCCAATCGTTCGGGCATGGAAAAATCGACCTGCATGGTGCCGCATTGCCACTGACGGCCAATCGCGTCCTTCAGCGTGTACTCGATCTTGGGGCCGTAAAAAGCGCCGTCACCGGGTGATATTTCAAATTCGCAGTTGGAGGCGCGCAGGCTGTCGATCAGGGCCTTTTCGGCCTTGTCCCAGCTTTCTTCAGAGCCGATACGGGCGGCTGGGCGCGTCGCCACCTTGTAGATGATGTTGGTAAAACCAAAATCGGCATACACCTTTTGCAACAGCGTGGTGTAGGCTGTGCATTCACCCAGAATCATGTCTTCGGTGCAGAAAATGTGGCCATCGTCTTGCGTGAAGGCGCGCACCCTCATGATGCCGTGCAGCCCACCGGTGGGCTCATTTCGGTGGCACTGGCCAAATTCGCCGTAACGCAGCGGCAAATCTCGGTAGCTTTTAATGCCCTGGTTGAAGATGATGATGTGGCCGGGGCAGTTCATCGGCTTCAAGGCGTAGTCGCGCTTTTCACTCTCGGTGGTGAACATGTTGTCGCGGTATTTATCCCAGTGGCCGGTTTTTTCCCAGAGGGTTTTGTCCAGAATTTGCGGGCCTTTCACCTCTTGATAACCGTTGTCGCGGTAGACCGCCCGCATGTACTGCTCTACGCCCTGCCACAACGTCCAGCCCTTGGGGTGCCAGAACACCGTGCCGGGGGAATGCTCGTCAATGTGGAACAAATCGAGTTCGCGACCCAACTTGCGGTGGTCACGCTTTTCGGCCTCGTCGAGCATCGTCAAATGCTGCTGCAACTCATCTTTGGTGGCCCAAGCCGTGCCATAAATGCGCTGCAGCATTTCGTTGCGGTGGTCACCGCGCCAGTAGGCACCGGCCAGCTTCATCAATTTGAAGTGTTTCAGTTTGCCGGTGCTGGGCACGTGTGGGCCGCGGCACAGGTCTTCAAACGCACCCTCGCGGTACAGCGACACGTCTTCGCCCGCCGGAATGCTGGCAATGATCTCGGCCTTGTAATGCTCACCCAGGCTTTTGAAATACGCCACCGCCTCGTCACGCGGCAAGACGCGGCGCGTGACGGGTTCGTCCTTGTTGGCCAACTCCGCCATCTTTTTCTCGATGGCGGTCAGGTCGTCCAGTGTGAAGGGGCGTTTGTAGGAAAAGTCGTAGAAAAAGCCGTGCTCGATCACCGGGCCGATGGTGACTTGCGCATCGGGGAACAGCTCCTTGACGGCATAGGCCAGCAGGTGCGCCGTCGAGTGGCGGATGACTTCCAGGCCCTCCGCGTCTTTGGCGGTGATGATCGAGAGCTGGCTAGTTTGAGAAATGGTGAAGCTGGTGTCGACAACTTTGCCCGAACCTTCGGGATCCCCTGCGGCCCTGATCTTGCCGGCCAAGGCGGCCTTGGCCAAACCCGCGCCAATTGACGCAGCGACTTCGGCCACGGTAACCGGGCCGGGAAACTCGCGCTGCGAGCCGTCTGGAAGTGTGATGTGAATCATGATGAAGGCCTAATTCTTTTCGGTGAAAATGCTTA
>JANOWY010000539.1:0-4291 GCA_031418135.1 Rhodoferax sp. | reverse complement strand
GCGACTGACTGGAATTTCGGTGGCTTAACGAGCGGGTCGATTTACACCACTGGCGCAGGGTTAAGCTTGACGGGCTTGTCCACAGCCAACGTGTCGACCGCCACTTCTACGGCTTATGCAACTGCTGGCAGCGCTAGTTTTACTGCGGCCGACGTCTATTCTTGGGGTGGAAACGGATTGGGTATTGTTAAACCCACGTACGAAGCTTCTGGCTCTACAGGACCCCACGCTTTTGATAACGTAGTGGGAACCGATGCCGTGGTTATTGGATTCGGCGGCACCAAAGTCAACTTGAGCTCGTTGCAGATCGGCTGGAATGGTTGGGACAATTGCACCGCAGACGGTACGGGCGGATGCGGGACCAGTTCCACGACGGGCAAAGGGACCGAAGTCACCACTACGACCGGTGGCTATAAGGGTTACAACGATTCCGATTTGTCGGTTTTCGCCTGGATGGGTACCGGAACACCCACGACCACACCGACCATGGCGTCACTGACTGGCGCTACTGCGGTAACCAATGGCTGGAAACTCATCGGCAACTACGCTGATGTTGGAAAGCAAGGTTCAAACACTCAGGCTCTGGCCAGTTCCGTTTACTCCAGCAATTGGCTGATCAGTGCCTACAACTCAAACTACGGTACGACGAACAGCGGTTATTCCACAGGCACCTTGGGTGGATTTAACGATGCGTTCAAATTGCTTGCGCTCTCTGGCGCCTCTTGCACGCAGGATTTGACGGGCAACTCCTGCGGTCCTGGTGTGGTACCTGAACCTGGCGGTTTGGCGCTGCTCGGCCTCGGTTTGGTTGGTTTGCTCACTACCCAAAATGCGCGCCGTCGCCGTGCCAATGGCGGCCCATTGGCCACTATTTCTTAAGTCTTTGCGTTTAAACAGGACAATCGAAACGATTGTCCTGAAAAACCTGAAAAACCAGCTATATTTTATATAGCTGGTTTTTATTTTATTTAATTGTATTTTTTTGCAAAAGCAATTGAACGAAGTTGGAGGGTATCGCGTACGTGATGCCTGACGGGTTGGTCAAAGCAGATTCCCTGCTTCCCTTCACAAAGACCATGTTCACCACACCCAGCACGTCACCACTTTCGGTGTCGAACAGCGGGCCACCACTGTTACCGGGGTAGGCAGTGGCGTCGAGCTGAAACACCTGAAAATTCCCCTCCCGCAACGCACGTACGGCGCGGCTGTTGAGTTGCTGACCGGTTGGGGTCGGCAACGCCACGGTGGTGATGGCCGAAATCATGCCCCGGTGTGTCACCGGCGAAAACCCCAATGCACCCCCGATCGGGAAACCGGTGAACCCAATGGTTTGACCCTCTTTCACCAGGGCCGCATCGCTGATGTTCAACATCGGCAGGGTCGGTCCGTCAAACTTGAGCAGCGCCAGATCATGGACCAGATCAAGATCGAGCACTGTCGCCGTGCGCATGGACCATTCGGCCGGGCCGGTTCTGGCCTGCACGACCAGGCGGGTTCCTGAGTCTGCCCCCGCATGGTTACGCAGATCTTCAGGGATGACGTGGGCATTGGTAACAGCCCAATTTCCCTGGCCCGCCACAAAACCCGTCCCGCGCAACTGAAACCGCGGATTGGCGGTCGCGCTGTAGGTTCCGACGATGACGACGGATGGCCTGATGCGCTCGATGGTTTTGACCATATCGGCTCTCGCCGCACCGCCAAAAAGAGCGGGTACGACCGCCAACAAGGCCGCAACCGCCAAACTGGTTTGCCGGCGAGTCAGCAACCCATCAGCTTTCACGGTCGCTGTTTGCATCATTGCCCTTTACAAAAGCGGCCTGAAAGCTTTTGCGGCACAGGTGGGGCACCAGCAATCTGAGCGGCATCTTGATCCAATGGGAATAAATCAGTATGGCCGTCCCTGCCAGCCAGCCGGCAGCAGAGGCTGAAACATGGGCGTTTTGCGCGGCAATGACCAAACATCTCTGTAACGGTGTGCTGGGCATGTCTGCCGGAGGCACGGAAAACAGGCAGCCGGCTGCACCAACAGCAGCGCTGACCAGGTGACCAACGCCCAATTCGTGAGATCGCGTGAGCAAACGCTGCAAGTCAGGCTTTTCGACGCAGTGCTGTGCCAACAATTGGTGCAGATCGTACAAATCTCGCAGCAGCTTCTTGGGCTCTCCTTCCTGAATCAGATGAATAGCGCAATGAATCACACGATCCAAAGGTGCCAGCACAAAGAGACCCGGGGAGATTTCAACCTTGGCCGCCAGCAACATGGCCGAATTGATGGGGTTATCGGCCACCGGCGGGTTGATCGCGTGGTGCAAATCCAGCACCGTATGGCGCCTGACATGTTCCATGGGCGGCACTTCATGCATCCAATTGCGGTAGTACGCATCGTCATAAGCGTTGACCTTGCCTGGCTTCCAACCGCCACCGATGAGTTCTGTTTCGACGCGCTGCAGGTGCTGGCGGTCAACCAGTACATCGAGATCGGAAAAAATGCGCCCGGCATGGTTGGTGTCCCCTGTGGCGACATAGGCACAACCTTTCAACACGACCAAATCCACATCCGCGCTGATGGTTTGCCGGATGACGCCAAGTTCCCACAAGGCCGATTCACCCCGCCGTTGCGCGGTCAACAACTCCAGATGCAAATGACGCTTCACAGCCGCGGGTACAGCATCCCAGCCGGGGCTGCCTAGCAATTGCGCAGCCAGGGCGCCCAACAACTGGTTTTGGCGAGCCGCCAAGACAATGGCGTTCCAGTCGCCTTCAGCCAATTTCGCAGAAGACTCAGGAAGGCGCAGCAGATTGATCAGCGATTGGGTATGCATGTTTCATCAACCCACTGCAGGATAGACGCCAAATCGCCGTATTCGACGGCATAACACTGGGCGCCATCGATGGCGGCGGCAAGCGATTCAAAGCCGCTGCGGCCCAGCAACCCCACATTGAAGGTGTTCTCCAACAGTTCAGTCAGTGCCGCAGCCCGGCTCAAAGGTTCGTAGCCGAGCGTGGTGCCCGCTTTGAATTTCGGAAAAACCACAAAGCCGATGGGGGCAGGTCGGTCAACGGCCAAAACATGGTCCTTTGGCGGACGGGCGTAAGCAATCGCACCTTTGTGTGTGTCTACGACGGGAATCGTCAGCCGAGCTTGTGGAAAATGATCGCGGATGATGTCGATCGACGCATTTTTCAGGCTGATTGGGCGCGGTACGGCCTGAACCTGACCGTCTGTTTGGGAAACAATGGTCAGCTCATCAGACAACAAACGCCAACCTGAAAACGTCAAGGCTGCACACAAAGTACTTTTGCCAGAACCCGGATCACCAGGCAGAACCAGCGCCAAACCATTGCGCTCGACAACTGCCGAGTGAATGACCGTGTGTGCACCGCTTGCCGTGGCGACACACCAATTCATACCCCACTCAAAAAGCGGGTGGGCATGCGCCAACGGGAGCCCCGGGAATGGGCTGCTGCCTTCCCAATCAAACTGCACGTCGCGCTTCCCAAACCACCCGTTTCGAGAAGAGTCGATGGAGACCCTGAAATCATAAAACCCGTGGGGAGCAGTATCTGCAAGGTAATCACCATACAAATGGTGGAGTTTTGGTGCTAAAAGGCCCGTGTTGGACCTGATCAATGCCCGAAAGGACGCGACATGAAGACCCAAACCTTCACCCCGCAAGGCTAGTTCGATAGCGTCTGGCGTCAATGTTTCAATAGGAACCGGGTTCATCGGCTCTATTGTCTAGGCAAAGTACCGAACTGCTCAATCAATCAACCGAGATTGATGCCGCTTTTGATCAGTGCCGTCTTGAGATTGATAGCCCCTTGAAGATCGACTTGGTCATCAGAACCATCTTTATCGTTCAGTCCACTGCCCTGATCCAACCCGACCAGGGCCCGCCAATCTAGTTTGGGACAACGAAAAACATCTGCGCTGGCTGGCACAAACACGACGATGTCGTCGTCATCGTCGAACCCAAGCGCAGTGGCTGCGCCCAGGGAGTATTCGCACTGAATCAAATAAAACCTAAATTAAAGGGCTTAATTCTCAATGGTAGGTTTGTTCAATGAACGTCTTGAGGATCGTATCGCCGCCAGAACCCGCTGCAATGGTTGTCGTGCCAATCTTGCGTTGGGCCAGATTGAGCACCTCAGCCACCGTCAAGGCGTAGCCAGGTACCGTCACAGCGTTTAAATAAGCGGCGCACAAATGGAACTCCAGGCTTCCGGTTGACGATCCGCTTCCCAGAAATATCTCGCTGAATGACCAAGTGGCAAAAGACGACGAGACCCC
>JANOWY010000538.1:0-3146 GCA_031418135.1 Rhodoferax sp. | reverse complement strand
AAGCCGCCAGCGCCTCAGCCCGCGCCGGGTTTTGGCTTTCAGTGGGCACCGCCACGCGCCGAGCCAGCGTCGCGCGGAATTCGCCGCTGTCAAAACTGTCGTGGGCTTGGGCGATGGCGTGTTGGCGCGTTGCAGATGTGGGTGTGGGTGTGGCAGTTAGGGTCATGGGTGCAATCATAAGCACACCGCGCCAAACGAGCGCCCGTGAACCGCGACGCCGGGCTGATCATCTGTTTCTAAACGGTGAGGGCTAGGGAATTCGGCCAAGAAATAAAGAATCAAGGGCAGGTAGTTCAAGTTACCAGGGTCAGGGAAACGGGAGACCCGACCCTACGGTTTGAGCAGTGCATCTTTTTGAATTGAAACCGTCATGTTGATACTCCTTGAGGTTTATTGTTTAGGGGTGGATTGCGGTGATGCTGGCTGTTCGAGGGACTTTGTCCCTAAGGGTGTCGGAAATAGGCTCCGATAAAAAACGGCGTTTCGGTCAGACTGGTCTTTCTGTTTGTCTCTGATGCGCTGAAGAAATCCTTCGGGAAGCTTTACTCGGTTGAATTCCGCGAAAGGTTTATCGAAAATTTCTTTTTTCGCATCCAAGCGAATGTCTACCGTTTTACGCGAAGAAACAGAACAGCCGTACTGCAAATTCACTACCGAAATTCCTCGATAAAAATCTCGCATGTACCCGGTCAAAGCCATCGCGCCTGACATAGACCATCCTGATGATTCTGCAACGTTCAAGTTTGTCGTGAAAATTGCCTGCCGCTTCGACACAGGATCGGCAAACGCGATGATGGCGCTGCGCACACTTTGGTTACGCAGGATGCCAGGTGGAGGCTCGACTGCCAATGTCCCGCCATAGGGAAGTTCTTTGGGATCCAACGGCCGTAACCATCTCATTGAGGCGTACCAAGGCACCCACTGCGATTTGATGTCGCTGGCCCATGGCAACGGCGTCTTGCTTTCATCAAAATACAGGTCAATCAAGCAATGCTCTACTTTGCGACAGGCGTTCACTTGACCGCCAAACCCGCATTCTTGGTAGCCACTGTCCTCAATCCGAAACGCCGCCGCCGCCACACCCTGCACGTCTTCGATGAACTTGGCCGGCATGCCAAATAAATCAGCAAACTCTTTGGTGTAAACCCAAACGTTGTTGTCTTTGTAAAACGCCTGCCCGTCATACGTCTGGTTGATTTCATAACGCTGAGATGAGCCATTGCGCGGGGTGGAGAGGCGCTGTTGCGCAGCGTCTTGCGTCCACGCGCAAGTGCAAGCCAGAAGCAGCCAAGAGAGGGTGGTTTGCTTGAGTGTCGATTTCATACGAATTTCCTCCAGTTGGATGGGCTGGTAATGCCTCTGCCAACCAACCCACAGTTGTGAAATATCATGGCGCGATCCTCCTTGTTCGTTTATGAGTGGGCATTTCATCACAAGCTCTCTACCGTTCACGTAGACTGGTTTGCCCGGTTTTCATCTCGACGGTGATGTTCATGCCGGGGTTTAAAATGGGATTCTTTTTGATGGGACCGCCATGAAGTCGTCTGAAGTTGCCACATCTAGCTTGCGCCTGCCCATGCCCTGGCTGGCTGGCATGGGTGAGCAGGTGGTTGTCAGCCGGGAAGGCCAAACCCTTCGCATTGAAAGCAAAGCGGCTGCGGCGGCTCGCCGTAAATTACGCAAAATAGTGGCCGGGCTGCAGGCCACTGCGGCAGATGCTGGCATTACCAACCGTGTTGTTGCCCATGAGGTCAAGGCGGTACGAACCGCCAGGGCGCAACGTGCGGTGCGTCGTTGACACCAACGTCTGGCTCTCAGGGCTGGCCAACGCGCGTACAGCGCCTGGTATCGTGGTTGGCCACATTGTGCAGGGTGACTTGACACCCGTTTTTTCGCGCGAAAGCTTCGCTGAACTGGCCGAGGTTTTACATCGCCCGAAAATCCTGCGTTGGCTGAGCTTGAACCAATTGGAATCCATTAACTTCCTGGATTTGCTTGAAGAAATTTCTGAATTTGTAACGCCCACGGTTCGCTTGCCTGTTTTTGTGCGCGATCCAAAGGACAAAAAAATCGTGGCAACTGCGCTCGCCAGGCCCAGAGCGGTGGCGCTTGTCACGGGCGACGTGGATTTGCTGGTGTTGCAGGGCAGCATAGCCACGGATGTGGTTTCACCTGCCGACTTTGTCGCAAAGTACTTGCTCCAATAACGCGTTTTCTGTGCATGTCGGGACTGATGTGGACGGGCTTGCCGTCAACCAACATGTCTTGCTGGCTGAGCGTTACGATAGTCGGGTACAAAGCACCGCCGGGCGCTGCGCGTCTGGGCATAATCATCAGCACACCGCCCAACCGGAGCCCCCATGCACCCCAACGCAGAACTGATCACCGGTTTTTACACCGCCTTGTCCAGACTCGATGGTGCGGCGATGGCGGCTTGTTATTCGGCTGATGGGACGTTTTCAGACCCGGTGTTCCAGGGGCTCGAAAACGGCGAGCCGGGCAAGATGTGGCGCATGCTCACGGCGCGCGGCAAAGACATGACGGTGGTGTTTGACGGCATTGAGGCCAATGACACCACCGGCCAGGCGCATTGGGTGGCAGCCTACACATTTTCAGCCACCGGGCGCAAGGTGGTGAACGACATTCAGGCGCGTTTCACGTTTGAAAACGGCAAAATCAAAACGCATCAAGATACATTTGACCTGCACAAATGGATGAGCCAGGCGCTGGGCGTCAAAGGTGCATTGCTGGGCTGGTTGCCGCCGGTGCAAGCCAAGCTGCGGGTGACGGCGCGCAAGGGTTTGGATGCTTTTAGGGGTTAAATATCTAATTTCAAAATATGATTTTATAAAATAACGCCTATTGTTCTTGTATTAATTGCACAATAAGCTATATTAAATATAACAAATAAGTATAATATTAATACAGTTTTTCCACATCAACCCAACGCCTTTGCTTCCACGACTGCAACGCGGCCTCAACCAATTGCACCCCTTTGGCGCCTTCGGCCAAGGTGTACTTCCAGGGGGCCAGCGCGGCGTCTTTTTCCACCACGTGGGCGGCGCTGTAAGCAATGCGGTTGAAAGCAGGGCGCGGGCCGCCTTGCGCAAGCGGCGTACCGCGCACGGTGTAGGGCTGCACAGCGC
>JANOWY010000537.1:0-9476 GCA_031418135.1 Rhodoferax sp. | reverse complement strand
CTCCAACTGGTTTGCCCAGCCAGCCGGGCGGGGGGAGCCGATCACGCGGTGTACGGTTTCCTGGGTCACTTCGCCCAAGGCGGGCTGGCCCGTCCAGCCCAGCTTGAGGTCGGCAGTCGAAAAACTGCCTTCGCTATCGTTATGGCTGCCAGTGACACCCATGTACAAAAAGGCGGCCCAAGGGCGGTCGTCGGGCTGAAAGGTGGCCACGGTGATGTCGCGCGGCGTGTACATGGTCTGGCCGACGGTGTAGGTGAGCGTGGGGGTTTGGTCGATGCGCATGGCGTATTTGCCAATGGCAGCGCCCATGCGGCCCAGGGTCGAATCGGGGTCATTGGCGCGGTAGGTCCAGGAATAACGGGTGCCATTGGTGTACCAGCGATCTGTGTGGCCAAACACCCAGGCATCGTTGTCCCAGTTGATTTGCGAACCGGCCAGTTTGTTTTTGTCGCTGAAAACCGGGGTGAGCGCGTCTTTGACGCTTTTGGGGATAAGTGATTGCGCCTGGACCTGACCGCTCAACAGTCCCCATCCAGCCAGTGCCCAAAGGCCTGCGCGAACCCACTGCAAAAACACCATTGAATTGTCTGAATTTATAAATTTACACAATTATACTACAAAAAATATTCATATTTACTATGTTAGTTATAGCATAAAATGCATGTTTTTTTAGAACAAAAAGGCAATTTATTTACATAGACAATGATAGTCTTAAATAAAATGACTCTCAGGCCGGTTTACGCACGCCGCGCAACTCCTGCATGCGTTCGTTGAAATACGCCTCAACGGTGTAACGCTGTGACAGCACCACCTCGCGGTTGGGGTGCAAAAACAGTGGCATGGAGATGCGCGATTTTTTGGCCCCTTCACCGCTGGGGTTCAACACCCGGTGGGTGGTAGAGGGGTAATAGTGGCCGCTGGCCTCTTGCAACATGTCGCCGATGTTCACAATCAGCAGCCCGAACTCGCTGGGCGCATCGATCCACTGGTCGTCTTTGCCCAGCACCTGCAAACCCGGCTCGGTGGCGGCGGGCAAGATCGTCAGCAGGTTGATGTCGCCATGGGCTGCGGCGCGCACCGCACCCGGTTCTTCGTCACCGCGCAGGGGCGGGTAATGCAACACGCGCAACAGCGTGTGTTCACAGCCCTCAATCATCTGCGGGAGTGGCATCGAATACCGCGCCTTGATTTCGGGCGGTGAGTTGTCTTCCACCCATTGCAATAGTTCTTGCGCCAAACGGCTGCCAGCCGCGTAATAACGCCGGGCCGCGTCTGACACCTCATCGGGGTAACGGCCCCACGGGAAGATATGAAAAAACTCTTTCAAATCCCGCTTGCTGTGGTCCTTGGCGGTTTCGCTGATTTGGGGCGAAAAATAGCCATCGAGTTTGACGGGGTCATGGGGATATTGGTTTTTAGCCCCAGTGCCAAAAAACTGCAACCATTCGGCATAAATGCCCGTCACCAGGCTGTGGCTCAGGGGGTGATTACTCAACACGCCAAAACCGGTTTCGTGCAGGTTTTTGCAGAACTCCTGGGCGGCGTTGGGGCTTTGGTAATCGACCACTGCCAGCGTTTGTTTGGCACTCATGTATTGCTCCTGAAATTTCATGGGATGGAATTCAGCCAATCGCCCATCAAGGCGGCTTCAAAAACCCGGCCACAACCTGCGGCATCGACCTGCATGCACACCTGTGTCGATGGGATGTTGTTGCCCCAGCCTGGTTGCGGATAGCCGATCTTCTTGCGGTCCAGAATGGTTTGGCCTTGGGCCAGGCCTTCTGTGGCCACGCGCACTGGCCCGTGTTCCAGCGTGAAGAGTTCGGGGTTGGTGAGGTAAATAAAGGCCAGTACATCGTGGCCAAAACAGCCGTGGATTTTGGCCACGTGCGGGTACAGGCCGCTGTAAAAATTGGCATAAAAATCAACCCCTTGCAGCAACACATCGGTGGCGATGTGTTGGTGGTGCGCGGCAATTTTGCGAAACAGGCTGACCGGCATGATGACCTGGTGGGTGACATCCAGCCCAACCATGGTGAGCTTCCAGCCAGCCGTGAAGGCCTGGTCGGCGGCATGCGGGTCGTTCCAGATGTTGGCTTCGGCCACCGGGGATACGTTGCCGCCCTCGGCAATGGTGCCGCCCATGATGATCACTTCTTTGATGAGTTGGGGCAGGGCGGGTTCGAGTTTCAGGGCCAGCGCCAGGTTTCCCAGCGGCCCCACTGCAACCAGAGTGATCTCGCCAGGGCGCGCGCGGGCGGTATCGACGATGAATTGCGCGCTCGAGCGCGGGTCCAGCGTGTGGGTAGCCGGCTGGCGGCTGGCCAGGTTGCCCAGGCCATCCGCCCCGTGAATATGCGCAGGCGGGTTTTCACCGTGCTTGAGCCAGGGCCGTTTGACCCCTTGGGTGACGGGAATTTTTCGGGCAGCAATTTGTGTCAGGTACAGCGCATTGGTGGCCGCTTGCGCCACCGTCACATTGCCAAACGTGGTGGTGATGCCCACCACCTCGATGCCCGGGTGTGCCAGGGCGTAATACAGGGCCATGGCATCGTCAACGCCAGGGTCGGTGTCGTAAATGACGGGGGTTCGTGCGGTGGGGGTAGAGGTCATGAAAACGTGTTGCTCTGGGAATGGATTCAATCGGGGTAGCTGTCGGCAACTCGCAGCGCGCTTGACGGCTTACTGAACGGGTTTTTAAGGGGTTTCCAAAAATGCCCGCACCTCGGCGGCCGTCGGAATACTGGTTTGCGCACCCGGTTTGAGGCAGGCCAGGGCACCTGCCGCATTGGCTTGGCGCAAAGCCTGGGCCATTGGCAGGTTTTGGCTCAAGGCGGCCACCAAGCTGCCCACAAACGTGTCGCCCGCGCCAGTGGTATCGACTGGGTGAATTGAAAACGCGGCCTGGCGGGTGATCTCGCCACCTGTTCGCGCCCAACTGCCTTCGTGCCCCAAGGTAACCACCACACAGGGCACGCTGAGGCGTTCCAGGCATTCCGCTATGGAGCCACCGTGTTCTGCCACCACAGCCAATTCACCTTCATTGACGATCAGGATGTCCAGGTTTTGCAGCAGTTGGGCCGGCAATACCCGTGCCGGGGCCGCGTTCAGCACCACCTTCACGCCCTGGGCGCGGGCCTGTTGCGCATAAGCAGTGACGGTTTCAAGTGGCGATTCCAGCTGCATCACCAGATGGCTGATGCCACTCAAATCCGGCAAATCACCCGGCAATAGGGCATTGTTGGCACCGGGGGCCACGGTAATGGCGTTTTCAGCATCGTCGCTCACGCAGATGAACGCCGTGCCGGTGGGCAGATTAGTGCAGCGCTTGATGTGCAGTTGCACGCCCGCACCGCGCAGCGAGGTTTCCAGAGGTTTGGCGAAGTCGTCCTGGCCCAGCGCCAGCACCATGGCGGTTGGCACATCGCCAGCCCGGGCGCACGCAACCGCCTGGTTTGCGCCCTTGCCACCTGGAAAAGTTTTGAAAGTGTGGCCCAGCACGGTTTCACCCGGTGCCGGAATGTGATCGGCGCGAACCACAAAATCAAGATTGGCTGAACCAGCGACAAGTATCATCAGATTAAAAATGCGGGCAAATCAATCTGCCATTGTGCCCATGAAAACCTTGCAATTTGTTCCAAAAACTGCCTCAGCCCCCAAAATCTGCCGGTTAGGGCTTAAAACCGCAGGCCCCCAACCGGCTTGGCAAACCCGATGAAAAATGCACCCAAAAAAGTGGTGGTGATAGGTGGTGCCAATGTCGATATCGTCGGCCGGGCCTTGCAAACATTGGCACCGGGCGATTCAACACCCGGCCACATGGCGATCAGCCGGGGCGGTGTGGGCCGAAATCTGGCTGAAAACCTGGCCAGGTTGGGTGAGGCCGTACAGTTGTATTCTGCGGTTGGTCAGGACGCGTGGGGGCAGACCCTGTGCCAGGAAACCCAGGCCAGCGGGGTAGCGACTGACGGCATTTACCGCAGCCCCACGCTGCCCAGTGCCCACTACCTCAGCCTGGTTCAGCCCGATGGCAGTTTGTATGCCGCCCTGAACGACATGCGGGTGCTGGAGCAGCTGACCCCCGAAATCTTGCGTCAACAAGGGCTGGACATCAGCGCAGCCGGCGTTTTGGTGCTGGATTGCAATTTGCCCGCCGACACGCTCAGGTGGGTGTTCGGGCAAACCCGGCTTTACCCCGATTTGCAAGTGGTGGTGGATGCCGTCTCTGCCGCCAAGTGCGCCAAAATAAGCCCGCATCTGGCCGACATACACCTTCTGAAAGTCAACCCGCTGGAGGCCCGCACCTTGACTGGGCTGGCCGTCGATTCCATTGCCCAGGCCCAGCAGGCGGCCCGCTGGTTTTGGCAACAAGGCGTGGGCCACACTGTGTTGAGCCTGGGCCGACAAGGTGTTTGTTGGTGTGATATTGGCGGGCGGGTGGGGCACTTGGCCGCCGACAGGGCGGCAAGCCCGGCGCAGATCGTCAACACCAATGGCGCAGGTGATGCCTTGCTGGCAGGCGTGTTGTATGGCCAGTTGGCTGGGTTGTCGTGGCCGCAACCGGTGCAATGGGGTATGGCCTGTGCCGCCCTCACACTTACCGTCGCAACTGCCAATGCAGAGCACTTGAGCATTCAGGTCGTGACCGCGGCCCTACACAACCCATTCGCGGGTGAAAATCCAGACCATGAAACCTGATCTCTCCGAAGAAGTCCAGCAAGCCATCCGTGAGGGCAAACCTCTGGTGGCGCTTGAATCCACCATCATTGCCCACGGCATGCCGTACCCGCAAAACGTGGCAACCGCGTTGCGGGTCGAAGCCGAGGTGCGCCAATATGGTGCGGTGCCGGCCACCATTGCCGTTATTGACGGGCGGCTCAAAGTTGGGTTGTCGCGCGCCAATATTGAATTGCTGGGGCAGGGCGGTGCGGCGATTGCCAAGGTCAGCCGTCGCGATTTGCCGTTCGTGGTTGCCGGCGGCCAATCAGGCGCCACCACCGTGGCAGCCACCATGATTTTGGCGGCCATGGCGGGTATCCGCGTTTTTGCCACCGGCGGCATCGGTGGCGTGCACCGGCTGGCGCAGCAAACTTTTGATGTGTCGGCCGATCTGCAAGAGCTGGCGCAAACACCGGTGGCCGTGGTGTGCGCAGGTGCCAAGTCGATTCTGGATTTGCCGCTCACACTGGAATATCTTGAAACCCACGGTGTTCCGGTCATCGGTTACCAAACCGATTTTTTGCCGGCTTTTTACGTACCTACCAGCAGCCACAAGGTCGATTACCGGCTGGATTCCGCTGCCCAGATTGCCCGGGCCCTGCACATGAAGTGGGTGATGGGTCTGCGGGGTGGTGCCGTTATTGCCAACCCCATCCCTGCCGCTTTTGCGATGGACGGTGCCGTCATCGATACCGCCATTGAACAAGCTTTGTGCGAGGCCAGGCAACAAGGCATTCAGGGCAAACAGTCCACGCCGTTTTTGCTGGCCCGGGTCAGCGAAATCACCGGCGGCGACAGCCTGGCGGCCAACATTGAGCTGGTGCTGAACAATGCGCGGCTCGCGTCAACCATCGCCGTGCAGTTGCGTTTAGCTGAAACCACTGGGGTGTAACCCGAGGAGCTTCCAGAGGGAAACCCCCATACCGCCACGGTGAAGCCCGCCTAAACTCGGATAAGCTTGTGCGTTGTCACTTTTATTGTCTTGTTTTAACCCTTGGAGAAATCATGAAATTTGCATCGTCCCTCCGTGTAGGAACCCTGGCCGCCGCGTTGGCCCTGAGTTTCCAGGCCAAAGCCGAACCCGCCATTGTTTTTGACATGGGCGGCAAGTTTGACAAATCATTCAACGAAGCGGCTTTCCGCGGCATTGAACAGTGGAAAAAAGAAACCGGAAAAACCTACCTGGATTTCGAAATCTCCAACGAATCGCAGCGCGAGCAGGCCATCCGCCGTATGGCCGAAAAAGGGGCCAGCCCCATCATCGGTATTGGTTTTGGCCAGGCCTCCAGCATCGAAAAAGTGGCCAAAGATTTCCCCAAGCTGCAATTTGCCATCATCGACATGGTGGTGAATTTGCCCAACGTGCAATCGGTGGTGTTCAAGGAGCATGAGGGCAGCTACCTGGTGGGTGCCATGGCAGCCATGGCCAGCAAAACCGGCAAAGTCGGCTTCGTGGGCGGTATGGACATTCCCCTCATCCGCAAGTTTCAGTGTGGGTACGAGCAAGGTGCCAAAGCTGCCAATGGCAAGGTTGAGGTGTTTGCCAATATGACAGGCACCACCGGCGCTGCCTGGAACGACCCGGCCAAAGGTGGCGAACTGGCCAAGGCGCAATTCTCCAAAGGTGCCGATGTGGTTTTTGCAGCCGCTGGCGGCACCGGCATGGGTGTGTACCAGGCTGCCAAAGACAGCGGCAAACTGGCGATTGGTGTGGACAGCAACCAAAACCACATTCAGCCCGGCACCATGCTCACGTCTATGCTCAAACGCGTCGATGTGGCTGTGCTTAACGTGGCCAAAGCCCACAAGCCTGGCGTTACGGTGCTGGGCCTGAAGGAAGGCGGCGTTGATTTCGCCATGGATGCCAACAACGACAAACTGGTCAGCGCCGACATGCGCAAGAAAGTGGAAGCCGCCAAGGCCGACATCATCAGCGGCAAGATCAAAGTGGCTGATTACATGGCTGACAACGCCTGCAAATACTGATCTTTGCATTGCATCGGGGCTGCGTTCCTGATGCAAAATCAAACCCGCGAAACCGTTCTGGTTCGCGGGTTTTTTTGTTTTATTTGAACCGTTGAAACCGTTGACACCACCTGAAAAAGTGCCGTCGCCCGTTGGGGAATACGCCGTGCAGATGCGCGGCATCCACAAAACATTTGGGGCGGTAGCGGCCAATGCCGACGTTGATTTGTCCGTTCGTACAGGCACGGTGCACGGCATCGTCGGTGAAAACGGTGCTGGCAAAAGTACCCTGATGTCGGTTTTGTACGGGTTTTATACGGCAGACAGCGGCAGCATTTCGCTCTTTGGCAGGCCAGTCTCCATCCACAACGCCGACGATGCCATTGCGCTGGGCATTGGCATGGTGCACCAGCATTTCATGTTGGTTGAAACCCTCACCGCGCTCGACAATGTCATGCTGGGTGCAGAGCCGCATTGGCTGCTCGACAAAGCCGAGGCCATTGTCAAGACCAGGCTCGATGCGTTGATGGCCTCCACCGGGCTGATCGTGCGGCTTGACGTGCCGGTCAGTGAGCTGCCGGTGGGCGATCGGCAGCGCCTTGAAATTCTGAAAGCCTTGTACCGGGGTGCCAAGGTCCTGATTTTGGACGAACCCACGGCGGTGCTCACCCCGCAGGAGACCGATCAGCTGTTTGAAGTGCTCAAGCTGTTGCGCAGCCAGGGCACCACCATTTTGTTGATCACCCACAAACTGCGTGAGGTGATGAACCTGTGCGACCACGTTACCGTGATGCGCGCCGGGCGCGTGGTGGCAGAAGTGCCTATTGCGCAAGCCAGCATCGAAGGGCTGGCACAAGCCATGGTAGGGCGTAAAGTCAATATTGGCCGCGTCGATGGCGGTGCCCGGCAATTGGGCGAAGTGGTGTTGCAAGCCCGAGGGCTTACAGTGCTCGATGCCTTGAACGTCTCGCGCCTGACCGACGTGAACATCAGCCTGCGGCAGGGCGAAATTGTCGGCGTTGCCGGTGTTTCGGGTAATGGCCAAAGTGAGTTGCTCGATGTTTTATCGGGTTTGCTGCGGCCTTCGGCCGGCGAAATCAGTTTGGGTATGGCCCGTTTCAGTGTGGGCACGGTGGGCGCTGGTGCCAGCAAGGGTGCCAATTCAGGGTTGTGGCTAGACCCGGTAACAGCCCGAGACCTGGGCCTGGCCCACGTGCCCGAAGACCGGCACGCCCGGGCCCTGGTGATGCCCTTTGTGGCCTGGGAGTCGGCTGTCTTGGGTTATGACAGGCTCAAGGCCTATGTGTTGGGCATATGGTTGGGCTGGATGTAACATGTCGCCATGCGCCGAGCCACGGCTACTCTGATGGAGCGGTTTGACGTGCGCCCACGCAATGAAGCCTTGGCTAGCAGCAAGTTCTCGGGCGGCAACCAGCAAAAGCTGGTGCTGGCGCGGGAGTTGGGGCAGGCCCCCAAAGTATTGTTGGTGGGCCAGCCAACCCGTGGCGTAGACATCGGTGCCATCGAATTCATTTACACCCAACTGCGGGCTATGCGTGACGCGGGTTGTGCGGTGCTGGTGGTTTCCAGCGAGCTCGACGAAATTTTGGCGCTTTCTGATCGGGTGATCGTGATGAACCAGGGGCAGGTAACCGGTGAATTGCCAATTGGTGAATGCACGGAGTCCAGATTGGGATTGTTGATGACCACCTCAAAAAGCACAATGAAGGCAACGACCATACCTAGGACAAAGGCAATGGCATGAGCGCCGCGCAACCCTTGCCCCGTTGGGCTGATCTGGTTCTGCTGCCCGTTGTCTGTTTGGCAGTGGCCCTGTTGCTGGCGGCGGCCGTGGTGGCGCTGGTCGGGCAAAACCCGCTCGAGGTGATTACCGTTTTGGTCAGAGGCGCTTTTGGTACGCCCCGGGGCATCAGCTACACGTTTTATTACGCCACCACCTTCATTTTTACCGGGCTTGCCGTTGCCGTGGCTTTTCATGGCGGGCTGTTCAATATTGGCGGTGAAGGCCAGGCCATCATGGGCGGGTTGGGCTGTGGGTTGGCGGCCTTGTGGTTGGCTCCCCATGTGCCGGCTTGGGTGATGTTGCCCGTGATGATGTTGTCCAGCATGCTGTTTGGCATGGCCTGGGCCGCAGTGCCGGCCTTTTTGCAGGCCTGGCGCGGCAGCCACGTGGTGATCACCACCATCATGTTTAACTTTATTGCCAGTTCGTTGCTGGTGTATTTGCTGGTCAACCACCTGCGCCCCAAAGGCACCATGTCGGTTGAAAGTGTTGCGTTTGCCGATTCAGCCAAACTGCCGGCCATGCACGAGGCCTTGGCTTGGCTGGGCATTGAATGGCCCAGCTCGCCGCTCAATCTAAGCATCGTGCTGGCCCTGGTGGCCTGTGTTGTGGTGTACCTGTTTTTGTGGCGCACACGGGCCGGTTACCGCTTGCGGGCGGTGGGCGCAAGCCCCAGCGCAGCCGAATACGCGGGCATTAGCGCACGCCGGCAGATCATGGTGGCCATGGCCATTTCAGGCGCGCTGGCCGGGTTGGTGGGCATGAATGAAATTGCCGGTGTGAATGGCAAATTGCTGCTTGAATTTGTCAGCGGTGCGGGCTTTACCGGCATTGCCGTGGCCCTGATGGGCCGCAACCATCCGGTTGGTATTGTGTTTGCCAGCCTGTTGTTTGGCGCGCTGTACCAAGGCGGAGCCGAAGTGGCCTTTGAGGTGCGCGGTTTCAGCCGCGACATGGTTGTGGCGCTGCAAGGTTTTATTGTGCTGTT
>JANOWY010000536.1:0-3588 GCA_031418135.1 Rhodoferax sp. | reverse complement strand
GCCAACGTGGGGCGCGATGGCAGTGCACAAGCGCAGGCACCCCAAAACGTGCAACGTTGTGAAACCGCCAGCCCGCAGGCTGCACCAGCTTACTGGGACGTGGCCTACACCTTCCGGGGACAAGAACACCGGGTGCAGATGAGCACGCAGCCTGGCCCGACCCTGGTGGTGAACGAGCGCGGCGAACCCCGCGCCTGAGGCAGGCCAAATCAGCGCTTGCGCAACCCCAGCCACATCACCGCGCCCACCACAATCAGCGCGCCGGCCACTTGAACGGCGGCGATGGATTGGCCCAGCAACAGCCAGGCCAGCACCAGCGCAAACACCGGTTCGACGTTCATGATGGGTGAGCTGCCGGCCACGCCGAGTTTGGGCAGCACGGTGAACATGATGGTGAAGGCGGTGCCGTACAAAAAGGTTAGCGCCGCCAGGCCCATCCAGCCGGGTGCCGCCTGCGGCAGCTGAAAACCGCCCTGTGCGGCCACCACCACCAGCGCGATGATGCCGCTGATGCCCAGTGTGCTCACGGTGCGCACGCGGCCATCCACATCGCCGGCTTCATGTTGGGTGAGGATCATGGCCAGCCCAAATGAAGCACCTGCCGCCAGTGCAAACGCCACGCCCACGCCCATGCGCCCCCACTGCGCCGCAGCACCCAGGCCCGAGGTTGCGCCCAGCACATCTAGCGCCAGCGCCAAACCCAACAGCAACACCGGCATGGCTTTTAAGACGGCGGGCTCGGTGCGGCGGCCATACAGCAGGCGGTCCCACAAAGCTGCCCACAACGGGTAGGTGTTGAAGGCCAGCAGCGCCAGCGCCACCGGCAGCCGCGCCACGGATGAATACAGGCACAGGCTTTGCAGGCCAATCAGCCCGCCAATAGCTGGCAAATATTTTTTGTGATTGGCCGTGAGTTTGATGGGCACTTTGTAAAACAGTACAACCAGCGCCACCACCAGCGTGGTGATGGCACTGCGAAAAGCCACCGCCGTGGCTACGTCTACCCCGTCATTAAAGGCAAACCGCGCCGCCACATGGTTGGCCCCCATCATGAGGGCGATGAGCAGCAGGGTGCCAAAGGCGGAAGCGCTGAACGCGCGTTTAGAGGTGGACATATTCAAGCGTTATAGAGTTTTGCCGCTGGCAGCCACACGCAGTGGGCGATCGTGGGGTTCATAAACTTTCCAAATAGGTTTTTGCGGCACGCCCCAGTTTTTCGTCAAAAGTGGCGAGCGGGCACTTGAGCTCGGCGGCTAGCCAGAGGTATGCGGCATCGTAGGCGGAGAGGCCGAACTGCTGTGCCAGCGCCACCACCGGCGCTTCGTCAATGCGATGCAGGTTGATCGTCAATTCTTGCAATTTTTGCAGCCCCTCCTTTGCCAAATCAGCAAATCCTTGTCGGATTTTCTTGACGGCCACATTGGCTGTTTCAGCCTGAATCAAATGAGGGGCATGCAGATCGCTGCCGGCAAGGTATTGACGTGCGGCTTGTTGCCAGTGCTCGGCAAAAATCGCCCCCGACACCACACTGCAGTCAACGACCAGTGGTCGGCGTGCCAGGTAGTGCGCTGGCGGTTCGGCTATGTGTAGGGCGGTGCCGCTCACCGGCTGTCCCGGTCTTCACGGATGATGTCGACACCCAAGGGTTGCCCCAAAACAGGTTCGGGGTATTTTTCGCGCAGCGTAGCCATGACCTGCTCAGGCGTTTTCCAGCCCTGGCGCACGATAGGCCAGCCCTGTTTGTCAAAACCCACAATGCGCGGCCGCCCTGGGTCGGCAAGTGTGTCCGCAGACAAGGGCGATTCTTGTTGAATGGCCTGTTCAATGATTGCCATCAACTCGCCCTGTAGCGACCGATGGTTGCGAACAGCGCGTTGGCGCAATGTTTCTGCCCACGCTTCCGGCACGTCTTTGACTGAGAGATTGGGCATATTGGCTCCAAAATGGATGTTGGAGACATTTTGGAGTTGATTCAGCTCTTTGTCAATCTTTCGTTGCCTGCGGATACAACCCCAGCCCCCGCGCATGCAAACGCGCCAGGCCCAAGAGCGCATCAGTAAACGGGGTCGGCACACCGGTTAAAACACCCAGCTCCCGCACCGAGCTGACCAGGCCGTCCAGCTCTACCGTGCGGCTGGCCTCCACGTCTTGCAGCATCGAGGTTTTGAAGGCACCCAGTTTGCGGGTGACCTGGTGGCGGTCTTCGGGGGTTTGCTCGATGGCGATGCCCAGTTGGGCGCCGATGGCTTTGGCTTCAAGCATGATGAGCGAGACAAAACTGCGCACCAGCTCGTCGTCCAGAATCAAATCGGTGGTGGCCCCGGTAAAGGCGCTGATGGGGTTGACCGACATATTGCCCCACAGTTTGTACCAGATGTCTTTTTGGATCTGCGCCGATACCGTGGCGTTGAAGCCCGCGCCAGCAAGCAAGTTAGCCAGCGCTTGCACCCGCGCAGTGGCTTGCCCAGAAGGCTCGCCCAAAATAAAGCCGTTGCCAAAATGATGCTGGATGAAGCCGGGTTCAGGTGCCGAGCAGCTGGCATGCACCACGCAGCCGATGGTGTGGGCCGGGGCAATAGCCGCTTGTATCGCGCCAGTGGGGTCTACCGATTGCAGGCGATTGCCTTCATAAGCGCCGCCAAAACCTTGCAAAAACCACCAGGGCACCCCATTCATGGCGATGACCACAGAGGTGCCGGGGCCGATCAGCGGTGTGATGGCAGCGGCCAAACCGGCCAGCGCCGGGCCCTTGACGGCGATGACCACCACGTCTTGCACGCCCAGCTCAGCCGCGTTGTCACTGGCGGCAATGGGCCAAACTGCAGTGTGCTCGCCTTGGCGAATGCGCAGACCGTGTTGACGGATGGCCGCCAGCGTGGCACCGCGCGCGTAAACGCTAACCGTTACGCCCGCCGCCGCCAGCCCCGCCGCTACCCAGCCGCCAATCGCGCCCGCCCCCGCAATACAGACGCGGGGTGGCCGGTTGGCGGCGTACCAAGGAGGTGTTTGAAGTAATGAAGTCACGGAAACCTGAGTGAAAAAGTAAAAAATAACTAACTGAGAATATATACTTTAATAAAATTGGCAATTTGTTCAAAAAATAATTGCACAATTAGCTACTATTAATACATCAAAATAGTACTTTATTTATTATGTTTAATGTAAATTCAAATATAAATAGGTATTTATAGAGCTTTTGAATGAAGCCTTGGGGCGCAATGGCCAATCGCAGATGCGCATGGCTGGATTAGGCCGGCAGGCGGGCAAACAACTTATTCACGATACCCCAGGTCAATCCGGTCCACCAGGCGGGTCATGGCGTTGAAAAGGTCTACGCCGCCACCCTTGTCGGGGTATTGCAGGGCATCAGCGGTGCAGCGGGCTGCAACTGCCGCAGACACGGGTATCGCCTTGCCCATGCTGAAGGTGGCCAGTTGAATGTCGCACGCGCGTTGCAGCGTCCACAACACGGCAAAGGTCTGCGGCAGGGTTTTGCCCCAGGCCAACAAGCCGTGGTTACGCAAGATAACGGCCTGCTTTTGCCCCATGCTGGCCAACAGGCGCGGGCCTTCTTCGGCGTGGATGGTG
>JANOWY010000535.1:0-1541 GCA_031418135.1 Rhodoferax sp. | reverse complement strand
CAGTTGCTGAGCCTCGGGGCCAGGCAGCAGCATGCAGTAGTTCAGCGCGTGCAAAAAGCGCCTTTCGCTGATCCAGCGTTTTTGTTCCACCAACTCGGTGTGCATGATGGCGATCTGCCCGGCTGGGCCACCAAAACTGATGAAGCCCAGTTTCAGCCAGTACCAGAAGGCCTGGCTGAAGCTGATCGGTGCGGGTGGGCTTTGAAGCGTTGGGGGCGTGGAAGCGGAAGTGGAAGAGACAATTGGGGAGTGTTCAGTCATGTTTTGCTCTCATTCAGGGGTACGTGGCGGCCAGCGTTGGCGTACAGCGCATCAAAAACGCCATGGCTTGCGGCCAGCAGCGTGTCATCATCGGCATGCATTTCACGCAGACCACCCAAAATGGCTTCCAGCCCGGCAGCCTGCTCAACCGGAATGCCCCCGGCGTCCAGATAATGAACAACGCGCGCCAAAGCCTCCAGCCGCACATCGGTTTGCAAATTGAAGCTGGCCATCAACACCTCAAAACTAACGCGCTCGTTGCCCTGGCTACCCACATGGGTGAACCGCGCGCCGTCGTAATCAAAACCCAGCACACCACGCGGCGTTTGGGTGGTGTCGTGCAGCCAGACAAACTGGGCTTGCGGGTCAATGAAGCGCTGGATCAGCCAGGCGCTGGCCAGCCGGTCGACCCACGGGCGGGCGCGGGTGGCCCAGCGTTTTCCCTGGAACTTGGCCGGGTTCAAACGGGGGATGGCAGCTTGCACAGCCTGAGGTTCACCTTTGGAGAAACGCTGGTCCAGCTCGCTGCGCAGTTGTTGCAAAACGGCCTCTGCCTGCAAGGCGGAAGCGCCAGGGTAATAGTCGCAACGCTTGACGTTTTGCAGTGCCTCTGCGGTGCTTCTCACCCGGCGGCGCGCTTCGTTCTCGCTCAGCAAGGGCAAGGCTTGCGTCAGCTCCCGAGCCAGTTGATGCCATGCCACATACGCGTCACTGCGGTCGAACTGGGCCAGGATGTCGGCTTTTTGAAGATCATCTTTGGGCAGCAGGGTCATCACCTGTGCACTGCCACCGTTGCGCACGACTTCCTGGGCCAATTGCTCCAGCGATGCCGAATGACTTTCAGGCAACACATAAGCGCCATCACGCAGGGCGACACAGCCCAGGGCCTTGAGGGCACGCCAGATGCGCAAGCGCACGGCATTGGGTTGGGTGGGCAGGGTGACCAGCAGCAAGGAAAGCATTTGTAGTTTATATTTCAATTTATGTATCAAGTATTACAAGAATTCTAAATCCGTCAAGTCTTTTTTTAAACCCTGTTTCAAGCCGATCGTCCGTCGATGCCGGTTTTGCCGTCGGCTGACCCGCTCAAGACGGCCCTGGCACTTAAAATGGCAGGCTATGCAAAACACCCAAACTACCCTTCAACCCGTTGTCAAACCCGCCTGCCCCAATTTTTCATCTGGCCCCTGTGCCAAACGGCCGGGTTACGACGTCAGCAAACTGCAACTGGACACCCTGGGCCGCTCGCACCGCTCCGCATTGGGCAAAAAGGCGCTGGG
>JANOWY010000534.1:0-1655 GCA_031418135.1 Rhodoferax sp. | reverse complement strand
GGAAACCACTTGGCCTGGCTGTCGCGGAAGGTACGCGGCATGTACCAGGTGCCCGCGTGGGAACCGGCCACCAAACGCAGGGTGGATTCCAGCGGAACCGGGTCAACCGGGATCCAGAAACTCACATTTTGCCGTCCGCTGACGTTGTAGTACGGCTGGTCTTGGTGCCACGGGGTGGGCTGGCGCGTGCCCGGCTCTTTGACCAAGAGGTGGTCATGGTAGAGGCGCACCGTCTGGCTTTGCATCAGTTGCGCAGCCACTGCAGGCAAGGCGGATTGCGTCATCACCTCGCGGTAAAACGGGTTGTCTTGCCAGGTGCAAAAGTCTTCGACAAACTGGCCCGGGTCATCAGCCTGGCTGGCGATCAGTTTCAGCGGGCTCGGGTGGGCCAGATTGTGTTCAATGCCCTGCGCCAACTGGTTCACTTCGGTGGCCGTCAGCAATCCGCGCAAAACTACGGCGCCGTCGCGCACAAAATCGGCGATGCTCGTTTCGTCCAGTGACCGCGGTTGGTTCATCAGTTGGTCTCGCCTTGGTTGCCTTATTTGTTAACCCAACCTACCCCACCCAGCGCCGCGCGTTGTGCCACAGCTGCATCCACGGGCTGAATTCGCTCACGTCCTCGGGTGTCCAGCTCATTTGGATGTTGCGGAACACGCGCTCGGGGTGCGGCATCATCGCGGTAAACCGGCCGTCAGCGGTGGTTACCGCGGTCAGGCCGCCGGGGCTGCCATTGGGGTTGAAGGGGTAGGCTTCGGTCGCTGCACCGTGGTTGTCGGTGAATCGCATGGCGGCGATAACCTGGCCCGGGTTGCCGCGCCCGCCTTTGCCAGGCTCGAAATTGGCAAACCCTTCACCGTGGGCTACGGCAATCGGCAGGCGGCTACCCGCCATGCCTTGCAAAAAAATCGATGGCGATGCCAGGATTTCAACCAGGCTGAGGCGCGCTTCAAAACGTTCACTCTGGTTGGTGGTGAAACGGGGCCAATGCTCTGCGCCGGGGATGATGTTGGCCAATTCGGCAAACATTTGGCAGCCGTTGCAGACCCCCAGGCCAAAGGTGTCGGGCCGGGAGAAAAAAGCAGCAAACTGATCGGCCAAGGCAATGTTGAAGGTGATGGAACGGGCCCAGCCAATGCCAGCGCCCAACGTGTCGCCGTAGCTGAAACCGCCGCAGGCGACCACGCCCTGAAAATCTTGCAGGTTGGCACGGTCGGTTTGCAGGTCGGTCATGTGCACGTCAAAGGCTTCAAAGCCCGCCTGAGTGAAGGCATAGGCCATTTCAACGTGGGAGTTGACACCTTGTTCGCGCAGCACGGCGACTCTGGGTCGTTGATTTTTCAAAAATACCGGTGACTGATTAGGTAATTTTGTTACCAATTCAGTAGCTGACTGTCCAATTGATTCATGAACAATTTTAACATTTTGTTTAGACAAATTTACAAAAATAGATAAACCGGGGTCTGCAGGGTCTCCGGCGGCGGCATGTTCGGCGTCAGCGCAGGCCGGGTTGTCGCGCCGCTGGCAGATTTGCCAGCTCACGCTGTCCCACACCTGATGCAAATCTTGCAGCTTGGCGCTGAAAACAGCTTTGGCATCGCGCCACACCTGCACCTCACCCACACCGGTCGCCATGCCCGAAGCCTGGGCGGCAC
>JANOWY010000533.1:0-3452 GCA_031418135.1 Rhodoferax sp. | reverse complement strand
GCGCAGATACCCGGAACCGTTGTTCCCGAATGATGTTGGAGAAAAGTGTGATGACCTTCCCCCTCGAACCCATCGAAAAAGCCAGCGTCGACGAGCTGCGCGCCTTGCAGCTCAAACGCCTGCAATCCACCTTGCACCACGCCTACGCCAACTCGCCCGTGTACCGCGCCAAGTTTGATGCGGCGGGCGTGCACCCGTCGGATTGCCGATCACTGGCGGACCTGGCCAAGTTTCCGTTCACCGTCAAAAAAGACCTCCGAGACAGTTACCCCTACGGCATGTTCGCCGTGCCGCGCACGCAGTGTGCCCGCATCCACGCGAGCAGCGGCACCACGGGCAAACCCACCGTGGTGGGTTACACCCAAAACGACATCAACACCTGGGCCAACCTGGTGGCCCGCTCGATCCGCGCGGCGGGCGCACGCCCCGGCGACATGGTGCATGTGTCTTACGGCTACGGCTTGTTCACCGGCGGCCTGGGTGCCCACTATGGCGCTGAAAAACTCGGCCTCACCGTGGTGCCGTTTGGCGGCGGGCAAACCGAGCGGCAGGTGCAACTCATCACCGATTTCAAACCCGACATCATCATGGTCACGCCCAGCTACATGCTGGCAATTGCCGAAGAATTTGAGCGCCAGGGCATGAACGCAGCAGATTCAAGCCTGCGTATCGGCATTTTCGGCGCCGAGCCGTGGACCAACGATATGCGTAAAAACATCGAAACCCGCATGGGCCTGGACGCGGTGGACATCTATGGCCTTTCGGAGGTGATGGGCCCCGGCGTGGCCAGCGAATGCGCAGAGACCAAAGACGGCCCCACCATTTGGGAAGACCACTTCTACCCCGAAATCATCAACCCCGAAACCAGCGAGCTGGTGGCCGACGGCGAGATGGGCGAACTGGTCTTTACCAGCCTGAGCAAAGAAGCGCTGCCCATCATCCGTTACCGCACCCGCGACCTGACGCGCCTGTTGCCCGGCACCGCGCGCACCATGCGCCGCATGGAAAAAATCACCGGCCGCAGCGACGACATGATGATCGTGCGCGGCGTGAACGTCTTCCCAACGCAAATTGAAGAACTCATCCTGAAACGCCCTGAACTAGCTGCCCACTACCAATGCGTGTTGCGCCGCGTGGGCGTGTTGGATGAATTGCAGGTGCTGGTAGAAACGCAACCCGGCACAGACCCCACCAGCCCCACCGCCCAAGCCGCCGCCCGGCAATTGCAGCATGACATCAAGGCCTACATTGGCAGCAGCGCCTCGATTGAATTGAAGGCTGCCGGGGGCGTGGAGCGCAGCGCCGGGAAAGCCCGTAGGGTTATAGATTTACGTAAATAATAATCTTTATTTAATCATTTTTGATACATTAATAATAGCTAATTGTGCAATTATCATATGAACTATTGTCTATTTTTATCTATCAATAATTTATAAACTATATATATAGACGAAACCTACGCCCACCGGTTCCGCCTGTGGTCGTTCGGAGCCCGCGCCGACAGGCCAATGCGCATGGTTGGTATTTTGGATCGCTGCGGATGCAAGGTTCAACGGTAGAGTTTTGCAACACTACGGCATTAGTTAAGGAGTCAGGCCAGTTAAGCGCATTGCTTTCCGTATGCATACATACTCACATTTTTTGTGGCCGGGTCTTCCATGTACACCAGAAAAAATACATCATCGTCGAGCAGTCGAATCTTATGCAAGGCAAGTAGCCTCATCAGCTTATTCATCCACAAAGGAATGTTTTTCTCAAAGTAGTCTAGCTCGAATGAAGAGTCATAGGGGTTCAAAGCATGCAGCCTTTCCCCGCACTGGCCATGAATATTGATTAGCTCCTCAAGGGTTAGGCTCCCTTCTGTAATTTCATCTAAGCGATCCAAGCCTTCAAAATTTGTGTGAAGCAAAGGTATAGGATAAAAATTTGGGTTCAATCGTCTTACATCATTGACGATTTTGGCAACTTTCCACGAATCCCTAAACTTCTTTTGGTTAGCCTCGAATATTTCCCTATTTGCTGCTAAAGAAGATAGGGCTAAAAGTTCCAAAACCATCCTGACCTGTAGCAACGTGGTTTCAACCTGAGTTGCTTGAAATGGAAGTGAGACAGACTTATCCAGAAGAGCAGTAATTACCTCAATTCTTCTTTTTATTTCCTCCATGATTTTTTGATATTCGTGAAAATCAGGTTTCACTGCTCTTGCTCCTATCGAATAAAAGGGACTTCCTGTCCAAAGCGAGCCGCACAGGTGCAGCAATTCGCATCAGCGTGCAAGATTAGAAGTACCGCCGCTCATCAAATCGCTTGTGAAAGGGAGGCTCGTAGCCATCTTAGCGGCTGGATTCTATTTGGCAACCAGCGCTTTTGCGGTGCATGGATGGAATGACGCAAGCAACACGCCCCTGATTGGCATCAGCGTGTCATAAGTCAAGCGGGACGAACCCATAGCGATGTGACTGTCGCCGCAGCGGCATTCGCGCGAAGCGCCCCAACCAACAAAACCCAACCGAGCGCGGTGATTGGGAAATGTGACCGGGCTTTGGGGTGCAAGGCGTCGCGGTAGCGGTTGTGGTGCACCTCAAAAAATTCCGCGACCACCGTGTCGCACGAATTTTTCGTACCCGCGAGTGATTCCACCTCCAAACCGCAGCACATTGCCCAGTTGCCGCGCGGAGTAGCCACCGGGCGCAGGGCATTCAACCAACACGGGGCAATCAAAAGAGACGGGATAAACAACCAGCGCAGAAGCAACCGAAATGCTGAACAAAGCTCAAATCCACCCCACTCCACCCCCACCCAGCAATAGCCGCCAAGTCGTCTGCCCCGCAGGAATCGACAATGGCAATTCCAGTAAACGTTTGTCCCGCGACACCAGTGCCTTGACCTTCACTGGTGCCGTTCCAACATACAACGGAATTTCGTCCAGCCTGTGAACACGCCAGCGCGATGAGCCCACTTGCACCGCCAACCATTCATCGCCCGCCGCAAAACCAGCCGCTTCCGCCGCGCCACCACGCAACACGGTTTTAACGACGATGCCCGCAGCCTCTTGCACCCGCAGGCCCAGAGCCTGGGCGAGTTGGGCGGGGTCTTCCAGCACCTGCACACCGGCGGCTTCCAGCAGGGGTTTGAGCGGTAACTCGTTCGTGCTGTGCACCCACGATTGAATCTCGTTGGCAAACGAACGGCCTGTTAAAGCTTGCAACACGGCCAACAAGTCAGCCTCGGTCATCGGGCCCGCCTGGCAACGCTGCCACAGGGCGCGCATCACGTCGTCCAGCGTGGTTTGGCCCTGCACGCGAGGTGTGGATTCATTGCCCAGGCGAAGCGTCAAATCCAGGCACAACGCCACTAGCGCACCCTTGGTGTAATAACTCACCGTGGTGTTGGGTGTGTTTTCATCCTGGCGGTAATACTTGACCCACGCGTCAAAGCTCGACTGCGCGACC
>JANOWY010000532.1:0-7932 GCA_031418135.1 Rhodoferax sp. | reverse complement strand
GTCCCAGTTCACCAGGCGTTTGCCCCGGTAGATCAGGCCTTGTTCGTACAGTTGCACAAAGGTGTCGGTGACGGTTTTGGAGAGGTCGTCGTCCATCGTGAAGTATTCGCGGCTCCAATCCACGCTGGCGCCCATGCGGCGCATCTGGTTGGTGATGATGCCGCCGCTTTTTTCTTTCCACTCCCACACTTTGGCCACAAAATTCTTGCGCGCCTCTGCGGGTGTGGGGCCCATGTCATGGCGGCTGATGTTTTGCGCCTGCAACTGGCGCTCCACCACAATTTGGGTGGCAATGCCGGCGTGGTCCATGCCCGGAATCCAGGCCGTGTTGTGGCCCAACATGCGGTGGTAACGTGTCAGGCTGTCCATGATGGTCTGGTTGAACGCATGGCCCATGTGCAAAGTGCCTGTTACGTTGGGCGGCGGCAGCTGGATGGCAAACGCGGGCACATCCGCCTTGGCCGCGCCCGTGCCCCGAAAACCGGCGTTTCCATAACCGCGCTTCTCCCATTCAGGCCCCCACTGCGCCTCCAGCGCCACCGGCTCGAACGATTTGGAGAGGCTTTGCAGGCCGGGTTGGTGCAAAGTGGCGGGGGCGGAGCTTGCAGAGTTGGCAGAGGTATCGGTCATGGTGGTGCAGGAAATCAGCGAGGCAGGCCAAAAAAGTGGCGCAAACAAAAACGGCATCCCGCAGGATGCCGTTGGAAAGGGGCTGGGTTAGCCTTGATTTTATTCGACGCTGCCTGACTTGTTGCCTGGGCTACTTTTTCGGAAGTTGCCGGGCCAGCTCACGCCCCACCAAAGCACCCCCGGCAGCCCCTGCCGCTGTCCCCATCGTGCTGCCACCGGTTACCACCGAGCCCACGACGCCACCGACTACCGCGCCGGTCGCAATGCCGATCTCCTGGCGCGAAGGTGGTGAAGAACATGCAACCAAACCAAGGGCAAGGATGGTGGCCTGAAGGCCCAAAATCGTTGCGGCTACACGGGTAAATTGCGTCATCTGAAATACCTTTGAATGGATACAGGCCAGTGTCGGCGATTGGGGGGTCAACGGCGTTTTGACGCCCGTAAGTTCTCGTAATATCTGCATCAATGCATCGCGTAACATGCGAACCAATGAACAAAAACAAGACCAGAGGGGAGCGCAATGCAAACCAAGGAATTGCAGGGGGGGGGTAAACCCGAGGTTGTCGCCGACAACAGTTGCGCAACAAGCGCAGCCTGGGTTGTCGGCCCTATGCGCCATTGCCCGTTTTCACCAAGTCGCGGCTGACCCCGCCACCTTGGCGCATCAACTGGGCTTGTCGCCCAGTGATGCGGTTAGCACGTCAGACCTGTTGCGGGCCGCCAAACACCTGGGCCTTACCGCCAAACGGGTCACCACCACCGCAGAACGCCTGCCGCTGACGCCGTTGCCTGCGCTGGCACTGGTTCGGGTGCCAGCGCAAGTGGGTTCGGCAACACCGCTTGGAGCGGAGCAACCCGTCATCTTGGCCCAATGTGATGCCGCCCGGGTTTTGCTGCAAGGCGCAGCCGAATCAGGTAGCCGCCCCACCATCGAACCGATGGAGACCTTCAAGGCCCGCTGGACGGGCGAACTCATCCTCATCACCAGCCGCGCCAGCCTGGCCGGAGAACTCGCCAAGTTCGATTTTTCGTGGTTCATTCCGGCCTTGGTCAAATATCGCAAACTGCTGGGCGAGGTGCTGTTGATCAGCTTCATGCTGCAACTGTTTGGCCTGGTTTCACCCCTGTTTTTCCAGGTGGTGATGGATAAAGTGCTGGTGCACAAAGGCATGACTACGCTCGATGTGCTGGTGATCGGCCTGGTGGTCGTCGTCATTTTTGAAAGTGTGTTGAACGCACTGCGTGCTTACGTGTTCAGCCACACCACCAGCCGCATTGATGTTGAACTCGGTGCGCGTTTGTTCCGCCACCTGGTGCAACTGCCACTGGCCTACTTCCAGGCCAGAAGAGTGGGCGATTCAGTCGCCCGCGTGCGCGAGCTGGAGAACATCCGCAGTTTTCTCACCGGCAATGCCCTCACCGTCGTGCTGGACGTTTTTTTCAGCGTCGTCTTCATCGCGGTGATGTTGTTTTACAGCGTGCCACTCACCTTAATCGTGCTGGTCAGCCTGCCTCTGTACTTCGGCCTCAGTCTTGCCGTCGTGCCCATTTTGCGCAGGCGGCTCGACGTGAAGTTCGCCCGTGGTGCAGAAAACCAGGCCATGCTGGTCGAAACCGTCACCGGCATCCAGACCGTCAAAGCCACCGCTTTAGAACCCGCCTTCGGCAAACGCTGGGACAACCAGCTCGCCGCCTACGTATCGGCCAGCTTCAAAACCCAAAACCTGGCCAGTGTGGCCCATGAAGGCATCAATTTGATTGGCAAACTGGTGAACGCCGCCACGCTGTGGTACGGCGCGCATCTGGTCATGAACAACGAGCTGACAGTAGGCCAGTTTGTCGCCTTCAACATGTTTGCCCAACGCGTGGCGCAGCCCATCATGCGCATGGCCCAGTTGTGGACAGATTTTCAGCAAACCGGCATCTCGGTAGCACGGCTGGGTGACATTCTCAATACAAGAACCGAAGTGGCTCCCAGCAGCGCCGCCCAATTGCCGCCCGTCAAAGGCCGCATCACGCTGGACCAAGTCACTTTTCGGTACCGACCCGAAGCGCCTCCCGTGCTGCACAGCATCAGCCTGGACGTGTTGCCCGGCGAAGTGATCGGCATTGTGGGCCGTTCGGGCTCTGGCAAAAGCACGTTGACCAAACTGGTGCAACGCCTCTACAGCCCTGAAGCAGGCCGTATTTTGGTGGACGGCATGGACATCAGCCTGATCGATGCCGCCCAACTGCGCCGCCAAGTGGGCGTGGTGCTGCAAGAGAACCTGCTCTTCAACCGCAGCGTGCGCGAAAACATCGCCATTGCCGACCCGGCCGCCCCCCTCGAAGCGGTGATGTTGGTAGCCCAACTCGCAGGTGCCCATGAATTCATCAGTGAACTGCCCGAAGGGTATGACACCGTGGTGGGCGAACAAGGCAGCACCTTGAGCGGCGGCCAGCGCCAGCGCATCGCCATTGCCCGCGCCTTGTTTACCAACCCGCGCATTTTGATTTTTGACGAAGCCACCAGCGCGCTGGATTATGAAAGTGAAGCCATCATCCAGAAAAACATGCAATTCATCGCCAAAGGCCGCACCGTGCTCATCATTGCCCACCGCCTGAGCGCCGTGCGCCACGCCAGCCGAATTGTGGTGATGGACAAAGGCCGCATTGTCGAAATGGGCCCGCATGAGGCGTTGGTGAAGCAACCGCAAGGGCTGTATGCGCATTTGTGGCGCATGCAGGATGGGGTGAGCCCAGCCGAAAAAGACGAGGCTGCCCTGTGAGCTGCCGCCTTGAATGCCGCCAAACGGACAGGCTTCAAGCCACTGCCAGCTCTACCCGTTTGCCCGCCCGCGCTGCCAAGGTGATGAGCATGTCCAGGCTGAACTTGTCCCACTTGCCGCGCACCAGATCGCTTACCCTCGATTGGCCGATTTCAAATGCAACGGCGGCTTGTTCTTGGCTCCAGCCACGCTCTTCAATCAGCAACCGAAGTCGCCCCATCAAATCGGCCCGAAGCGCCATAACCGCCGCTTCGCCAGGGGCAAAGCCCAAATCGGTAAACACATTGCCGCTAGATGCCGTCACCAAGGCATCGGGATCAATTTTGCGTTTTGACATGATTCATTCCTATCAGTTGGTACCGTTTCGCCGCCAGATCAATATCGGTTTGCGCTGTTTTCGGCGTAGTTTTCTGAAAACAATGCAAGACATACACCGCATCGGCCTGCTTGGCGACGTAAATCACGCGCCACTGCCCTCGCACTTTCACCCGAATCTCATAGGCACCTGCGCCCACCGTCGGCATGGGTTTGAAGTCCGACGGCATCAGGCCAAGCTGCACCTGCCAAAGCTCGAAACCCGCTGCGCGTTTCACTTCCTCCGGAAAACCCGCCAAAGTCACCTGGCTGTTCCCCATGAATTTGAGCGGCTTCATGGATCAATTATCTAAGTAATATGATAAACAGTCAAGCAAATTCCACGGCACACCCGATTCGCGATCTACTCACCCGCTACCGCGCTGTGCTTCGCGCAGCGTGGCAACACCGCGCCGAACTCGCAGGCCCCAAACGCTTGGCCGACGAAGCCGCCTTTTTGCCCGCCGCGCTCAGCCTGCAAGACACGCCCGTTCACCCCGCACCCCGGCGCTTCGCCTTGGCCATCATGGCGCTGTTCATCATCGCCGTTGCCTGGGCTTGCCTGGGCCACGTGGACATTGTGGCCGTGGCCCCCGGGCGCATCATCGTGAGCGACCGCACCAAAGTCATCCAGCCGCTCGAAGCCAGTGTGGTGCGCCGCGTGTTGGTGAAAGATGGCGACAAAGTCAAAGCTGGCCAAGTGCTGGTGGAGCTAGACCCCACCATCGCCGCAGCCGATAAAAGCAGCGTGCAAGAGCAGCTCTACGCCACACAATCGGAAGCCTATCGCACCCGCGAGCTGCTCAAAATGCTATCGAATAAAGAGCTAACAATGCAATTATTACGTGAACAAGAAGCCTCTTTTTCTTTAAGTCTCTTCTCAAGCACCCCCAAAACCATTCAAACCGCCGTTTTGGCCCAACTGCGTTCCGAGCAACTCGACATCCGCGCCAAACACGCCAAGTTCAACGCCGAAATCAGCCGCCGCCAGGCAGAAATCAACACCGTGCAGGCCAGCATCAGCAAGCTGCAAACCACCATACCCATGGCGCAAACGCGCGAGGCCGACTTCAAAAATCTGGTGGGTGAAGGTTTTATCTCCAGCCATGCCACGCAAGACAAAACCAGGGAGCGGGTGGAGCTTGAACGAGACCTTGCCACCCAAGGCGCCCGCCTGGTCGAAGCCCAATCGGCTCTGGCTGAAACCCAACAAGCCCAAGCCGCCTGGCAAGCCGAAACCGTGCGCACCCTTAGCGACCGCCAGGCCCTGGCCACCACCAAACTCAGCCAATTGCAAGCTGAACAAAACAAGGCCAACCAGAAAGAGAAACAAACCCAGCTCACCGCCCCGGTGGCCGGCATCATCCAGCAACTGGCCATCCATAGCGTGGGCGGTGTGGTTACCAGCGCCCAGCCACTGATGATTGTGGTACCCCAGGCCGATGCCGCCAGCGCCACGGTGACCGCCGAGGTGACCATTGCCAACCAAGAGATCGGCTTTGTGAACCCCGGCCAAACGGCCGAGGTGAAGTTTGAGACCTTCTCGTACACCAAGTACGGCACCGTCAAAGCCAAAGTCGATATCGTCACCGCCGATGCGGTAACCGATGAAAAACGCGGCAGTTATTACCCGGCCACGCTCACATTGAGCCAAAAAGACATGCTCATCGACGGCAAACGCGTCAACCTGAGCCCTGGCATGAACATCACCGCTGAGATCAAAACCGGGCAGCGGCGGGTGATTGAGTATTTGCTCAGCCCGGTGCAGCGGGCGGGTAGTGAGAGTTTGCGGGAACGTTAGATAAACAATGCCTATTGCTACTAATACATGGCACCACCCGAACCTGGATTTACGAAGGAAGAGCGAACAATGACAAACCACCAGTCAGACACCAAAGAGAAAGTGCAGGCGGCTTTAAATGCCCCAATAGCGCCCCCCAGTCCAGCGTTACCCAGCGATGAACTAAAGCCGTTGCCCAACTGGGCCAAGGCGTTCGGCCGGAACGTGGACTGGACTATTGCAACGGCACAGCGGCACTGGATTATGAGCCTCTTGTCTTTGTTTGTTGGCTCTTGCATGTACATGACGCGAGATCGCACGGTGACCTGGGAGGAAGAGGTGCCGCTCAATACGGGGGAGAACATTGTGGTCAAGCGAAGTGGAAAGTATGAATTCAATCTGTACACCGCCGGGACTGGGCATGCTTTCTTCTACTCGCCAATGCCGCGGTCGACCATCGAGTTCACTTACAAGGGGAAGCAGTATGTAAATACTAGTGAAGGAGGGCTGCAGCTTATTGCAATTGCACCGGATGGCTTACCAAACTTGGTTGCAAATGCTATCGCCTGGAATCGGAAAAACAAAAACGTCTACTCTTGTGATCCTCCCTACTACATGCAGTTTCGCCCTTCATCAAACGGAACAGAGTGGACTTGGCCAAATCGAATCGATCCATGGTTGTACAAGCTGCCTACTAATTTATTACTTGGAATAGCAGCCATCGAAGATGACGGTAAAAAATTCACGTCATTGGATCGCCAGGCTAGTAACGCTTCTGCGTACGCATATGCTTACGCCAAGTTTATCGACACTGCTTATTTTTCAGATGGATGCATAAGGAGCAAATGAAATGGCAACTCAACAAGAATCCGCTGTACTTAGCCTGTATGTTTATGAAGTTGATCCTGCCGGTTTCAACAAGCCTGCTCTTCCAACCGGCTGGACACTTTTAGCCGAATCACTTCCAGGCACCACTGGCTTCGCCTACGCAGTCTTCTCGGGCCCGGGAACCGAAATCGTCATCTCATTCCGAGGCTCTGACGATGGCGTTGACTGGCTGACCAATTTCGGGCTGGTTTACGGCCAGGAACAGCAAGCAGCGGCGATTGCGGCGCAATACATCAACCAAGGTGCCAATGTTAGCTTTACAGGCCATAGCCTAGGCGGTGGCCTTGCAGCGACCATGGCGGTCTGGTTCAACCGACCTGCTACCGTGTTTGATCCGGCCCCAACCCAGGCAGCGGCAACAGATCCAGTGCTTGTCAATACTGTGATAGCTGCCCTTGGGGGTTCGGCTCCGCTCAGCTTGGTTAACTACGGGTCAGCCATCGGCACCCAGTTCGCCACCCGCGAAAGCAACGTTGTCAGCTACTTTGCGCCCGGATCGGTACTCACCGGCATCCGAAACGAAGGCAATACGATCACAGGCCCTGGCCAGGCAACCCCCGTTCAATTTGGCATCGCCAACATGACCTCGCTGATCGACCAAAAGAACATGCACTCACAGGCATTGTTGACGGCAGGGCTGCTGTCGTCTGCGTTCAAAGACTCAACGGTCGCCGTGCAACGGGCATTGCCCGTGATGTTCGACAAAACCTTATACAACCTCGATACAACAAAGTCTGATCGCAACCTCTTTCTGGACCTCATCAAAAGCGAACAACAAACCGCAGGAGATGGCAAGCTCACCCACCTGGCCGCCAGCTTCAACAAACTGGGCGGCAATCTCTCGGGCCTGAACGCAGCCGCGCAAGATGCCATCATTGCCCAAACGCTTGAGTGGTACTACTGGAACACCGCCTTCCAAAACGCCACCACTAAACAATTCTTCAAACTCGATGCCGCAACAGGCCTCCTGCAATACACCACGGCCCAGGGGGCCGGCTTCTTGTTGCAAAAAGCAGATTTGGACAATGCCCAAGCCAAAATCAACCCATACCTGAGCATTTGGCTCAACACCCTGCTTAACCAGGGTGCCGCGCAGAACAGCACCCCCATCGCCATCAGCTATGACAGTTACCAGCAATGGAACGTAGTGGGCACCACCGCAGGTGCCACGGCCAACGCCTTGGACAACAGCAAAAGCCAGGCCTTTGTGGGCAACGCAGGTGCAGACCAGTTTGCAGGCAGCAATAAATCTGATTTGCTGATTGGCGCAGGCGGCGCAGACATCCTGCAAGGCATGGGCAGCAATGACATCTTGATCGGTGGTGCCGATGCCGACACGCTGGAAGGCGGCACGGGCAACGACGCGATGCACGGCGGCAGTGGCGCAGACAGCTACACCTTCAGCGGCCACTTTGGCATCGATACCGTGCAGGACAACGACGGCCAACTCAAAATCAATGCGGTCACACTGAACGGCGGCAAGAACGTGCGCGCCAACCTGTGGCAGTCAGA
>JANOWY010000531.1:0-9067 GCA_031418135.1 Rhodoferax sp. | reverse complement strand
CCAACCGCCGAGCTACCCAGATTGGCATGGAGGCCCTGTACCCCAATGAAGAAAATCCATTCCCCTGGATGAGCGAGATGATCGACCTCAAAAAAGAACGTAACTTTTTTGAAACCCGTGTGATTGAATACCAGTCTGGTGGCGCTTTGTCCTGGGATTGATGTTCATGACGTTCAGAATTCCACAAACCGCAGACCGCTTCACAGAAAGCGACTTGGTTTGTGCACCCGAGTTCATGATGCTGGGGATTGCCCCAACATCATGAATCGCTTTGTGTTATCCAACATACACAAAGTGCTCTTTGTTACTTGATCAAGGAGAATATTGAAATGGCAACTGCAAAAAAACCGGCCGCAAAAAAGGCCGCTCCCGCGAAGAAAGCTGCTCCCGCCAAAAAGGTAGCAGCGAAGAAGGCCCCGGCGAAAAAAGCCGCACCAGCCAAAAAAGCCGCACCGGCGAAAAAAGCAGCCGCTAAAAAGGCTCCAGCCAAAAAAGCTGCTGCTAAAAAAGCACCCGCTGCCAAAAAGGCTCCAGCCAAAAAAGCAGCCGCTAAAAAAGCGCCCGCCAAAAAAGCTGCCGCCAAAAAGCCAGCCGCCAAGAAAGCAGCCAAGAAGCCGGCTGCGAAGAAAGCTGCGAAAGCACCCGCTGCCCCCGCCGCCCCTGCCACTCAGACCACTCTGAACCCGCAGGCCGCTTGGCCATTTCCGACGGCTTCCAAGCCTTGAGTGATGGCCTCCATGCCTTAACAAGGCTGGCGGTTCTTTCAAAGCCTGGTATCGAAAGATGCCAGGCTTTTTATTTGTTTAAAAACCTGAAAACCCGGCTAATCCTTTGCCGGGTTCGGCGCAGTTCAGGGGTAAAACGCCAAAACCCGATACCCCGTGAAGCGCTCGGCATTTGGCGCCAGCCGCACTGTCAGGGTCGCTTGCCCTTGCCATTCGGCGCCAGCCGCCAAGACACTATCTGAGCTACCTGGCTTTCCCAGTTCACTTGCAGAAAAAATGCGCCGAAGCAAGGGCTGATCTTGGGAATCCGTCAAGGTCAACTCAACCGAAGGGACCGCCACGTCAACACTGGCTGTATTTCGCAATGCAAGGCCAAGCCGGTAGGTGTCTCCCTTGGCGCGATTAAAGGATGAGCTGTCGATCACCACCGATTCAATTTGCCGCAAAGCGGCCACGTTGCATCCGAGCTGTTCACACATCCACATCAAGGCAGGTTTGTACTGGGGGAACATGGCAGCGAAGCGGTCACGCTCAAGCACCGAAACTTGCAACAAAAGCAAGGCCGAAAATGCCAAAATCAACATGCCGGTCAAAAAGCGCCGCATTTTGCTAACAGGCTGGCCTTCACCGGGCATCGTTCGCATAAAAGAAACGTCCGTCGCGTCAGGCGGCACTTTTGCTGCAGTAGCAGGCAAGATCACCTCGCCATCCCTGGTGCCGGTGAACGCCTCAGGTGCCCTTGCTCCGCTTGGTCTACTCAGCGCATCATCGAAGGGAAGTGATGCAGGTGTCCGGGCAACGATGTCTGGGCCGCTTTTATGGCCGCTGCCGCTGACGCTGTTGTCAGTGAGCGCTGCATGGCTGGCGGAGGACAGACTGTCTGGCAATAGAACCGGTTCGACGGGGCCGTCCTCAACCCGGTTCATCGCGTCATCACCCTCAAGCGGCGCAGCCGCTGCGGGATCAAGGTTCGACTCAGACGCGGCGTCTGGCCCAGCATGGGCCGACGGCTCTGGCAAACCAATATCGTAGATCGCCAAAACCGCGGGGGGTGACGCAACTACTTCTGGCGGCACCTTCACTTGCATGGCCATTTCAATGCTCGACAACTCGGTTGCAGAAGCCGCCAAAGTGGCTCTCGCATCAAACACTTCGGTGCATTGCCCACACCGCACCCAACCGTCGGACATGCGCAGCTGGTCTCGCACTACGCGGAAAACCGTCTGGCAAGCTGGGCAGCGGGTGATTTGGCTCATGATATGTTCAATCCAGCTAATCGAACTATTTTTTTGCTGTCATCAAGATCCAGCCTTCCAGTTCATCGGCTACTGCCAGTCTCAAGTACGGCCCGTAGGCGGCAACAAGTTCGTCAGCCTGACGCGCCAAAATGCCAGCCAAGACCAAGCTCCCACCAGGAGCTACATGCGCACACAGCAAAGGGGCCAATACCTTAAGGGGCGTGGCCAGGATATTGGCGACCACGGTTTGGTAGCCGCCTTGGGCTGTCTGAACAGAATCGGGCAAGCCGGTATGCAAGGTCACGTGGTTGGCGATCGCATTCAAACGGGTGGACTGCACGGCCGCCAGGTCAATATCCACCGCATCGACGGGTGAACCGCCCTTTTGCGCCGCTGCAATCGCCAGGATGCCGGAACCGCAGCCGTAATCCAGCACGCGGCCCAACTGGGTTTGGCGGGCAATCCAGCGCAGGCACATGCGGGTCGTGGGATGGGTACCCGTGCCAAATGCCAAGCCCGGGTCTAACCGGATGATTTGTCTCGCCTCTGGCGGTGGTTCATGCCAGGTCGGAGCGATCCAGAACGTGGGCGTGATTTCGACCGGCGCAAACTGCGATTGGGTCAAACGCACCCAATCCTGATCCGCCAGCGCGCTGATACCCAGCACCTGACAGCCGGCAAAAAAATCTTGTGCCTGCAGCAACGCCAATGCATCCCGCGCAACCACTTCTTCAGCAAAAAGAGCGGTAACTCGCGAACGCCGCCAGCCCCCTGCCGGTGGTGGCATGCCGGGTTCACCAAACAGCGCTTGCTCAGCATCCGTCGCGGCATCGGCATCATCCACGGTGACGCTTTGCGCGTCCAACGCTTCCAGCGCATCGCTAACCGGCTCAACCGCCGCCTCTGGAACGATCAGGGCCAGTTCAAACATGGTGTCTCACCGCTTGTGCTGTTCCAGCCAGTGCTCCAGGTAATGGATATTGGTGCCACCGGCCATGAATTTGGCATCCACCATCAATTCGCGGTGCAAAGCAATGTTGGTATTGATGCCTTCAATCACTGTTTCGCCTAAAGCTGTGCGCATGCGCGCCATGGCCTGCTCCCGGGTATCGCCATACACAATAATTTTGCCAACCATGGAGTCGTAGTTGGGCGGTACAAAATAATTGGTGTAAACATGTGAATCGACGCGCACACCCGGCCCTCCGGGCGGATGCCACATGGTGATGCGCCCCGGTGACGGGATGAACTTATACGGATCTTCCGCGTTGATGCGCACCTCAATCGCATGGCCCTTGATTTCGATTTGCCGTTGGGTAAACGGCAACTTCTCGCCGGCAGCCACCAGAATCTGAGTCTTGACGATATCCACTCCGGTGATCCACTCCGTCACTGGGTGCTCCACTTGCACCCGGGTGTTCATCTCGATAAAGTAAAACTCGCCGTTTTCGTACAAAAACTCAAAGGTACCAGCACCCCGGTAACCGATTTTTTTACAGGCCGCCACACACCGGTCGCCCACGCGTTCGATCAGTTTGCGGGTAATACCCGGCGCTGGCCCTTCTTCAATGATTTTTTGATGCCGCCTTTGCATGGAGCAATCACGTTCGCCCAAATACACGGCGTTTTTGAACTTGTCAGCCATCACTTGGATTTCAATGTGACGCGGGTTTTGCAAAAACTTTTCGAGGTAAACCGCCGGGTTGCCAAACGCACTGCCCGCTTCGGCTTTTGTCATTTGCACGGCATTGATCAGCGCTGCTTCGGTGTGCACTACACGCATGCCACGCCCGCCCCCACCACCCGCCGCCTTGATGATGACCGGGTAACCCACCGATTTGGCGATGCGCCGTATTTGCGCCGGGTCATCTGGCAGTTCACCTTCTGAACCGGGAACACAGGGAACCCCAGCCTTGATCATGGCCTGTTTGGCCGACACCTTGTCGCCCATCGTGCGAATGTTTTCAGGCGTCGGGCCAATGAACTGAAAACCGCTTTTCTCGACACGTTCGGCAAAATCGGCGTTTTCACTCAAAAACCCGTAACCAGGATGGATTGCCTCCGCGTCGGTCACCTCAGCCGCCGAAATAATGGCTGGCATGTTCAGGTAACTCAGCGCTGAAGGTGCCGGGCCGATGCACACGGCCTCTTCAGCCAGCTTGACGTATTTGGCTTCCCTGTCGGCTTCGGAATAGACCATCACCGCCTTCACGCCCAGCTCGCGGCAGGCGCGCTGGATACGCAGGGCGATCTCGCCCCGGTTGGCAATCAGTATCTTTTTGAACATGGCTTATTCGATCTCAAACAAGGGCTGGCCGTATTCAACCGCCTGGCCGTTGTCACACAAAATACGGCGTATCGTGCCTGTTTTGTCGGCCTCGATCTCGTTGAGGATTTTCATGGCTTCAATGATGCACACGGTTTCGCCTTGCTTGACGGTGGAACCCAGTTCCACAAACGACGGCGCACCTGGCGACGCGCAGCGATAAAACGTGCCCACCATCGGTGATTTGACGACATGGTGCTCCACAACGACAGCCGCAATCGGTGCCGGCGCCGTAGCCAAGGGTTCTGCTACAACTGCTTGGGTGGAGGCAGCGGCCATCAGGGTCATCGTTGGTGCAGCAGAACTGTAGGCCTGCGGCGCCGAGGGATTGCCTTTGACGATGCGCACTTTGCCTTCGGCTTCCGTGATTTCCAGTTCTGTCACATTGGAATCTGAAACCAGATCAATCAGCGTTTTGAGTTTGCGTAAGTCCATGGAATCTCCAACTTTATAAATGGCCGTGTAGAAACTACATCTAGATATGACGCTATTTGGTCAGTGGGGCGACTTTACCAATATTTGCAGGCAATTAGGCACAATTGCCGCTCTACATCGGTTATCCACAAAAAATCGCCCTTAGTTAGCGCAATGAAATGGTCAACGCAATGCCGCCCAATTACGCAAATCGTCTGGCTGAATTTGGCCCATCTTGCGCTGAACAACCTGCCCATCGCGCCCCAAAACGACGGTATAGGGCAGACCACCCGCCAAATTGCCCAAAGAGCGGCTCAGGGTAACACCTTCCAAACCAGCAATGGCAATTGGAAAACTCAGCGGAATTTTGGTCAAAAAACTGGAAACTGAATTTTTTTTATCTGCTGCGATTCCAAGAACTTGCCATCCATTTGCGCTATTTTGACGATAAAAGGCTTCAATTAGTGGCAACTCTTCAACACAGGGCGGGCACCAAGTAGCCCAAAAATTAATCAACAGGGGACGACCTTTAAAACCGGCAGCAGCCAGTGATTGGCCGCCTGGCGTTTCAAAGTGGGCCTGCCAAAAAGCCATCAACGCGGGATCTGTCAGGGCCTCTGCGGGGCGCTCACGCCACCAGGCCCAACCCAAACCAGCCAACGCAGCTACCGCAGCGGTTGTACCTGCCAGCCATTCACGCCGCTTGGGCAACGGGGATTCGTTTGGTGGCATGGTTCCGCCAGTATCTACGCCTGTTTTGACATCTGGCGCCGCTGCGGCAGGGGCACTCAAAGGGCGGGACGATTCATGCATGATGGTACCGATTTTGCCATTGAGACAGCCGTTTGACCGCGCGTTTTGCAATCAGCGAAGTGCATCAGCAGAGGCATTACACCCGATTCGCACTTTCAAGCAAACCTTGCAAAACCACCACATCGCCGCGCAGACTGCGCCCTTGGGCATCTTTTCTCATTGCGCCCTTGAGGTCGTCATAGTCGTAAATCATCAAGTGCATCGCAACGTTTTGCGCAAAGTCTGTGCAAAAGTGCATCAAGGTGAGGGCATCCACCGTTTCACCCGTGAACCCGGTGACCGTTTGCACGTCATACGCCACGCGTTGGTCAATGAGTGCTATTTCGGCGGATTTGCTGTCATCACAAAACAATTGCAAATAGATGTCGTTGCGCCGGGTGGCGGTGCCGCGCCAAACCGCACCACCCAGGTGGGGCCGAAACGCCTGGAGGCGCAACATCCACACCAAAGCCAATTCGCGCAACACCCGCAGCTCAAGGGTTTGCGTGGCCGGGCAAAACAGCGCAATATACGCTCGCACCTCGATGTCAAGCTGCTCGTTGCCCGGTAGCGCCGTGCGCCTGGGCAACCCCAACAGCTGCAAAGCCTGGTGTTTGGCCGGGCCATATTCCATGCCGTCTTCCACCACCAAGCGCGCGGCAGCGGCAGCGATTTCAGCGGATGGGTCAAACAGATGTGGGGCAGGATGTTGGCGACTCATCGGGCAAGGTACCAAAGGCGAAGCATTTGAGAATGAATGGGCGATAAACCAAGGCAAATGGCTAGGAAGTAGGGCTTGACTCGGGCAGTGGCAGCCTTGCAGATCTGCCTCGACGGTAGCCGCACACCCAAAACGGGCCAACACTTTTTTTCAATGCCCAGTGCGTATTATTGACTGCTGCGGTTGCTACAGTGGAGTCCCCTTCAAGCACTGAAAGCAACAGGCGTTGACCCCCCCCATTTTGGGCGTGCCAGCACCCGAACGAAACCCGAACAAATTTGCTGGCGATTTTGGCTATCGCCTGAAACTTGTTTTTTTGCAACTTATTTAATCTACAAAATATATTTTTGAATATTTGGAATAATGTTTAATTTTTAACTGAATTTTTTTGTATTAATAATATAGCATTTTTGTACAAATAAAAATTATATTATTTTAATAATACACTTAAAAAGTAATTTTTACCCGAACTAACCATGCATATTCACATCTTAGGCATCTGCGGCACCTTCATGGGGGGCTTGGCTGCATTGGCGCGGGAAGCCGGCCACACCGTCACCGGGTGTGATGCCGGCGTTTACCCGCCGATGAGCGACCAACTACGCGCCCTGGGCATTGAGTTGATCGAAGGGTTTGCTGCTGATCAGATTGACGGGCTGCCAAGCCAGCCCGATATGTATGTGGTGGGCAATGTTGTCAGCCGCGCCCGCCTGCCCAGCGGCGAACCCAAATTTCCGCTTATGGAGGCCATCATGCAGCAAGGCCTGCCCTACACCAGCGGCCCGCAATGGCTGGCTGAACACGTGTTGCAAGGCAGGCACGTTTTGGCCGTGGCCGGTACCCACGGCAAAACCACCACCACCGCCATGTTGACCTGGATACTGGAAAGCGCTGGGCTCAAACCCGGTTTTCTGATTGGTGGCGTGCCGCTGAATTTTGGCGTTTCAGCAAGGCTGGGACAGCCAAATGCCACTGCCGCTGCGCCAGGCCGCCCCCAGCAAGGCACGGCCCCCTCGGGGAGCGTGGGGGCCAGATACTTCATCATCGAAGCCGACGAATACGACACCGCCTTTTTTGACAAGCGCAGCAAATTCGTTCACTACCGCCCGCGGACCGCCGTTTTGAACAACCTTGAATTCGACCATGCCGATATTTTTGACGACCTGGCGCAAATTGAGCGGCAATTTCACCACCTGGTTCGCACGGTGCCGGGCAATGGACGTATCGTGGTCAACGGCCTCGAAGAGAGCCTGCAGCGGGTTCTCAATGCCGGTTGCTGGAGCGAGGTGCGCAGTTTTGGCACCACCGTCAGCGACTACACAGCGCAGGGCGATGCCAGCGATTTTGAAGTGCACGTTAAAGGCCAGCATGCTGGAAGCGTGAAGTGGGCGCTAACTGGCGTGCATAACCAGCTGAACGCGCTGGCGGCCATTGCAGCCGCCGACCACGTGGGTGTGCCTGTGCCAGTCGCCTGCCAGGCGCTGCAAACCTTCCAGAACGTCAAGCGCCGCATGGAAGTGCGCGCGGTGATTGGCAGCCACAACGGTAATGCGCGAGAGGCCATCACGCTGTACGACGATTTTGCCCACCATCCCACCGCCATTCGCACCACGGTTGACGGCCTGCGCCGCAGCCTGGCACCGGGGCAGCGCATATTGGCGGTGTTTGAGCCACGCAGCAACACCATGAAACTGGGTGCGATGAAATCCCAACTGCCCTGGAGCCTGGAGGCCGCTGACCTGGCGTTTTGCCACACCGGCGGTTTGGGCTGGGATGCCGCTGACGCGCTCAAACCCATGGGTGAGCGGGCGCAAACCGCCGATTCCATTGACGCACTGGTGGCCCAGGTGATGGCCGCTGTGCGGCCCGGCGATCACATTGTGTGCATGAGCAACGGCTCGTTCGGCGGCATCCACGCCAAACTGATCGCCACATTGACAACCTGAGCATCAGAAAAATTCAAAGCTATCCAATGCCAGCCTGGTGCATTGGCGCGATCACGATGCAGCCGACCCTGAGGTCAAACCCTGGAGGATTAAACCGATGAACACCACCACCTGGTACTCCCGTTTCGCCAAATCGGCCGCCCATTTTTGTGGCCGACCCCGGGTGTTCAGCCTGGCGGTCGGAATCATTGCGGTATGGATCCTCACCGGCCCGCTGTTCGGCTTCAGCGACACCTGGCAACTGGTCATCAACACAGGCACCACCATCATCACGTTTTTGATGGTTTTTTTGATCCAGAACACCCAAAACCGCGATACCGAGGCGATCCAGATCAAACTCGATGAGTTGATCCGCGCCACCCAAGGGGCACACAATGCCCTGCTTGATTTGGAAGAACTGGAGCAAGACAATCTGGACGTATTCAAAGCCAAATACCAGGCCTTGGCGCTGGCAGCGCGTCAAAACCTGAGCCAGGGCAATCGCGATACCGACACACCAGACGCCTGACGGTAAACCGCGCCACACCATTCAGAAGGACCCCATGCCAAAGAAAAGCACGGCTACCACTGCCGCAATCACCGCACAAGCCACCAAAACGGCCAAAGCCGCCATCGTTTTGCCGCCTGGGAAAGGCCGCAGTTACCCGATGGGCCGTATCAGCGCGGTGTTCAAGGCGGACGGGGCTGAAACCCAACACAAATATTCCATCTCTGAATGGTGGCTCGAGCCGCACTGCACCGGCCCAGGAGCACATGCCCATCCTGAAGACGATGTGTTTTTTGTGATTGAAGGCACCATGAGTTTCCTGATGGGCGAAGCCTGGCAAGATGCCCCCCAAGGCAGCTTCATTCTGGTTCCCGGTGGCACCACCCACGATTTTGAAAACCGCAGCGCCAAACGCGCG
>JANOWY010000530.1:0-54373 GCA_031418135.1 Rhodoferax sp. | reverse complement strand
CGGCCTGCTGGCCAGTGTGCCCGCTGACCGGGTGGATGCCTGCGTTGAGAAAATGCGTTTGGCGGGTTACCCACACACAGCCATCATTGGCCGCATCTTGCCGCAGGGGGATGCGCTGGAGCCGATTATTTTGTCGGCGTAGGGGCAGCCGGTGTAGAGGTAGCCGGTAGGTTGACAGCGGGTGTTGCCGGAACCAGGGTGAGGGAGACATCACCGACGTAGCCCAGGCTGGTGTCGCCGGTGTTGTCTGAATCGGCGCCCACCACAATCGCGATCAACGGCGGCGTTTCATCCGCTTCAGGCCCAAACGCCAGTTTGAAATCAGCCACCACGTCACGCTCATGGGTCTGCCATTGACCCAACTGCTTTTCGCCTGCGTTTAGCACCACGAAGCGCAGCCGCTGGCTGTACACGTTGGCCAGGCGGGTGCCTTCAGGCAACAGGTGATCCCACACATAACAAAGCGTGGCTGCGGGCACCGGATCAGTGGTGCGGCCGCGCGCGATGCGCATGATGTTGCGCTCCATGAATCCGAGTTTGTCCAGGCTTAAATCAAACAGTGCACAAACCTTGAGGGCAGCATCGTCGCCTTCGCGGGTTTTTAAGTCGGCCTGAAGCAAAGGCTTGTCAAGCCGCCAGCGCCATTTGAGTTTGCTGCCCAGGCCAGGCACCATGGGTTTGATTTCATGCAGCGCATTGCCATAGGATTTGTCGGTGCTGACTTTCAACACCCGTTCTGTGCCCTGCATCTCAATTGCGAAACGCGAAACGGGTCGGCCACCGCCCGGGAAAGCCACCACGCGCCAGGGCAGGGGCAACACATTACCGACAGCAGCGTTTGAAAATGGTTGCAGCGTTTGCGCGGCTGCATTGTGGGTGCAAACGCCCCAGAGGACAGCCGTAGCTGCCCAAAAGCTGGACGACGCGCGGCTAGCGCCCCGCATCATTGAGCGACCAGTCGTAGTCCAGGTTCGATATGGAAACCGTTTTGGCCTTGAGTTTTTCGCGGTCGGACGGGTTGGCCGTCACCTGGTCTGCATATTTTGCAAACACGTCTTCGAGCTTGGCAAAACCCTTGTGACCTTTTTCAAAATCTTCACGGAACCACTTGAAGATCATGCTGACTTCCAGTTTGCCGTCAGTCATGCGGTTGCGGGTGTTGTCGCCTAAAAAGCGGCGCATGCCGTCTTCCAGTTGGGCATCGAGTTTGGCAGCGGTAAACGCTTCGGGGAACAGAGCCGGGCAGCCGATGCTGGCACAGTTCACCGCCACATGCACGCGCGGCTCGTTGTAACGGGGGCGCAGCTGCTCATGCTCGATCCAGTCGAGGTGACGCTCTTCGCCCAAGAGGCTAAAAAACTTCTTCTTCCAGGGGGCCGACACAAACGAACCCAGGTCTTTAATGGACTTCAAATCAGGGTATTTTGTGAGAATGAACTCAACTGTGAAGGCGTTGTAGGCGTTGATCAAAAACGCCATTTGTTGCTCACGGCTGAATTTGTCGAAATCCGCTTTGGGCATGGCGCTGAAACTCTCCAGCACTTTTTTTAGCTCGGCACGGTCTGCGGCAAAACCTTTGTAGTTGGCGCGCGACTGTTTGTTGTCAGGCAGCCATTTCACGTGTTTCTTGAGTAGCCCTTCCCAGGCTAAATAATTATGATCAATTGATACCGGTTGAGAAAATACCATGCCTGTTGACATATAAATTGCAAAACCAGCTACTAAATGAATAGCGTTTCTACGGGATAAATGTATATTTTTCATTTTAATGAGTATTTAATTAAACAAATAAGGATCAATAGAAACCATCAACCCCGACGCCAAGCATGGTATTTGGCCACCCACTGAAGCAATTTCTCGGGTTGGTGGGCGCGTTTCCAGTCACCCGCAGCGTATTTGTTCGCCTCTGCCAGAGTCGGGTACGTGTGGATGGTTCCCAATATCTTGTTCATGCCCAAGCCATGCCGCATGGCCAAAACGTACTCGGCCAGCAAATCACCGGCATGGGTGCCGACAATGGTGACGCCTAAAATTTTGTCTTTTCCGGGCACGGTGAGCACCTTCACAAAGCCGTGGGTTTCGCTGTCGGCAATGGCGCGGTCCAGGTCGTCCATGGGGTACTTCACCATCTCGTAGGCGATACCCTTCTCTTTGGCATCTTGCTCATTCAGCCCGACCCTCGCAACCTCGGGGTCAATAAAAGTGGCCCACGGGATCACCGAATAATCGGCCTTGAACTTCTTGAACGTGCCAAACAACGCGTTGACGGCCGCGTACCAGGCCTGGTGCGCAGCGGTGTGCGTGAACTGGAATGGGCCGGCCACATCACCCGCCGCAAAAATATTCGGGTAGACGGTTTCGAGGTATTCATTGGTGGTGACGGTGCGATTGGTCGGGATGCCCAGGTCTTCCAGCCCGTAACCCGACAGGCGAGCCACGCGGCCAACCGCGCACAACAGCGAATCAAATTCAATGCGCAACTCCTGCCCCTGGTTTTCGACAATGATGGCCTTGACGCCGTCCTTGATTTCACAACGCAGCGCTTTGTGCCCGGTCAGCACCTGGACACCGTCAGAGACCAGTGATTTTTTGGCTAGCTCAGACACTTCAGTATCTTCACGGATCATGATGCGCGGGGCCATTTCAACTTGCGTTACCTGGGCACCGAGGCGCTGAAAACTTTGCGCCAGCTCGCAGCCAATGGGGCCGCCGCCTAATACCACCATACGTTTGGGAATCTCGTCCAATTTGACAAACTCGTCCCACAAGGTGTCGCTGGTCACATAACCCACCTCTTTGAGGCCCGGCAAGGGCGGAACGAAAGGCTGGGCACCGGCGGCAATGACGATGGAGCGGGTGGTGAGTGTCTGGCGCGTGCCATCGTTAAGCGCGATCTCGACCGTCCAGGGGTTGACGATTTTGGCGTAACCCTGCAATACCTCGACACCCAGCCCCGTGTAGCGGTCAATGCTGTCATGCGGCTCAATGGCGGCGATCACGGCGTGCACCCGCTGCATCACCTTTTTGAAGCTGAACTGCGCCTGTGTGTCATTCAGGCCGTAGTTGGAACCATGCTTCATTTGTGAGGCCAGCTTGGCGCTCTTGATCAGCGCTTTGCTGGGCACACAACCATAGTTCAGGCAGTCACCGCCCATTTTATGGGCTTCAATCAAAGTTACCTTGGCTTTTACAGCCGCCGCAATGTAGGCCGATACCAGCCCCCCCGCACCACCGCCAATGACCACCAGGTTACGGTCAAATGACTTGGGTTTGAGGTGGTTCCATTTGGCATAAACCTGGCGGGCCTTGACAGCATCGACGATCTTTTTGGCCACCAGCGGGAAGATGCCCAGCAGCACAAATGAGCCAATCAACCCCGGCGACAAAATGCCCTTGAGTGAATCGATTTTTGCCAGCTGCGTACCCGCGTTCACATACACCGCAGTGCCCAGCAACATACCCACCTGGCTGACCCAATAGAAAGTCAGAGTCTTCATCTTCGTCAACCCCATCACCAGGTTGATCACGAAAAAGGGCACCAAGGGGACCAGCCGCAAAGTGAACAGATAGAAAGCGCCTTCCTTTTCCACGCCTTTGTTGATTTCGGCCAGTCGGTTGCCGAACTTCGACTGTACCGATTCACCCAGCACAAAGCGGGCGGCCAGAAAAGCCAGCGTGGCCCCCACACTGGCGGCAAACGAGACGATCAGCGTGCCCACCGCGAGGCCAAAAATCGCACCGCCTGCAAGGGTCATGATGGCCGCACCGGGCAACGACAGCGCCGTGACCGCCACATAGATGGCAAAAAATGCAGCGATCACCAGGGCCGGTTTTTGCGCATACAGATCGGCAAAACCACTTTGCTGCGATTTGAGAAAAGCCAGACTGAAATAACGCCCCAGATCAAACACAAAAAACAGCGTGATCAGCGCCGCTAACGCCAACAAGATCAGGGGCTTTCGATTTTTCATGGGTCTATTTAGGCTGTGGGTGGTTTTGCATGATAGTGGGTTTGGTCGGGCGCGCGGGTGACTTCTTACAGGGCCTTGCCGTGAAGTCCCGGGGCTTGGAGCGCACAATTACGCGGCACAATAGCGAAATTCGCCCCTCCAAACCTGGCAGTTTCGGCTGCTGAGCTGCACTGAATACTTTCAACATGATGCCTAACGACACTTCACCGAGCCCGGGCCGCAAATTCAATTTTGCGGCCCATGTGATGCAAGTCAACGCCAGCCGGGGTGCCAAGACCGCCTATGTAGACGACCAACATTCCCTGACGTACTCTGATTTGGCCGTGCAGATCCAGCGGTTCGCTGCCGGGCTGCGTTCTGTGGGCCTGCGCCGGGAAGAACGGGTCTTGCTGCTGATGCAAGACACCATTGATTGGCCGATTGCTTTTTTGGGTTGTTTGTACGCCGGCATCGTGCCGGTGGCGGTCAACACCCTGCTCACGCCCAAAGACTATTCCTACATGCTGATTGACAGCCGCGCCAAGGCGGCCCTGATTTCTGGCAGCTTGTTGCCCACGCTCAAGGAAGCCATGGCGCTGGCCGGCGAAGACGGCGAAATACGCACCACCATCATCAGCCGGCCCACCGATCCGCTGGAAGAATCGCAGCAGGACATGCAAACCGTGCTGTTCTCCCATGCGACTGACATTTCTGCCGCGCCAACACTCGCCCATGAGATCGCGTTCTGGCTATATTCATCGGGTTCTACCGGTCAGCCCAAAGGCACAGTGCACCTGCAAGGCAGCCTGTGGTGGACTGGCGAACTCTATGGCAAGCAGGTGCTGGCCCTTCGGGAAGACGACGTTGTACATTCAGCCGCCAAACTGTTTTTTGCGTATGGTTTGGGCAACGCCCTCACCTTTCCGTTGCTGGCCGGTGCCACCACAGTTCTGAACCCGGGCCGCCCTGTTCCAGCCGACGTTTTCAAACTCTGGAAACAACACGGTGTGACGGTTTTTTACGGCGCACCGACTGGGTACGCCGGCATGCTGGCGGCCCCCGATTTGCCCACGCCTGATCAAGTTCGCCTGCGCATGTGTTCATCAGCCGGTGAAGCCTTGCCCCGTGAACTGGGCGAGAAATTCAAGGCGCGGTTTGGCTGCGACATCATTGACGGCATTGGCTCAACCGAAATGCTGCACGTGTTTTTATCCAACGCGCCCGGCGACGTGCATTACGGCACCACCGGCAAACCGGTTGCGGGCTACCAGGTACGCCTGACAGGAGAAGACGGTCATGAAGTGGCGGCGGGCGAGATTGGCGATTTGTACATCAAGGGCCCTTCGGCTGCGCTGATGTACTGGGGCCAGCTTGAAAAATCGCGGGCTACTTTCCAGGGCGAATGGACCAAAAGTGGCGACAAATATTCGGTTGATGCCAATGGCTGTTATGTTTATGCTGGCCGCAGTGACGACATGCTCAAAGTCAGCGGCATTTATGTGTCACCCTTTGAGGTTGAAGGCACGCTGATGCAGCACCCGGCCGTGCTGGAATCTGCCGTGGTGGGCCATGTAGATGCCGACGGCCTGACCAAGGCCAAGGCGTACGTGGTCTTGAAGGCTGGCCAGTCGGTAACGGCCGACGAACTCAAGGCGTTTGTCAAAGACCGTTTGGCACCCTACAAATACCCGCGCTTCATCGAATTTTTGCCTGAATTGCCCAAGACGGCCACGGGGAAGATCCAGCGTTTCAAATTGCGCGGCTAAAGCAGCGAGCGGTCGCACAGTTGCACGAAATAAGCCGGTTCGACCCCAGCAAAACCCTGAGTAGATTTGCCATCAATTGCCAGACAATCGGGCACGATATTGCCATGTGAAGTAACGGTTGACAGCCATTCATCGACATGCATTAAAATGCAGTTAATTGAAAGGTTTGAGTCAATTTCACTGAAAGATGCACTATATTTCACCGCCTCATCTCAAAACCTCATTCGAACCTACTGGAGCCCACATGACCACCCGTCGCCTCGTTTTATCCCGCAGTGCAGCCATGATCGGAGCTGCATCGTCCGGGCTTTTGTTGCCCAGCATCAGCCGGGCACAAAGCGGCAAAGTCCGCGTGGGCTTCATGCTCCCCTACACGGGCACGTTTGCCCAGCTGGGTATCAACATTGAAAACGCGTTTCGCATGGCTATTGACGAAAAAGGCGGCAAACTGGGTGGCCGCGAGATTGAGTGGTTCAAGGTGGATGATGAGGCAGACCCTTCCAAAGGTATTGAGAACGCCACCAAACTCGTACAACGCGACAAGGTTGATGTGGTGATTGGCACAGTGCATTCAGGGGTGCAAATGGGTCTGCACAAGATCGCCCGTGACACAGGCGTGCTGAACATAAACCCCAATGCGGGCGTGCATGCGGCCACCCGCGCCCTGTGCGCACCCAACGTGTTCCGCACCAGTTTCTCCAACTCGCAACCCACCCGTGCACTTGGCGCAGCCATGGCAGCCAAAGGGCACAAAAAAGCGGTCTGGATCACCTGGAAATACGCCGCAGGCGACGAGGCCTTTGAGGGCTTCAAGGAAGGCTTCATTGCTGCGGGCGGCACCATCGTCAAGGAGTTGGGCTTGCCCTTCCCCAACGTCGAGTTTCAGGCGCTGTTGACAGAAATTGCGTCGCTCAACCCCGATGCTGTTGCCTGCTTTTTTGCCGGTGCTGGTGCAGCCAAATTCATCAAAGACTACGCCGCGGCCGGTCTGAAGGGCAAAATCCCTCTGTACGGCTCGGGTTTTCTGACCGAAGGCGTATTGGACGCGGCCGGTTCGGCCGCAGAAGGCGTGATGACCACCCTGCATTACAGCGATTCACTCGACACACCCAAAAACAATGCCTTCCGCAATGCCTTTGCGTCCAAATTCAAAACCATGCCCGATGTCTATGCAGTTCAGGGATATGACGCGGGCCAATTACTGATGCTGGGCGCCATCGCCGTCAAAGGCGACCTCAGCAACAAAAAGGCCCTGTATGCCGCCATGGAGGGTGTCACTATCGACAGCCCGCGTGGCAAGTGGAAGATGAGCCCATCGCACAATCCAATTCAGGACATTTACCTGCGCCAGGTCGTTGGCAAAGAGAACAAGGTATTGAGTGTGGCGGCTAAGCAGTTGGCCGACAGCGGCGCTGGCTGCAAGATGACCTGATCCGAATCGGGTCCGCCAATGGGTTGAGCGGTCCTTGCGGCAGCGCTGATCTGCCTACTGGGGGCTGGCGACCATTTTTTTCATGCTGGGTGCGATCCGCACTTTTGCATTGACCCGCCTCTTGGATATTGGACCGCTCCCTTGGATTTACCGACCTTTCTCATCCAGTTGCTCAACAGTGTCCAGTATGGGCTTTTGCTGTTCATGCTGGCATCCGGGCTGACGCTCGTTTTTGGCATCATGGGGGTGGTCAATCTTGCCCATGGCGGGTTTTACATGCTCGGTGCCTATTTGGCCTGGTCACTTGGCGCATTGACGGGCAGCCTGACCTTGGCGATTTTGTTGGGCACGTTGCTGTCGGTTGCGTTTGGCTTGGCGCTGGAATGGCTTTTGTTCCGCCAATTTTATGAGCGGGACCACCTGGACCAGGTATTGCTCACCTTTGGACTGATCTACATTTTTGAAGAATTGCGTTCTATTCTCTGGGGCGACGATGTGCATGGTGTGCCGATTCCCGAAATGTTGGGCGGAGCCATCCAGCTTACGCACAACCTCTCATACCCGGTATATCGGTTGTTCATGTCGGGCTTTTGCATCCTGCTGGCTGTGGGCCTCTATCTATTGATTTCAAAAACCCGCTTGGGCATGAAAATCCGCGCGGGGGCATTCAACCGAAGCATGACCGAGGCCCTGGGCATCAACATCAAACTGATCCATGCGATTGTGTTTGCGATGGGCGTGGCGCTGGCCAGTGTGGCGGGAATGATCGCGGCGCCGGTTTCCAGTGTCTACCCCAACATGGGCTCTCAGGTACTGATCATGTGTTTTGTGGTGGTGGTCATTGGCGGCATTGGTTCGGTTCGGGGGGCATTGATTGCCGCACTGTTGGTGGGCCTGGTCGATACCTTCGGCAAGGTTTTGTTGCCCTCGGTGTCGGGCATGCTGGTCTATCTGCTCATGGCTGCGGTTTTACTTTGGAAACCCGAAGGTTTGTTCAAATCATGACCGTTGCAAAAGCCAACCTGGAAGTGCTGCCGCGCAGCGTGGAAATCGCGCTGGGACTGGGGCTGGTGGCCCTGGCAGTGTTCCCTTTTGTGGGGACCGAGTTTTATATCCAGATGTTGACCCGGATGATGATTTTGGCCATTTTTGCCATGAGTCTTGATTTGCTCCAAGGTGTCACTGGCCTGGTTTCGCTGGGCCACGCGGCTTATTTTGGACTGGCCGGTTATGCGCTGGCATTCCTCACGCCGCAGGAGGCTGCAGTCAGCTTGTGGTGGAGCTTGCCATTGGCGGTTTTGGGCTCGGCCTTGGCAGCTTTGGTCATTGGCTTTTTTGTGGTGCGCACGCACGGCATTTATTTCATCATGGTCACCATGGCCTTTGCGCAAATGGTCTTCTTCCTGTTTTTTGACAACAAGGCATTGGGCGGATCCGACGGCCTGTACATCAATTTCAAACCGCAGGCTGGCTGGTTTGATCTGGAGAACAAGCAGGTGTTTTATTTCTTTACGATGGCCTGTATGGTCGGGGTTTACGCTTTTCTGCGCAGGCTGTTGTGGAGCCCGTTTGGCCGGGCGTTGAGCGGCATCCGCCTGAACGAACACCGCATGCGCGCCATGGGCTTTGGCACCTTCAACTACAAGTTGGCGGCGTTTTCGTTGGCTGGCGGACTGGCGGGCCTGGCCGGCTATTTGTGGGGGGCCATAGGTGGCTTTGTGAACCCCGAGCTGATGGGTTTTCACATGAGCGCACATGCCATCATGATGGTTATTTTGGGCGGTATGGGCAACTTCGCCGGGGCCATGGTCGGCGCATTTACCTTTGAATACCTGCTCCATGTCTTCAAGGATTTGCCCAAAATTGGCGCTTACGATGTTGGCAAACACTGGCAGTTGACGATGGGTTTGTTCATTGTGCTGGTCGTCGTTTTTGCACCGCGCGGCCTGATGGGGCTGGCCGACGGCCTGGCCAAAAAATGGCTGCCAAAGCCCAAGTCCAAGCCCGCAAACACTGGCGATAGCGATGCCCTGCGGCAACAAGCTAGTAACGACCTGGCCGAACTGGGACCAAGCGCCCCCGGGACAAACCGATGAGCCAAGTGCTTCTCAGCGCCAAAAACATCACCAAGCGGTTTGGCGGCTTGGCTGCGGTGAACGACGTGTCAGTTGACCTGTGGCACGGCAAAATCCACGCGGTTATTGGCACAAATGGCGCGGGCAAGTCCACATTGACCAACTTGATCAGTGGCGATTTGGCACCCACGTCGGGAAACGTTAGCCTCAAAGGCCAGGACGTGACTGGCTGGGCACCCGAGAAACTCTCGCGGGCCGGGCTGGGGCGCAGTTACCAAAAAACCAATATATTTTTGCCGCTCACGGTGTGGGACAACGTACGCCTGGCGGCCCAGTCGCGCACCCCGCACGCCCACCGGTGGCTCCAGCGGGCCGCGTCAGTGGTGGCTGTCCACGAGCGGGCCACCCGGGCGCTGGAGCTGTGTGGGCTTCAGCCAAGAACATACGCCATTGCAGGTTCATGTAGCCACGGTGAACAACGCCAGCTTGAAATTGCCATGGCCCTGGCCACAGATCCGCAAGTCATGTTGCTGGACGAGCCGTTGGCCGGCATGGGCGCGGCGGAAGCCGAACGCATGATCCAGCTTCTGCTTGCGCTCAAAAAAGACCACGCCATGATGTTGGTCGAACATGACATGGATGCAGTGTTCGCGCTGGCGGATCACTTGACGGTGATGGTCAATGGCCAAACCATCGCCAGCGGCTTGCCAGCGCAAGTGCGGGCTGACCCCAACGTGCAGTCGGCCTACCTGGGTGAAGAATGATGGAAGAATTTCTTATTCAGGCCGAAGGACTCAACACGTTTTACGGTGCGAGCCACATTTTGCGCGGAGTTGATTTTTCTGTGGGTCAAGCGCAGACCATCGGGCTGATGGGCCGCAATGGCATGGGCAAGAGCACGCTACTGAAAACCTTGATGGGTTTGGTCAAACCACGCAGCGGCTCGGTTCACGTGCGGGGAATCGACATGACCCATCGGGCACCTTTTCAAATCGCCCGCCAAGGTATCGCCTATGTGCCTGAGGGGCGTGGCATTTTCGCCAATTTGAGTGTGCAAGAAAATCTCAAGATGGCGGCTCGGCCGGGACGACCTGGCAGCGCCGCAGACGGTGCCGGACGACGCCATGACTGGACGTTTGAACGGGTGTTGGACACCTTTCCACGGCTCAAAGAGCGGCTCAGGCACGGTGGCCAACAACTCAGCGGCGGCGAACAACAAATGTTGACCATTGGCCGCGCCTTGATGACCAACCCCGATGTGTTGATTCTGGACGAAGCCACCGAGGGTCTGGCACCGTTGATCGCGCGGGAGATTTGGCGCATTTGCTCGCTGATCCGCGAGAGTGGCATCAGCAGTGTGATTGTGGACAAAAACTGGCGGCACGTCACCCAAATCACCGATCGCAATATCATCTTGGTCAAGGGGGAGGTGGTGTTCAACGGCACCTCCGCCGAGTTGTTGGCTCAACCCGAACTGCTGGAGCGGCATCTGGGCCTTTGATCGCTTCCTTGGGCTTTAACCAACGGTTTTCTGGGCATACTCTGTGCGTCTCCTGAATTCCCACCCATTCACAAAAATACCAGTAGCCCTATGCGAACCCAAGTTGTGATCATCGGCGCCGGACCTTCTGGCCTGCTGCTAGGCCAGTTGCTGCACAAAGCAGGCGTGGCCAACATCATCATTGAACGCCAAAGTGGCGACTATGTGTTGGGACGCATCCGGGCCGGCATTCTGGAACAAACCACGGTCGACATGCTGCACCAGGCTGGCGTAGGAGCAGGCGTTGCCAGCAACGGAATCCCGCACCACAGCATTGAGCTGGTGTTTGCGGGCCGACGCCACCCGATTGACGTGCATGGCCTGACCGGCGGGAAACTGGTGACGGCCTATGGCCAAACCGAAGTCACCCGGGACTTGATGGAGGCGCGGGCAGCGGCCGGCTTACCAACGATCTATGAAGCAACCGAGGTGGCGATTCACGATTTTGATGGCACCAAAGGCAGTATTCAGCCCCGCGTCACCTGGAAAAAAGACGGGCAACGCCACGAATTGCGTGCCGATTTCATTGCCGGGTGTGACGGCTTCCACGGGGTCTGCCGGGCCAGCGTTGCGCCGGGTGCCGTAACGGAATATGAGCGGACCTACCCGTTTGGCTGGCTGGGCGTGCTGGCCGACACACCGCCCGTCTCGCCGCACGCCATCGTCTATGGCAATAGCCCGCTGGGATTTTCTTTGTGTTCGATGCGCAGCATGACCCGCAGCCGTTATTACGTGCAATGCCCGATCGACGACAAGGTGGAAGCCTGGAGCGATCAACGTTTTTGGGACGAACTACGCCAGCGAATTGATCCCGAATTGGCCGACAAGATTGTCACCGGGCCCAGTATTGAGAAAAGCATTGCGCCACTGCGAAGTTTTGTCGCAGAGCCCATGCGGTTTGGCAGCTTGTTTCTGGCGGGTGATGCCTGTCACATCGTTCCCCCTACGGGTGCCAAAGGCCTGAATCTGGCGGCCAGCGATGTCAAGATGTTGTCGGGTGGTTTGATCAAGCATTACCAAGACAAAGACACCCATGGCCTGGATACCTATTCGGAACGCGCCTTGCGCCGTATCTGGAAGGCTGAGCGCTTCAGCTGGTGGTTGACTTCGCTGATGCACCGCTTCCCGGATTCAGAAGGTTTCGGGCAAAAAATGCAGGAAGCCGAGCTGGATTATCTGGTTCACTCCCGCGCAGCTGCCACGGTATTATCAGAAAACTATGTTGGCTTACCTATTGAAGGATAAATAGGCCTTTTGTTCACTAATTAATTCCACAGATAGCTATTAAATTTATATCAATTAATTATAAATTAACCACTTTTAATTTATATAAATACTTATTTTTGCGTCTTTAGGGTTCTCTCACGGGTTGGCTGACACGCCAACCTGCCCCTGGTTGGGCTACCCCATCAGCAGCAAAACCATCGTCAGACCGATGCCAATAGACGCCAGCCCAAAAAACCGGAGTTGGCCGTCATTCATCTGCTGGATTTGGCCGAACACACTGCGCCACTTGGCGGGTGAAAAGAAAGGCATCAGCCCTTCAATCACCAAGGCCAAACCGATGCCCAAGCCCAGCAATTGCCAAAAACTGACCGTCAACACAGTGGCAAATCGGTTAACGCTATTTTTTACCGGCCGCCGGGGCAGCGCTGCCTGCCGAATTGCCGCGGAAAGCCTTGAAAAACTCAGAGGATGATGGATCAACCACCATCACGTCGCCCTTTTTGTTGAAGCTGCCACGGTAAGCGTCCAGGCTTCGGTAGAACTGCGCAAAACTGGCATCACGGCCAAATGCTTCGGCGTAAGTGCTGGCCGCCAGGGCGTCGCCCTCACCCTTGATTTTTTGTGCGTCGCGGTAAGCGTTGGCGACCGTCACTTCGCGTTGGCGATCTGCATCGGCGCGGATTTTTTCGCCCTCTGCCGCGCCGGTCGATCGCAACTCATTGGCAACACGTTTGCGCTCTGCTTCCATGCGGCGATAAACTGATTCGGTGATGGCATCAACGTAGTCGGCTCGTGTGATGCGCACGTCGACCACGTCAATCCCCCAGGGTTTGGCACCACGCACCTTCTCCAGCACCTCTTTCATCACCGCGTCACTCACCGCCTGCCGCTTGGTAGACAGCAGTTCCTTGACAGTGTGCTTGTTCACCTCTTCCTGAAAGGCATTGCGGACCACCCGGTTGAGCTGGTTGGCACCAGCAGCTTCATCCAGGCCCACATTGCGGATGTATTCAGACGGTTCGGAAATGCGCCAGCGCACATACCAATCAATCACCATGCGCTGCTTTTCAGCCGTCAGCATCGGCTCGGTGTCGCTGGTCTCGAGCGTCAGCAAGCGCTTGTCGATGTACGACACATTTTGAAAGGGCGGCGGGAGCTTGAAATTAAGCCCGGGCTCAGTGATGACGTCCTTGATTTGACCCAAGGCATAAACCACACCAAACTGTCGCTGGTCAACCACAAAAAGCATGGAACTGGCGAGCGCCAAGACAACCAGGAAAGACGAGAAGATAAATCCAATTTTGTTCATGAGGATGTCCCGTTGCGATCAGCGTGAGCGCGAGTTGTCGCGTGAGCGGCCATCAGCCGGAGGCGTTGGCGCAGCAGGCGCGCCGGAACTGGCCGGGACGGAAGGGACAGAAACCACGTTGCCGTCAGACCCTGACATTTGCATGATCTTATCCAGCGGTAAATACATCATGGAGCCCTGTTTGGAATCAACCATTACCTTGGTGACGTTGCTGTAGATTTGCTGCATGGTTTCCAGGTACATCCGGTCACGCGTGACTTGAGGGGCTTTCTGGTATTCGGCCAGCACTGATTTGAATCGCTGTGCATCACCTGATGCCTGAGCGACGATGCGCGCTTTGTAGGCCTCGGACTCTTCCTTCAAGCGCGAAGCCGAACCCACAGCCCGGGGCACGACATCATTGGCGTAGGCCTGCGCCTCGTTCTTGGCGCGCTCACGCTCCTGGCCGGCTTTCAGCACATCGTCAAAGGCTGTTTGCACCTGCTCAGGTGGACGCACGCCGCCTTGCTGCAGGTTGATGCCGACAACTTCAATACCTACTTTGTATCGATCCAGGATTTTTTGCATCAACACCCTGACCCTTGGCGCAATTTGGTCCCGCTCTTCCGACAGGGCTGCGTCCATCTTCATTTTTCCGACTACTTCGCGCACTGCGGTTTCAGCTGCCTGCACCACCGCTTCACTGGGGCTTTTGCTTTCAAACAGAAAGGCACGGGCGTCGCTCAGGCGGTATTGCACGGCGAACTTGATTTCGACGATGTTTTCATCTTCCGTCAACATGGCCGATTCACGCAGCCCGGTAGCCTTGATGACGGTATCGCGGCCGACATCGACCGAACGGATCTGCGTCACAAAAATCAGCTCATGTTTCTGGATGGGGTAAGGCAGGCGCCAGTTGAAACCGGCACCTACCGAGGTTTTGTATTTGCCAAACTGTGTGATGACTGCTTGCTGGCCCTCTTGCACGATGAAGAAGCCTGTTCCCAGCCAGATCAACGCAACAACCGCAGCGATCAAGCCCACACCGATTCCGGCATTTTTCATATCCGGCTTGAAACCGCCGCCGCCGTTGTTATTGCCATCATCGCCACCCTGGTTCAGGTTGGGTGCAGGCCGGCGTTGGCCAGGCTTGCCACCACCAAACAAACCACCCAGTTTCTTATTGAAATCACGCCACAGTTCATCCAGATCCGGCGGGCCGGCGTTTGAATTGTTTTGCGGTTGCCGGTTGCCGGACTGGCCCTGAGGAGCGTGACCCGGGCTCTGCGGTTGACCTGGAGACGGTTGGGTGGCGTCAGATTGCGGCACATCTGTGCCTTGGGCTGGTTTGTCTCCTGCAGCTTTATCGTCTCCCCTGCCCCACTTCTGGTCGTTCAGGTTAAACATGCCACGGATGCGTTGTTGAAAAGTCATCGCGCTCAATTCGTTGTTTCAATGGTTTGCGTTGGATGGATCGAAATACGTGTCATCAAGCCAGCCTTCACTAGCAGACACAGCACTGGCCTCATTGTGCCTAATCTCGGCATTGCTTCGGAAGGCTACTTTAGCGGCGATTTGCCTTCGCAGCACATCCAGCCCTTGCCCCGTGCAGCTACTGACAAATACGCGGGGCGACATGACACCATCTTGATCGAACATGCCCTCAAGTTGATGCGGAGTCGCGTCCTTTTCAAGGGCATCGAGTTTGTTGAAGACAATTATTTGTTCAATGTCGGCAGCCCCAATTTCTGATAAAACTAATTGCACTTGGCTCATCTGCTCCAGAAAATGCGGGTTGGCCGCGTCCACAACGTGCAGCAACAAATCGGCGTCGACAGCCTCCTGCAAGGTAGCGGCAAACGCAGCAATCAGGCCGTGCGGCAAATCGCGAATAAAACCAACCGTGTCTGAAAGCGAAACCGAACGCCCGGCTTCACCCAGGTAAAGCTGGCGGGTGGTGGTGTCAAGCGTGGCAAACAACTGGTCTGCCGCGTAAGCTTTGGCTTTCACCAGCGCGTTAAACAACGTTGATTTTCCCGCATTGGTATACCCGACCAGGGAGATGTTGAAAGCATCACGACGCTCGCGCTGTCTGCGTTGAGTCTGCCGCTGCTTTTTGACTTTTGAGAGGCGGTCCTTGGTGCGCTTGATGCTTTCGCCAATCATGCGCCGATCCAGCTCGATTTGCGTTTCACCGGGTCCGCCACGCATGCCAATGCCACCGCTTTGCCGCTCCAAGTGAGACCAGCGGCGCACCAAACGGGTGCTTAAATACTGCAGCCGGGCCAACTCGACCTGAAGCTTCCCCTCGTGGCTTCGGGCACGTTGTCCGAAAATCTCGAGAATCAGAAGCGTCCGGTCATTTACCGGCAATTCCAGGTGTCGCTCTAGATTGCGCTGCTGGGCGGGGCTCAAGGATTGGTCGAAAAGAACTTCCGCCGCACCCAATTGAGTTGCCAACAGTTTGATTTCGTCAGCTTTACCGCTGCCAATAAACAAGGCAGCATCAGGCGCTCGGCGTTTACAAGCCACGCGCGCCACCGGATGAAGCCCGGCCGTTTGTGCCAATTGCCCCAACTCCTGAAGCTCAGGGTCGAAGTGATCCTGACCCAAGTCAACACCGACCAAAATGGCCGACGGTGGCGCAGCGTCTGGCTTCAAGCGGGTGCGGTGTCACCCGCTTCTGCAGCGGCAAAATTGACTGCGCGGCCCGGCACAATGGTTGAAATGGCATGTTTGTAGACCATCTGTGTCACTGTATTGCGCAGCAACACCACATACTGGTCAAATGATTCGATTTGCCCTTGCAACTTGATGCCATTCACGAGGTAAATAGACACGGGAACGTGTTCACGGCGCAGGGTGTTGAGGAAAGGATCCTGGAGCAATTGCCCCTTGTTGTTGTTCACGATATTCTCCGTGTTCAAGTGAATGTTGTTGGAAGTTGTACGATACCACAGGCTTCGGTGAAATCAGGCTGATAAGCTCATTCGTCCTTGTCGGCGTAAGGATTTTGCGAGGTTTTCATCTGAATTCGCATGGGTGTTCCGGTAAGGTTGAACTCCTTTCGAAAACGGCCTTCCAAAAAGCGTTTGTAGGCGTCTGTCACGTGTTCAAGCGAGTTCCCGTGCACGATGATCACCGGCGGGTTCATGCCACCTTGATGCGCATAACGCAATTTGGGGCGGTACATGCCGGATTTTTGGGGTGCCTGAAATTGCACCGCCTCCAGTAACAGCCGGGTTAAAACCGGTGTCGGCATTTTGCAATGGGCGGCGCGATAGGCCTGGGCAATCGAAGTCCACACCGGTCCGAGCCCTTGACGCTTGACAGCGGAGATCAGGTGCAAAGACGCAAACTTCAAAAATGCGAGCCGTGTTTCGATGGAGCGTTTGACCAGCTCCCGTTGGTACTCGTCCACCAAATCCCATTTGTTGATGGCCAACACCACAGCCCGCCCGTTTTCAAGAATATAGCCCGCGATGTGCGCATCTTGATCGGTAACGCCCTGCGTGGCATCGATCAACAACAAAACGACATCAGCAGACTCAATCGCCTGTAAGGTCTTCACCACAGAAAATTTTTCAATGGCCTCAAACACCTTGCCTTTTCGCCGTAATCCCGCGGTATCGATCAGTTCAAAACGCTGGCCATCCCGCTCAAAAGGCACAGAAATGGCATCACGGGTGGTACCGGGCAAATCAAACGCAACCAAGCGTTCCTCACCCAGCCACGTATTGATCAAGGTTGATTTCCCGACATTGGGCCTGCCCGCTACAGCCAGCTTGATGACACCTTTTTCGGCCGGCACCTCATCATCCGGTATTTCGGCAGAATGCACCTGGGCCAGCGCCAAATCTACCAAGTCGCGGGTGCCCTGTCCATGTGCCGCAGAGACCGGGTGTACATCACCCAGACCCAACTCGAAAAATTCACTCCATTGCGCTGTACCCGTCATGCCCTCGGCCTTGTTTGCGATCACGATACAGGGCTTACCCAAACGGCGCAGATAGTTTCCGATATCATGATCCTGGCCAGTGACACCCGACCTGGCATCCACCACAAAAATAACGACATCTGATTCAGCTACTGCCTGGCGCGTTTGTTTGGCCATTTCCTTGAAAATTCCGGCCCCGGCATCGGGCTCAAAACCACCCGTGTCAATGACAATGAATTCGCTTTTACCTTGGCGGCCGTTCCCGTAATGACGATCACGGGTAAGCCCCGAAAAATCCGCAACAATGGCATCGCGCGTTTTGGTCAACCGGTTGAACAAGGTGGATTTGCCCACATTGGGACGACCAACCAAAGCAAAAACGGGTTTCATACGGCGATTAAACAGCTCAAGAGCAACAATGGAAATTCGTTAAGCTGAGTTGCAGATAAATATCGAGTCACTCAGGACGAAACCCAAAAAGGCCTCCATTTTGTGTCGCAACAATCAAGGTTCCCGCAACCATCACAGGCGCGGTGACGATCGCAGAACCATCGGTACTGAGACGGTTTTGCGGCAAGCCATCCTGTGTTGACAACAGATGAACCACACCCGTGTTATCGCCGATTGCCAAAACACGCCCAATCGCCAGAGGCGTTGACAAATGCCTGTATTTCAAGCGGTCGGACTCCCAAATTTTTTCTCCGTCAACCGGACGAAAAACGACCACTTTCCCGTCACTTTGGGTGGTGTAAAGGCTCTGCTCGTCGGCGTGAACCCCGACGGAACCTTGCGACGGTTTGGTCCAGACCACAGCACCTGTCAGGGCATTGACACACCCCACAGCAGCTTGATAGGCGCGAACACACACCACATTGCCCTGCCGACTTGTTTGCGATACCAGATCAACCAGGCGTTCAACATCGTTGGTGCCGCGTGGCACCGCAATCGGGGCTTCCCAGCGTGAGCTGCCGTTGTCCGGATTCATGCCCACCAGCCGTCCCGACAAACCTACCAACAAGGTGTCTTCAAACGACTGCAAAATGCCGGCCTGTCGCAATACCAGAGGCTCACCCGGGCGAGTCTGGCTCCAGAGTTTGCGGCCTGCCGCGGCATCATAAGCGGTAACGGAACGATCTGCGGACAGCACAAAGACGCGGGCACCCGCCACAAGTGGCGCGGTAAAGCTGAGTGCAGGCATTGGCTGGCGCCAGACTTCCCGACCGCCATCAATCATCACCAGCTCGTTGCCCTGGGTAATGACGGCGACATAGCGACCATCACTGCCAACACCCGATGACAACGGGCTACGAACGGACGTGCGCCAAATGTCTTGCCCGGTGCGCGAATCCAACGCCGCAACCGTACCGTCGCTGGCAGCGACAAACAACGTGGTACCGACAGGTCGTAGCGCCAGGGGAAATTGCACAACCCCAATTTGAGCGACCCAAGAGGTTCGTACTGAAATCAAAGGTATGTTGGGTCCCAAGTCGGCTGGTTTTGGTGCTTCAACTGTGCTGCCACAACCCGGCAAGAAAGCCGCCAAAACCAGCAAGCCCAACACTGTTGCTTGCCGAAAACGCGTGATCAATCCAAGTAGTCGCATCATTCAACCACCTAATTCTTCCCGGCGCCGGAAACAGCCGTTTGACCAGCTGCCGACGCTTCTTTTTCATTGGCAATCAATGGCTTGGGGTCAACACCCAATGCGTTCAGCTTGACTTCCAGCAACCGACGGTATTCTGATTTTTCATCCAGCGCTTTGAAGGCCTTTTCATATTCGGCCTTGGCCTCGTTGGTTTTTCCTTGCAAAAACAACACATCACCTTTTCGATCGGCAACCAAACCACTGAACTCCCCAGGAAAACTACCGGACAGCTGTTTCAACGCATCATCCAGTGATTTGCTTTCAAGCAAAAGGCCCGCCAAACGAAGGCGTGCAACGGCCCGGTAACCTTCGTCAGCTGATTTTTCAGCAACCCAATTCAAAGCTGCTTTGGCTTCGTCAAATTTACCAGCTTCAAATTGGACTTTGGCAACCAACAGCCCGCCCTGAGGCGCGTAGGCGGTAGACGGAAATTTTTCCTTCAGATCCGCAAACACACGCTCAATTTTGACCGGGTCTTTGGATTGCGCAACACGATCCAATTCGTCAAACAGGGCTGAAGCCTGGGCCGACTGGCTACTTTGCCAACGCTGGTAAAGGTTCCAGCCGACAAACGCACCCAACACGGCGATCAATGCCCACGTGATGTACTTACCGTATTGGTTCCAAAACGCCTTGAGTTGGTCGAGTTGTTCTTGTTCTTCGAGATCTAAATTGGCCATAAGTGCAAAAATTTAATTGCCCGATTGTAGGCTTGCGGCCCATCGGGGTAAGTCGGCAAGTGGGTAGCGCGTCTGTGTGCCGCCAGCCGCCCTAAGCGATTTGACAGTGACTTCCCCGGCCTCCATTTCTTCGTCGCCAAAAATCAGTGCAAATTGGGCATCGCTTGCATCGGCCCGCTTGAACTGCGACTTCATGCTGCCCATGCCCTCCGCAGTGCTGGCGTGGCACTGCACGCTGAGACCCTGGCGCCGCACCGACTCCAGCGCACGAAGGACAGCGGGCATTGAACCGGTCGCCGTCACGATTGCATACGCATCCAGTTGCACCCCCGGCACGGGTACCCCTTGTTCTTTGATCAGTTCCAGAACCCGTTCAACGCCCATGGCCCAACCCACTGCAGGGGCAGGCTTGCCACCGATCTGTCCGATCAGGTCGTCGTAACGGCCGCCGCCACAAATGGTGCCTTGTGAACCCAGTTGGGTCGTGATGAACTCAAAAACGGTCAGGTTGTAATAATCCATGCCGCGCACCAATCGTGGATTGATGGTGTAGGCGACTTCGTTGACATCGAGAATCGTCCGCAAGCTGTTGAAGTGGCTCAAAGAAGCATCACCCAAATAGTCCATCAATTTTGGTGCCGCTTCTACCAGCTCTTGCATTGCAGGGTTTTTCGAATCCAGTAGGCGTAGCGGATTGGTGTGCAAACGCTTCTTGGCTTCTTCGTCGAGGCGATCTATATTCGCTTCAAAATAGGCAATCAAGGCAGTTCGATGCAATTTCCGCTCGAGTGGTTGTCCCAGGCTGTTGAGCTCCAGCCGCACATCCTTGAAGCCCAGTTCAGTCCACAAGGCATGGGCCAGAAGGATCAGTTCTGCGTCAACGTCCGGACCCGAAAAACCAAGCGCCTCGGCGCCGATCTGATGGAACTGCCTATAACGCCCGCGTTGCGGGCGTTCATGCCGGAACATCGGCCCCATGTAATACAGCCGCTTCCCGCCGTCATACAACATCGAGTGTTCAACTACTGCACGAACGATGCCTGCGGTATTTTCAGGACGCAATGTCAGCGCTTCGCCGTTCAACCGGTCCTCAAAGGAATACATTTCCTTTTCGACAATGTCTGTTACTTCACCCAAGCCACGCACAAACAAGGCCGTTGGCTCAACTATCGGTGTGCGCACGTTGCGGTAGGCGTAACGGTGCATCAGCGCCCGCACTTTTTCCTCAAGCCACTCCCAAAGCTGGGAATCCACCGGCAGGATGTCGTTCATGCCTTTGACGGCATTTATTTTTTCTGTTTTTTTTGTGGGAGTTTGAATCATGGGAAAACCAACCGCAGGCACATCACCTGGTATCAACAATGTTTGAAATGCGATGCGATCAGGTGGCCTCCGCACGATTGCGGCCGAACTTTTGATCAATATAGGTTTCGACAATTTTTTGAAAATCGACGGCGATGGTGCTCCCCCGCAGCGTCATTTTTTTCTGCCCGTCAATAAAAACAGGCGCCGCCGGTGCTTCGCCGTTTCCGGGCAGACTGATGCCGATGTCGGCATGTTTGCTTTCTCCTGGGCCATTCACGATACAACCCATCACCGCTACCTTGAGTTTTTCAACACCTGGGTATTTTTCACGCCAGACTGGCATTTGCGCACGCAAAAAGTCATCGATTTGCTGTGTAAGTTCCTGGAACGTGGTGCTGGTGGTTCGGCCGCATCCAGGACAAGCCGTCACACTCGGAACAAAACTTCGAAGGCCCAGCGATTGCAGTATTTCTGAGGCAATCACGACCTCCTGTGTTCGGGCTTCGCCAGGGGCTGGGGTCAGCGAAACCCGAATGGTGTCACCAATACCTTCTTGCAACAGTATGGCCAATGCCGCCGCTGAAGCAACCGTTCCCTTGGTGCCCATGCCGGCCTCTGTCAAACCCAGGTGAAGGGGGTAGCTGGAACGGGTCGCCAATTCGCGGTAAACCGCCACCAGATCTTGCACCCCGCTGACTTTGCACGACAAGATGATTTGCCCCGGTGCCATACCCATGGATTTCGCCAAATCGGCGGAACCCACTGCAGAGGTAATTAGCGCCTCATACATCACCTTCTTGGCATCCCACGGTACTAAACGAGCACTATTTTCATCCATCAATCCCGCCAACAACTCTTGGTCGAGACTGCCCCAATTCACGCCAATGCGCACTGCCTTGTCATACCGCAGTGCTGCGTCAATCATTTGGCCAAACTGCCGATCATGCTTCTCGCCTTTGCCCACGTTGCCCGGATTGATGCGGTATTTGGAAAGCGCCTGGGCGCAGGCCGGGTAGTCGGTCAACAAACGGTGTCCGTTGTAATGGAAATCACCTATCAGAGGAACATCAATACCCATGCGATCCAGGTGGTCTCGTACATACGGCACAGCCTGGGCGGCTTCCGGTGTATCCACCGTGATGCGCACCAGCTCGGAACCTGCCAACGCCAACGCTTTGACTTGAATCGCAGTACCAATGGCATCTGCTGTATCGGTATTCGTCATCGACTGAATACGCACTGGCGCATCACCACCCACCGCGACATGGCGGGAGCCCCACGAAATCCGGGCTTGCAGGCGGGAGATCAAGTTGGCCATTTATCGCACCTCAAAACGCGCTACGTTGTCTTTTCCAAGTGGTGCGATATCAAATGGTTTTCCACGCACATGCACTTGCGTAGCATCCACCTTGCCCACGATCACCCTAAGCGGCAACACACCTCCAGCTGACGCGTTTTCACCGGCAATAAGTGTTTTGCGCAATTGCACGACACCGGCTGCATCAGTGACCTCAACCCACGTCATCCCGCTGGCATTCAGTTGAATCAGACCCGTATTGCCTGGCTTGGCTTGAACTTCTGCGCCACTACCCAGTACCATCGCCGTTTCGAGAGTTTTACCACTAGCTGGCAAAGTCGGCGGCAATGATGGGCTAGCGGCAGACGGCGCTGTTGTGGTGGCAGCATGACTCGCCTGTGACGGGTTCGACTGGCCTTGAATAACCACTGAAGATTCAGACGAAAAGATTTTGGCGGAAATCTCTGCCGTATCAAGGCCGGATTGCGTGGGCGAATTTGGCATTGAAGGGGGCAACGACAGCGTCCGGCCGGGTGGTGGAGGGTCTGACATTGGCACGAAAACCAGGGCAAGCGCCCCGACGACCAGCAGGCCGCCCATCAGCACCGCGGGCTTCCTCAAAATGTTCTGTACCGTGCCCAAGGCCGGAATGGTTAAGGGAGCGGGACCGATTCGACTGACTGAACGGCCAACTTCCAACCCAGGTGTGAGGCCCTGAGGCAAAGCCGCCAAGATGGCGGCCGGATCGGTTTTGAGAGTGCGGGCAATGCTGGATGCCAGCGCCCGCGCAAAAACTGCATCGGGCAACAAATCGAGCCGGTCGGCTTCGAGAGCTTCAATTTTTTTAACAGGCACCTTCAAACCAACGGCCAAGGCGCCAATGTGCATACCGGCCCGTTCACGGGCTTCGCGCAGCAATGCACCGGCCGATGTGACACCTCCAACGGGTGTAGGGGACACCTCACTCATCAAAGGCACCCCGCTCAAAAGCGCCCAACTCACGCGACTGCGCAAATCGCTTTTTCAATTGTGCGCCCAATTGCTGCGCGGCATCCTGGTTGTTCAGCCGACGTTCAATCTTGATTCCCAACCAGAGCGTTTCTGCGTTGGCCAATTCACTGTTGTTGATACGCCGCGCCAAAAATTGGGCTCTCCCAAAATCGCCACGCTGGTAAAGCAAGGTGGCCAAATTGAAGCCAACGATTGGATTGCCCGCATCTAGTTCATAAGCGCGCTGCAAAGACTGTTCTGCCTCTGCCGCTTTGCCATGCCGCATTTGGCACAAACCCATGGCCATAAAAGACTTGGCCCGACCGCCATAACTGGGAATTGCCAATGCTTGTGAAAACCGTTGCTCGGCTTCGGGGTAACGCGCACGCTGGCACAACATCCAGCCGAAGTTGTGCAGTACATTGCCATCCCGAGGGTTCAAAGCGATGGCCCGCCGAAAACTTTCTTCGGCCAGTTGATCGTCGTTCAAGCGGGTGTAAATCAGGCCACGCAAGTTGTAGGCTTCGCCGTAATTGGGATCCGCTGCCAATGACAGTTTGATTTCATCCAATGCAATGGTTACTTTGTCCTGTTCAAAGTAACTGACAGCCAATTCAAGCCGCAATCGGGCGCGTTTGCGGATCTCCGGTTCATCGGAATCGGTCACCAAATCGCCACGGGCCTGACTACCGGAACCCGATGTACTGGCGCAGCCGGCTAACTGGGACAACGCCAGCCAGACCAGAAGCAGGCTCGCCAGAAACAGCCAGTGCACAATTCCCGTGAGGGTTGTATCAGCTCGCAAACGGGTGGCCCATGAGGATGATCGTGCAGGCGCGCAGACGTGCGCAGTCGGGTTAGGTGTCATGGTCGCAAGTCTAAGCCTCCGCACGGTGCAAGGGTTGCGCTTTGTGAATTGGCACGATGCGCCGAGCGGACATGCGCTGCGCTGCACGGGTTCGATCCTTGACTTCACCCGCCAGTTGCCCGCAGGCGGCGTCGATGTCGTCGCCCCGGGTCTTTCGCACAGTGGTAACGATTCCTGCGTCCAGCAACACTTTTGCAAAAGCCTCAACACGGGCGCGGCTCGAACGAACCAGCCCAGAAGCGGGGAACGGGTTAAAGGGGATCAGGTTGAACTTGCCCCACACACCGGGCTTGGCATGGCGTTTGACCAGTTCCACCAATTGCCCGGCCTGTTCAGGCGAGTCATTCACACCATCGAGCATGCAGTACTCGAACGTAACAAAATCCCTTGGCGCGACGGCCAGGTAGCGGTTGCAGGCATCGAGCAATTCTGCAATGGGGTATTTTTTGTTCAGCGGCACCAGATCACTGCGCAAGGCATCAGTGGGTGCATGCAACGAAATCGCCAAAGCAACCGGGCAATCTGCACCCAGCCGGTCGATCATGGGAACCACACCTGAGGTGGAGACAGTGACCCGGCGTCTGGAAAGCCCGTAACCATGGTCGTTTAGCATGGTTTTCAGTGCCGGAATCAAGGCAGAATAGTTCTGCAACGGCTCCCCCATACCCATCATTACCACATTGGAGATGATGCGTTCTGAGCGACCAAAATGTGCGCGTAAAAAGTGTTCTGCAAACCAAAGCTGCCCGGTAATTTCAGCGGTGCTCAAATTACGGCTGAAGCCTTGGTGTCCGGTAGAGCAAAAGCGGCAACCAACCGCGCATCCAGCCTGCGATGAAATACATAGCGTGGCGCGGTCAGCCTCGGGGATAAAGACAGCCTCGACCGCTTCGCCATTGCCAACATCAAACAACCATTTGATGGTTCCGTCGGCGGACAAGTGCTGTGAGTTGACCTTGGGCGCCAGCACTTCAGCCACACTGGCCAGCTTTGCCCGAAAGGCCTTGGCCAGATCGGTCATGGCGCTGGGGTCCGAAACGCCATTTTGGTGAATCCAGCGGAAAAGTTGTTGGGCGCGAAACGACTTTTCACCCAGTTGGCCACAATACGCCACCAGCCCGTCCAGATCAAAGTCGAGCAGATTGACTTTCATGGACGGATTCTTATAAAAATATCGGCGACCGATTTCCGCTGTATGTCCGGCTTTATTCCCGATTAACGCGAATAAACGTTCATGCCGGGGAAGAAAAACGCGATTTCAACGGCCGCCGTTTCAGCCGCGTCAGAGCCGTGAACTGCGTTGGCATCAATGCTGTCGGCAAAATCGGCGCGGATCGTGCCAGGAGCGGCTTTTTTCGGGTCCGTTGCGCCCATCAGGTCACGGTTTTTCAGGATGGCGCCTTCGCCCTCCAAAGCCTGAATCATCACGGGGCCGGAGATCATGAACTCGACCAGATCCTTGAAAAATGGACGTGCCTTGTGAACGCCATAAAACGCTTCGGCATCGCCACGCGACAAATGCACCATGCGCGCAGCAACCACCTTCAAGCCTGCACCCTCAAAACGGGCATAAATCTGGCCGATTACGTTTTTGGCAACGGCGTCCGGCTTGATGATGGACAGTGTGCGTTCGATAGTCATTTGGAGTTCCTGAATTGAATCATTTGAAAAGAAGCCTGGCGTAAAGACGGGTAATTTTGCGCTGCCAGGCAAAGCCCTAGATTTTAACCTGTGGCAGGCAAAATTACCGGCGGCCGCGTCCCCCATTGCCGCGATTTCCGCTTCTGGTACCCCCACCCCCACCATTGCCGCCTGGGCCTCGGGGTCCGCCGGGGCCATTTGATCCACCCGGTCGACCAGGCCCACCGGATCCGTTGAAGCCGCCTTGCCGGCGTGGGCCCTGGCGCTGCCTGGAGAAACTATCGGCTCCGATGTATCCTAGCGAGGTTTTCATCGGATCCGGCTGGTTACCTGCGGGAGGCCTGTCCTGTGGTGCCGCCCGGTCGCTGGGAAACGCATGATTCGACGAATTGCGCACCTGGTTTCGGTTGTCATTGCCGCGCGCCCCGCCGGTACGCCCACGCGGCCCTTGGAATGCGGGCGTTGCCGGACTCGACGGCGGCTGAAACTCCAGATCCTGTTCCGAAAAACCACCCGAGCGACCCGCCTGTTGCTGACCTGACGACCGCCCCCTCGGATCACCGCCTTGAGGGCCCCGTGGCTGACTACCGGTCTGACTGCGCCGTGGTCCGCGCAGTGGCCGGCTGGTTGGCCCAGTCGGTCCACTGTTCCCGCCCGGCTGCCGTGATGGCCCAGAGCCAGAGCCTTTCCGATCAGGCGACCCACTGCGGTCTACCGCATCATTGAGCAGTCGAATGTCACGCTCATCGAGTTCCATCCACGCACCCCGCTTAAGGCCTTTGGGCAACATCATGGCACCATAACGGATGCGGATCAGGCGGCTAACCGCATGGCCGACCGCCTCAATCATCCGACGCACCTCCCGGTTGCGCCCCTCCGAAATGGTGACCCGGTACCAGCAGTTGGCACCTTCACCCCCACCGGCTTCGATGGAACCAAACTGGGCGATGCCGTCTTCCAGGGTGACGCCATCGAGGAGCTTGCGCTTTTCTTCAGTGCTGAGATTGCCCAAGACCCGCACGGCGTATTCGCGTTCCAGCCCAAACCGTGGATGCATCAGGTTGTTGGCCAGGCCACCCGAATTGGTGAACAGCAGCAGGCCCTCGGTATTCAAATCCAGCCGCCCCACCGATTGCCATTTGCCCTGATGCAATTTGGGCAGTCTGCGAAACACCGTGGGCCGATTTTGCGGGTCGTCATGGGTAACCACTTCGCCAGCAGGCTTGTGGTAAGCAATGACCCTGGGCGGCGGCGGGTCAATCCGCACCCGAATCGGTTTGCCGTTGACCTTGATGTGGTCACCAAACTGGATTCGCTGCCCAATGTGCGCGGGCTCGTTGTTGACCGTGATGCGCCCTTCGACGATGAGTTGCTCCATCTCCAGGCGCGAACCCATGCCCGATTGCGCCAACACCTTGTGCAGTTTGGGCGCTTCTGCCTGGGGCTGCAAGACCCGCTTGAGGATCGGCGCGGCGCCATCGGCCAATTGGGCATCAAACTGGCCCGAGATCACCTCGTCAAATAAATCCGCGCCAGCCATTTCGGTCCCTTTTCCGTGAGATTCGGTGGCGACCCGTTCCGTGCCAAGGGAACCAGCTTGTGGATGGTTTTGGGCTACTTCCGGCAGGTCATTTTCAAACCTATTCAATTCAACTTCGTTATCTTTTTTTTCGTTTTTTGATATATTTATATACAATTTGTCATCATTTAAAATAGCGATTTGTTCATTATTTATATCAACAATTTCTGACTTATATTTTAGAATTTTTTCAATATCAGATATATCCGAATCTGGGGCATCAGACAAGCCAGGCAAAGGTGTATTGGGATTCATGAAAGGGTCTCTCGGGTACCACTGGCCAGCGGGGTGGGGTCGTTTGTCCGCATCGTTGGGGCATTGGCCTTGGCTGTCTGGGCGGTTTGGGCAAATTCAACAGGTTCAGATGTTTCAGCAAGCTTTGACAATGCATCAACATACCGCTCGGGCATCCGGCCTTGATCCGCATCAAACGCCAACCCGGCGTTGAAATCACCTGCATCTGCTTCCGTTTGGGCGGCCCCATCCAACGCGTCACTTGCCAAGGTGTCCAGCGCGGCTTTTTGCAACAGCGGCAATTGGTCGAGCGATGCCAGTCCCAGGTCATCCAGAAACTGGCGGGTGGTGGCAAACAATGCAGGTCGCCCAACGGTTTCGCGGTGGCCAATGACTTCTACCCAGCCCCGGTCTTCCAGCTGTTTGAGCAACTGCGAATTGATGGTGACACCCCTGATATCTTCCATATCGCCACGCGTAACGGGTTGCCGGTAAGCAATGATAGCCAGTGTTTCAAGCGTGGCGCGGGTATAGCGGGCGGGTTTTTCGGGGTTCAGGCGATCCAGATAGTGGCGCAACTCGGGCCGGCTTTGAAAGCGCCATCCGGTCGACACACAAACCAGTTCCACGCCACGTTGGGTCCAATCAAGCTGCAAGTCAGCCAACAGCAGCTTCAGCGTGTCATCACCCACCTGCTCATCGAAAAGAACCCTGAGTTCCTTCAGCGGCAAAGGTGCCAGAGCACAGATCAGCGCTGTTTCAAGAAGGCGTTTGGCATCCACCGTATTCATAATCAAACCGGATTGTCGAGGCGCACCACCAGAATCATTGTCAAAAACCAACGGGTCGGCTGCGCACTGGGTATAAGAACTGGTTTCAGGAGCTGGGTTCACGGACTGGCTCACAGGCCAGGTTCCAGAGGCGGTAAGAACTAGGCGACCATCACGGCAACCATTACAGCAGTCTATTTAGCAACTAAACGTCGCCCGAACGACGCGGCCTGCGAAATTCACCAAAAAAACATCAGGAAAACACTTGATGCGATCGAGCTGCCAAGCTAGTCGCATTGTAACGTAAGCCCAAGCGCTGACTTAGTTGGACCATGTCGTCCGGAACGGGCGCCTCAAAATGATGTGGCTGCTGCGTTACCGGGTGCAAAAAGGCCAGTTTCCAGGCATGAAGCGCCTGTCGGGCCATGCCCAAATGGGTGCTGCCGCCATAGACGGCATCGCCAACCAATGGCATCCCCTGATGGGCCATGTGAACCCGGATCTGGTGGGTGCGCCCGCTATGCAAGGTGCACAGCACCAGGCTGGCGGTTTCCTGCATTTTGGGTTTGTTTTTTGAGACCGTGTTGGATTGCGTTCGCAATGAATCGGCCGCCAAGGTGCCTGATGATTCTGGTGGCTTCTCACTTGGATGCACAGCGACTTGTCTCAAGGTTGTTTTGGCCGGCTTGCCAGCGTTGCGGACACCGTCGACCACGGCCATGCGCAGGCGATTGGCCGGGTCTCGGCCAATCGCGTTTTCGACATCCACCTGATGCGCGCCAATCCAAGGCCGATCGGTAATTGCCAAATATTTGCGCGACACTTCACGCGCCGCGATTTTGCGAACCAAACCTTCCATCGCGAGCCTGGAGCGAGCCACCACCATCAAGCCGCTGGTGTCTTTGTCCAGCCGGTGCACGATACCCGCTCTGGGCAGGCTTGCTGCAGCAGTGTCTAGCGCCAGCAAGCCATTCAACAACGTGCCGGTCCAATTGCCGGGCGCAGGATGAACCACCAAACCGGCCGGTTTGTTGACAACCAGAACATGTGCATCCTGATACAGCACGACAATCGGGATGAGCTCAGCTTTGAAGGCCTGGCTTTGCTCGGTCGGACGCATTTCCACGCGCCCTCTGGTTCCAGCCTGAACCCGTTGAGCTGGCTTGGTGACCACAGCCTGCGCCAAGCTGACGGCACCCTCTTCGATCAGGCGTTGCAGGTAGCTGCGGGAGAACTCGGGAACCAGCAAAGCCAAGGCCTGATCCAGGCGTTTGCCGTGGGTTTCAGCGGCGATCGTAAATTCCCTGACTTCGCATTCTGCGTCGGCGGTGCCGGCATCGTCCAGCGGCGTCTGCAACGGATCGTCAGGCAACACCGTGCTTGATGGCAGGGCACATGGCGAAACGCCATTTGACAATGGGCCGCCCGATATAATCATCACCGGTCCAGATCGTCAATTGAGAAAGCCATGCGCATCACCCCATTATCGGTTTTTTACAGTCTGAAACGATCGCTGCGTATTGGCGCATTGCCCTTGGCCATACTGGCGGCAGCGCTGCTGAATGTCGGCTGCGCTTCAGTAGAAGCCGACCCAACGGCCGGCTGGAGCCCCAACCGGATCTACGCCGAAGCCAAAGACGAAATGGCGGCCGGCTCCTTTGACAAAGCCGCCACGCTGCTGGAAAAACTCGAAGGCCGGGCCGCGGGAACCCCGCTGGCCCAACAAGCGCAGCTCGACCGTGCCTATGCGCGCTACAAGGGCAATGAAACCGCCGAAGCCTTGTCTACCCTTGAGCGTTTCATGAAACTGCACCCGGCCAGCCCGGCACTTGATTACGCGCTGTACCTCAAAGGCATCATCAATTTCAACGACGACTTAGGCCTGTTTTCTTCTTTTTCAAACCAGGACTTGTCCGAAAGGGATCAACGGGCTTCAAAGGAGTCTTTTGAAGCATTCAGGGAGCTTGCGACTCGCTTCCCGGAATCCAAATACACGGCCGACGCACGCCTGCGAATGACCTATATCGTCAATTCGCTGGCCCAATATGAAGTGCACGTGGCACGATATTATTTTGGGCGCGGCGCTTATTTGGCCGCCATCAACCGGGCCCAGTCGGCCGTGAACGACTACCGCGGTGTGCCGGCTGCCGAGGAAGCCATGTTTATCATTTTGAAGTCTTATGAAGCCCTGGGCCTCAAGGAATTGCGCGACGACACGCAGCGGGTTTTGGAAAAAAACTACCCTAAAAGCGCCTACTGGGGCAAGGCAGAAAAAACCACGGCTAACTCGGGGTGGCGGCTTTGGTAGATTCGGCCAGCGCCGCCAGTTGGGCCTGAAAAGCGTCTGAAGTCCGCAAAACCTTCATGGGCGGCAGGGCCGCCATGAGCCGGCGCCCATAGGACATGGAAGACAAACGGGGGTCGCACAAGACCAGCAACCCCTGATCGGTTTCCCGCCGAATCAGCCGCCCGGCACCTTGCTTTAGCGAAACGGCGGCCTCCGGCAAAAAGAACTCATTGAACGGACTTCGCCCTGCGGCCTCCAGCCGCTGGGAACGGGCTTCAACCAGCGGATCATTGGGGGGCGGGAACGGCAGCTTGTCGATGATGACCAGCTGCAAGGCATCGCCGGGCAAATCAACCCCTTCCCAAAACGAAGCCGAAGCCACCAGCACGCAGCCTGGCCCACCCTGTGAATTGCCCAACCGGAAGCGCTCGGTCAATTCGCCCTTGGGTCGTTGGCCCTGCACCAGCACCTCGATGTTGTCTGCGCCCTCCAGACTTTTGCGCAGGCATTCGCCAATGGCCTGCAACGCCCGCAAGGTGGTGGTGAGCACCAAGGTGCGTCCGCCCAATACCAGCGCAGCTTGGGCCGCCACATCGGCCACCTGTTGGCTATGGGCTGCATCGCCTGGTTTGACCAACCCAGCGGGCACATAAACTGCCGCCTGGTTCGGGTAATCAAACGGGCTGTCAACCCGCAACAATTCGGCATCTTGCAAACCATTGGGTTCGGTGAACCACTTGAGGCCCGATGCATCGCCCAACGTGGCCGAGGTGAATATCCAGGCTTTGCCTGAAGGCTGTTCGGCATCCACTTTGAGCACCTTGTCACGCATCGCATCGGCGATATCCAACGGCGATTCAACCAACCGCAGGTGCTGTGACACTTCCAGCCAGCGCACTGCATTGGCAGGGCAGGCCTGACGAAACGTTGCGGCACGGTCGGCCAGCTCGCTCAGGCGCTCGCGCAAACGGGGGAATTCGGGTGCGGTTTGGGCCACCAGGGCCAGTGCGTCCTGTAGCAATCCAGCGGTTTCCAGAAGCAAGGCCAAGCCATCGTCCCAAGTGGCCGCATGCAGACCATCGGGTGCTGGGCCCGTCCAGCGCAGTTTGGCGCCTGCTGTTTGTTTGCCAGCCAACAAGCGCAGGTCTCGCACCGAACGCTCAAAACTGCCAACCAGGCCTTGCCAATCGGCCAGGCCTTGCGCCAACGTCAGGCCGGTCGCCAACATGTCGCGGGCCAGATCAAGTGCCTGGCTGGTGCTTAAAAATCGTCCGAGGAACTGAACGCCAATTTCGTTCAGTTGATGGGCTTCGTCAAACACCACCGCGTTGACGCTGGGCAAAAGCTCTGCCATGCCGGACTCACGCACCGCCAAATCAGCAAAAAACAGATGGTGGTTGATCACCACCAAATCTGCGCCCAGCGCTTCCCGCCGTGCCAGATTGACGTGGCAAGCCTTGAACTGCGGGCATTGAGAACCCAGGCAATTCTCGCGCGTCGATGTCACCAGTGGAATCAGCGGTGAACGCTCGTCCAACCCCGGCAATTCAGCCAGATCACCACTGGCCGTGCTTTGCGCCCAGCGCTCAATGCGGGCCAAGGCCCGCTGGCTCCAGGCATCTGCCGAGGCGTTGTCTTGCCTGGCGCTGTCCAGGCGATGCAGGCACAGGTAGCTGGAACGGCCCTTGAGCAAAGCGGTGCGCACCGGCAAACCCAGCGTTTTGACCAGCAGCGGCAAATCGCGCCGGAACAACTGGTCTTGCAGGTTTTTCGTGGCGGTAGAAAGCAAAACCCGTTGTCCGCTCATCAAGGCGGGCACCAAATAAGAAAAAGTTTTGCCGACACCGGTACCCGCCTCCACCACCAGGGCACCGCCGTTTTGCAGGGTTCGGGCGACGGCCAACGCCATTTGGGTTTGCCCCTCCCGCGCCCGAAACGTCGGAAGTGCCCGAGCCAGCAGGCTATCGGGGCCAAAGGCCTGTCCCACCTGTTGAATCAGGCTCACACCGGCACCGCAAGTGCTGAATGGAGCCTGGTTTTCACACCGCCACCGCACAACTTGACATCACGCCTGGTCATCAGGATCGGTCATATTTTGCAATCGCACCAGATCGTCGCGCAATTTCAGGCGCCGCTTTTTCAAGCGTTTCATCAACAATTCATCCGGTACAGGAGCCTCAGCGGCGAGGTCTATCAGGGCATTCAAATCAGAATGCTCAATTTGCAGCTCGATCAGGCGCCGGTTGGGAGAATGCAGGTTGTTGTCCAAGAGATATGGAAGCGTATAGGGTATTTGCCCGGCACTGGAGGGCCAGTTGGTCAGCCACTGGCTCCGACTTGGTTCGATAATACGTCCTAACTCGTCAATGTTCATTCAGGCTGGCCAATAATTCAAGACATGTACAAAGGTTACCGACTTACCGCCTCGACCGGCATCCACAAGGGTGACCGGGACTACCAGCAGGATCAGGTGGCATTGCTCAAGCACCACCGGACCAACGGTTGTATCTTGGCAGTGGTTGCAGACGGTATGGGTGGCCGCAGCGGCGGGCGAAAGGCCTCTGACCAGGTCATGCTGACAGCAAAACAACTGTTCGAGCGCTACTCTCCGGACACCGACGATGCCCAGGCCATGCTGCGCCAACTGGTGGAAGAGGCGCACGTGGTGATCAAGCTCACGGCCATTTCGGCGGAAGAAGAACCCCACAGCACCGTGGTGGCCTTTCTGATCAACCCCGGGGGCGATTGCCACTGGATCCATTCGGGCGATTCGAGGGTCTACCACTACCATGGCTCCAAACTGGTCAAACGCTCCATGGATCATTCCTATGTGCAAGCCCTGGTTAACCGGGGTGAGCTGAACGAAGAACAGGCCAACAGCCACCCGCAGTCCAATATTTTGATGAGTTGCCTGGGCGCTGAAACCGACCCCACGGCCGATGTCCATTTTGTGCCCAAGTTAAGGGCGGGCGATGTACTGCTCGCCTGCAGTGACGGCGTTTGGCACTATTTCACCAATGCCGAATTAGGCTCGGTTTTGTCGACCTTGTCAGCTCGTGAAGCAACCGAATTTCTGATTGAAAAAGCCCGCTCCAGGGGTAATGGCGGCGGCGACAACCTGTCGCTGGTGATCGTCAAGCTCGAACCCCTGACCGAATAATTCCATCTCCAAATCATTACTGTCGGTCGCTGTGTCTCCTAGCCGTGCGACAGCACTGTCTTCGTCGGCACGCCTACTACAACAATGATTTGAAAGTGAAACTACGCTTTTAAGGTTTCACGGGCTCTGGGCTTTCTTCCCGTTTCAGGCGTTCTTGCGTTTTTTGCTGCGCCCGCAATTGACGTTCGTCATAGGCACGCTGGTTGGCCGCTTCATCGGCGCGTCGAGATTCACGCTGCGCATCTTCCTGGCGTTTTTGATTTTCACGCGCCATTTGCTGGCGGGTGTTTTCAGCCTCTCGCGCCATCGCCTGCTGGCGGGCTGCTATACGCTCGTCCATGCGTTCCAGGCGTTGCTGCTGGGTCGCCTGCTCCTCAAGCAGGCGGATTGCGTCGTTCACCAGCAATTCAGTCGACAACGGCCCTTCGCGGCGCGAAATTTGTTCTGATCCTTTGGCCCGGGCATCCGCCAGATTGAGCAAAACCTCCTGTCGGCGTAAATCCGAGATGTGATCGCGCCGCTCCCGGCGGCGTTGCGTCAGACAATCGGTAACGGCAAAGCGCTGGTAACAGGCTACTTCGTCTTGGGCAAATTGGGCCTCGATGGTTTTGCGCTCCTGCAAGATACGGGTGCGTTGGGTATCCGTATCTTGCGGCTGGGCCAGCGCGGGTAGCGGGCCCACTAACGCCAAACTGCCTGCCAGTGCCCATGCCCATACGAACCGGAAAACCAGCGCACGGCTCACGGCAAAGTGTGGCCATCTCATGTCAGACTGGTTTCTACCTGGCGGCGTTCGAGGTCCAGGTAATCCTTGGACTGCATCTCGTTCAACCGCGAAGCCGTCCGAGGGAACTCGTGCGACAGCGGTCCTTCCAGGTAAAGTGATTCGGGGGGCACTTGCGCCGACAGGATGAGTTTGACGCGCCGGTCATACAACACGTCCACCAGCCAGGTGAAGCGGCGCGCTTCAGAGGCCATGCGCACTTCCATCTTGGGTACGTCGCTAAGCAAAACAGTATGGAATTGGGTGGCGATTTCAAGGTAATCGTTTTGCGAACGGGGGCCACCACACAGGGTTTTGAAATCAAACCAGACCAGCCCACCGGCGCGCCGTAAGGCATGGATTTCCCGGGCTTCAATGTGCAGCACCGGGTCTTCGTCCCGCGTTTCAGACAGCTGGTTGAAGGCACTGCGCATGGCTGAATCGGCCTGCGCACCCAGCGGCGTGTGGTACATCTGCAGGCGCTCCAGCGTGCGGCGGCGGTAGTCGGTGCCGTTGTCAACATTAACCACCTCAAGATGGTCATTGAGCAGGGCGATAGCAGGCAAAATCCGGTCGCGGTGCATGCCGCCAGGGTACAGGTCATCCGGCTTGAAATTGGAGGTGGTGACAAAACCAACACCATTCTCAAACAAGGCCGCCAGCAGGCGGTGCAAGATCAGCGCATCGGTGATTTCGGCTACATGGAACTCATCGAAACAGATGAGCCGGAATTTGCGCGACATCTCCTTGGCCAAGACATCCAGCGGGTTCACCGTGCCCTGCAAATCGCTGAGTTTACGATGCACCTCACGCATGAATTCGTGGAAATGCAGGCGGGTTTTACGCTGCACCGGCACCGCGTTGAAAAAACAGTCCATCAAAAAACTCTTTCCCCGCCCTACCCCGCCATACAAGTACACGCCCCGTGGGATGGGCGGCCGGTTGATGAGTTTCTTCAAGGCGGTGGAGCGGGCCGCCTTGTAGACCACCCATTCGTCAGCGCATCGTTCCAGCGCAGCAATGGCTCGCAGTTGGGCCGGATCGGACGTGTAGCGGCGGCTTTTTAGCTCGGCCTGGTAGACAGAAGAGACGCTCACAAACAGATTTTTAGTCTTTTTTAGTAAATTTAAATAATTTTATAATAAAATAATCATATATGCTACATTTAAAATATCAAACAATGAGTATTTTATAAGAGAAATTATGCTTATTTATCTATGAATAATTATTAAAATTAATATTGTAATTTTCAGAAGTTGATGGTTCGCTTGTCCACCGCCAATGCCGCCTCTTTGGTGGATTCACTCAACGACGGATGTGCATGGCAAATGCGTGCGATATCTTCACTGCTGGCGCGGAACTCCATGGCCATCACGCACTCGGCGATCAGCTCGCTGGCTTGCGGGCCAACGATGTGCACGCCCAGAATTTCATCCGTTACAGCATCTGCCAACATCTTCACCATGCCGGTCGTATCGCCCAAGGCCCGCGCCCGGCCATTCGCCAAAAACGGGAATGTGCCCGCCCTGTAAGCCACACTTGCTGCCTTGAGCTGCTGCTCGGTTTGGCCCACCCAGGCGATCTCCGGCGAGGTGTAAATCACCCACGGCACGGTGTTGAAGTTCAGGTGTGGATGCTGGCCCGCAATGCGCTCGGCCACGGCCACGCCCTCTTCCTCGGCCTTGTGGGCCAGCATGGGGCCACGCACTACGTCACCCACCGCCCACACGTTGGGCAGGTTGGTTTTGCAATGCTCATCCACCACAATCGCGCCGCGCTCGTCGAGCTTCAGGCCGACGTTTTCCGTCTGTAGACCGGTGGTATTGGGTACGCGGCCAATTGAGATGATGAGTTTTTCTGCCTCCAGCAATTGCGCCTCTCCTTTGGCATTGGTGTAAGCCACCGACACGCCTTTTTTGCTGGCCGCAATGTCGCCGACCTTCACACCCAGCTCGATCTTTAAACCCTGCTTGTCAAACGCCTTTTTGGCTTCTTTGGCGATTTGCTCATCCACAGCGCCCAAAAATATTGGCAAAGCCTCAAGAACGGTCACGTCGGCGCCCAAACGCCGCCAGACCGAGCCCATCTCTAGCCCAATCACGCCAGAACCGATCAGCGCCAACTTTTTGGGCACCACGCCGATCCGCAAAGCGCCGTCATTGGAGAGGATGTTTTCTTCATCAAACGGCGTGCCCGGCAGTGGCCGTGCGTTGGATCCAGTAGCCAGAATGACGTGTTTGGCGGAAATGGTTTCCTCGGCAGCGCCGGACACCTGGATGTCGTAGCCGGTCTCTGATGCCTTTTCAAAAGCGCCGCGCCCGTGGAAAAACGCAACCTTGTTTTTCTTCAGCAAAAACTGGATGCCGTCATTGTTCTGCTTGACCACCGTGTCTTTGCGACCCAGCATTTTGGCGACATCCAGCGAGAGGCCCGTCACACCTATGCCATGGTCTGCGAAGTGCTTGCCCGCATGTTCATAATGCTCGGAGCTTTGCAGCAAGGCCTTGCTCGGAATACAGCCCACATTGGTACAGGTACCACCCAAGGCCGGGCCACCCTTGGCATTTTTCCATTCGTCGACACAGGCAACACTGAATCCCAATTGCGCCGCGCGAATCGCCGCCACATAACCGCCCGGGCCACCACCAATAACGACCACATCAAACTGTTTTGCCATGGCCAATCCTTAAATATCAAACAACAAACGGGCTGGGTCTTCCAGGGCCTCTTTCATGGCCACCAGGCCTAGCACCGCTTCGCGGCCATCGATGATGCGATGGTCATAACTCATGGCCAGGTAGTTCATGGGGCGAATCACGATTTGGCCGTTTTCAACCACGGCGCGGTCTTTGGTGGCGTGCACACCCAGAATCGCCGACTGCGGCGGGTTGATGATCGGTGTGGACAACATCGAGCCAAAAGTACCGCCATTGCTGATCGAGAAGGTGCCGCCGGTCATCTCTTCCATGCCCAGTTTGCCGTCACGTGCCTTGGCACCGTATTCGGCGATCTTTTTCTCGATGTCGGCAAAACTCATCTGATCGGCATTGCGCAAAATCGGTACCACCAGGCCGCGCGGGCTGCCCACGGCGATGCCGATGTCAAAGTAGCCGTGGTAGACGATGTCGGTGCCATCGACCGAAGCATTGATGACGGGGAATTTTTTGAGCGCGTGAACAGCCGCTTTCACAAAAAAGCTCATGAAGCCGATCTTGACGCCATGCTCCTTCTCGAATTTTTCCTGGAAACGCTTGCGCATTTCCATTACCGGCGCCATGTTGACTTCGTTGAAGGTGGTCAAGATCGCGTTCGTCGATTGCGATTGCAGCAAACGCTCTGCCACCCGTGCGCGCAAACGGCTCATGGGCACGCGCTGCTCGGGCCGGGGGCCAAATGACGATGATTTGGTGGCCACTTGCGGCAAAGAACTGCCCACCGCTACCGAGGGCAAAGCCGACGCGACGGCCACTACCGCCTTGGCGGGCTGGGGTACCTGTGCGACACCGCCCGAGGCTACCGCAGCCAATACGTCGCCCTTGGTGATACGGCCATCTTTGCCAGTGCCGGCTACCGAGGTGCTGGCGATCTGGTTGTCTGCCAATAACTTGGCAGCGGCTGGCATGGCAATGCCAGCACTTGTGCCAGGTGTGGCCGAAACCGCAAACGCAGGCGCTGCCACGGCCTGGGCCGTAGCAGCAGCGGCTATCGCACCGCCAGCCTTGCCCTCAGTATCGATTCGGGCAATCAATTGTTCGGCAGCGACGGTACTCCCGTCACCCATCACCAGTTCCGCCAGCACACCCGCCGCAGGAGCCGGAACTTCCAGCACCACTTTATCGGTTTCCACCTCGATCAATATTTCATCGATGGCAACAGCATCGCCCACTTTTTTCTTCCACTGCAACAAGGTGGCCTCTGCCACAGACTCCGACAGTTGCGGGACTTTTACTTCAACAATAGCCATATCAAACCTCAGTTCATTCAATCCAAAAAATTTCGAAGCAGCAAGACCGCGCATTGACGGGCGCAAGTCCCATCGAACAAGCGGAGAAATTGCCGCACAACGTGTCGGCAGTTTCCTTATTTGGTCAGCACAAAACCTTTGAGCTTGCCAAAGGCGCCGTCCACCAAGGCCTTTTGTTGCTCCTGGTGCAGATGTGAATAACCCGCGGCAGGCGATGCCGAAGCGGCGCGGCCCGAATAACCCAGGCGCTGGCCTTCGGTCATGTTTTCATGGATGTAGTGCTGCACAAAAAACCAGGCCCCCTGGTTTTGCGGCTCGTCCTGGCACCACACAACGTCGGTCACGTTGGGGTATTTTTTGAGCTCGTTGGCAAACGCCTTGTGCGGGAACGGGTACAACTGCTCGACACGAACCAAGGCGGTGTCATCGTGGCCTTTTTCTTCTCGCTTGCGTACCAGGTCGTAGTAAACCTTACCCGAGCACACCACCATGCGTTTGACTTTGTCGGCCTTTTTAATCACTTCTTCGCGGTTTTCAGGGATGATGGTCTGAAAGCCACCTTTGGTGAATTCGCTCAAGGGCGACGCCGCATCTTTGGCGCGCAACAGCGACTTGGGCGTCATGATGACCAGCGGTTTGCGCAGGTTACGCACCATTTGCCGGCGCAACACATGGAAGATCTGGCTGGCCGAGGTGGGCTGCACGATCTGCATATTGGTGTCAGCCGCCAACTGCATGAAACGCTCCAGCCGTGCCGAACTGTGTTCGGGGCCTTGCCCTTCATAACCATGCGGCAACATCAGCGTGATGCCGTTGACACGGCCCCACTTCACTTCGCCACTGGCAATGAACTGGTCGATCACCACCTGAGCACCGTTGGCGAAATCACCAAACTGGGCTTCCCAGATCACGAAGGTGTTCGGGTCATTGGATGCGTAACCGTATTCAAACGCCAGCACCGCCTCTTCCGACAGAATCGAATCGATCACCACAAAAGGCGCTTGGCTAGGCGCGACATTCTGCAACGGCGTGTAGGTGCCTTCATCGAATTTTTCGCGGTTCTGGTCGTGAATAACCGCATGCCGGTGCGTGAAGGTGCCCCTGCCACAGTCTTCACCCGACAAGCGCACCGGGTAGCCGCTGGCCACCAGGGAGGCAAATGCCATGTGTTCGCCCATGCCCCAATCCACCGGGATTTCGCCACGGCCCATGGCGGCACGGTCTGCATAGACCTTTTTCACCAGGTTGTGTGGCGTAACGGACTCGGGGATGGTGGTGATTTTTTCAGCCAGGCGCTTCCACTCAGCACTGGGGATAGCGGTGTCACCCGCGTCCGTCCATTTCTTGCCGAGGTAAGGCACCCAATCCACCGCATATTTGTTCTTGAAATTGGTGATGACCGGATCAAATGTGTTCTTACCGGCATCCAACGCCGCCCGGGTCGCCTTGACCATGTCGTCACCCAGCGTGGCCCCCATGCCTTGGGCCGACAGCTTGTCGGCGTAGAGTTTGCGGGTACCGGGATGCGCCCCGATTTTTTTGTACATCAAGGGCTGCGTCAGCGCCGGCGTGTCTTGCTCGTTGTGACCCAGTTTGCGGAAACATATGATGTCTACCACCACATCTTTGTGGAACTCCATGCGGTATTCCAGCGCCAGCTGGGTCGCCATGACAACGGCTTCCGGGTCATCGCCGTTGACATGCAGCACCGGCGCTTCAATCATCTTCACCACATCGGTGCAGTAGAGGGTCGAGCGGCTGTCGCGCGGGTCACTGGTGGTAAAACCAATCTGGTTGTTGATAACGATATGCACCGTCCCACCCGTGAAATAACCGCGGGTTTCGGCTAACGCCAGAGTCTCCATCACCACGCCTTGCCCGGCAAATGCGGCATCGCCGTGCACCAGCACCGGCAACACTTGCAGGCCTTTGGGGTCACCGCGGCGGTCCATGCGCGCCCTTACCGACCCCTCCACCACCGGGTTCACGATTTCAAGGTGCGATGGGTTGAAAGCAAGCGTCAAATGAACCGGCCCGCCAGGGGTGGACACATCTGAACTGAAGCCCTGGTGGTATTTCACGTCGCCACTGGGCAAATCTTCCGGGGCGGTGTGGTCGAACTCGGCAAACAAATCAGCGGGCAACTTGCCAAGCGAATTGACCAGCACGTTGAGCCGGCCGCGGTGCGCCATGCCAATCACAATTTCTTGCAAGCCCACACTGCCACCGCCCTGGATGAGCTCATCCATGGCCGCAATGAAACTTTCGCCGCCTTCCAGTGAAAAGCGCTTTTGCCCGACATACTTGGTGTGCAAAAACCGCTCCAACCCCTCAGCGGCCGTCAAACGATCCAGTATGTGGCGCTTTTTCTCAGCCGAAAATCGGGGCTTGCTGCGCACCGCCTCCAGTTTTTGCTGCCACCAGCGCTTTTGACCCTGGTCGGTCATGTACATGTATTCGGCGCCAATCGTGCCGCAATAGGTCTCGCGCAAGGCATTCAACAACTCGCGCAGCGGCATCGTGTCGCGGCCAAAAAATGTGTTGCTGGTATTGAACACGGTTTCCTGGTCGGCATCATTGAAACCGTAAAAAGAAGGTTCCAGCTCCGGAATCTTTTCGCGCTCAGCCCGCTTGAGCGGATCCAGATCAGCCCAGCGTGCGCCCACATTGCGATAGGCGGCGATCAGCTGCTGCACGGCCGTGCGTTTGCGGCCCATTTCGGAATCAGCGCCCGTGGCCATCACGACCTGGGTGCCGCCTTGTTTGGCGCGCTCTGCAAACGCGTTGACCACCGGCAGATGCGGCACGTCTTTGGTGTTGCTGCCGTCTACGGCCGGAACATATTGGAGGGCATCGAAATAGTCTCGCCAGGAATCGGGCACACTGCCTGGATTGGCGAGGTAGTTTTCATACATTTCTTCGACATAGGGCGCGTTGCCGCCGAAGAGATACGTGGTGGCGTGATAGGCACCGTAAACGGAACCCTGGCCTTGACCGGATGCCTGTGTAGGCGGAACTTGACTCATATTGACGCTGACCTCCGTTCCCCTTTGGGAAACTTTGATGGTTGGATGACCTTCCGCGACACGGCTGAACCGGTTGGCGGATGCGACTGATGCCTGGGAAGGGCCGAAGCTAGGAGTATTGTAGCCAGGGGAACGCAAAGCTCTGAATAGTTTTAAAAAAAGCGATGCCCGGTTCTCGCCAGAATAGCCAACGCTTTACCCGCTGGCGGTTCAAAGAATTGCAGGTGCTGCCAATCGTGCACATTAACTGGCCTTTTGGCTGGATTTGTCTCAAAATGCGCTCTCCAACACAATAGATTTGGCCTTTCACCCGTAACATCAGAGGTCGTGTTTTCAAGCCTGCTGTTTTTGCTCCTGAGTTGACAAAAGGATACTTATGCGCCTGCACAATTTACCCAAGGCTTTCCGGTTAACCGGCAGCGTCGTCGCAATCCTGGCCCTTTTGGCATTGCCAACGACATCACTGGCCCTGGTGGATGACCTGGTTCGCCAGGCCGTGGCGCTGTCAGAAAAAGACCAAGGCAAGGCAGCTTTCGATTTGCTCGCGCCACAAGAAACCGCCCGAGCGGGTGATGCAGATTTTGACCTGGTATTGGGTGTCGCCGCCAATCAGGCCGGTGAATTCAACCGGGCGATTTTTGCGCTCGAACGGGTGGTCGTTGTACAGCCCGCCAACACGCGGGCAAGGGCTGAATTGGCGAGGGCGCTGTTTGCGGTGGGCGACACTATTGGCGCGCGTCGTCTTTTGGCCGAAACCAAGGAGCAAGGTGTTCCCGTCGAAGTGGCCCGCACACTGGACCAGTTCATGCAGGCGATCGACCGGGTTGAAGAAGCGGGGCGTTCGTCAATCAAAGGCTACATCGAGGCAGGTATTGGCCATGACAGCAATGTGAACGGCGCACCTGCCAATAATGTGATTGCCGTGCCGGCGCTGGGTGGCCTGTTGGTCACACTCACACCGGCGGGCACCAAAACCGCCTCCGCGTTTTCCAATTTGGGCGGTGGCCTGTCGGGCCGCCATGTTCTGGACCCGCGTTGGTCTTTGCTGGGCAACGTCAACGCAGGCTGGCGCTGGAACGGTGACGCGGCCAGCCAGTTCAACTCCCTGCAGATGGATGCAAATGCGGGTGTTTCCTATCGCGCTGAACGCAATGAATTCTCTGGTGTTGCGCAGTTTGGAACCTACGACGTTGGCGGCCAACGTGTGCGCGACTCCAGCGGCCTGGTGGGCGAATGGACCTATCGGTTTGACGGCTTCCGGCAATTTGGAAGCTATATTCAATCGGCCCGGCTGAGCTACCCTGGGCAAACCGTTCGTGACGTGCAAAGAACCGTGTTGGGCTTCTCGTACGCCCACCTGTTCAGGGGTGGGCTCATGGCCTTCGGCGGTTTGTATGGTGGCTCGGAAAGCGAATTCGCCAGCACTGTGCCGCATCTGGGCCACAAGTTCACCGGGTTGCGCGGCGGGCTGCAAAAACCGTTCAGTGACTCCTTGTCGATGTTCGCAACACTGGCTGTTGAAGCCCGCACTTTTGGTGGCCCGGATCCCAATTTTTTGGTCACCCGCAGCGACAACCAGAGCAACGCAAGTTTGGGCATGACCTGGGTACCGGCCAAGGCGTGGCGCGTTACGCCGCAGATCACTTCGACACAAACCAAATCCAACGTGGCCATCAACGAGTTTGACAGCCAAACTGTCAGTGTCACTGTGCGTCGTGAATTTTGAATGACAGGAATCACCATGAAACCAAACTTTCAGCTCAAAAATGCCGTTTTGGTGTTGGCGTTGGCAGCCGCTTATCCGCTGGCGGGCCATACCGCAGCGGGCGTAGCGCAATTTACGGCGGGTGACGTTAATGTCCGCCGGGGCGCTGCGGTGGTGGCGGTTGCAAAAGGCGGCTCTCTGGAAAGTGGTGATTCCATTTCCACGGGGCCCACCGGGCGCGTCCAAATCCGGTTCACGGATGGTGGAATTGTTGCCCTGCAGCCTAATTCCCAGTTCGACATCACCCGTTATGTCGATGCCAACGACGGCAAGGCAGACAGCTTTCTGGTCAATTTTGCCCGCGGCAGCATGCGCGCCGTCACCGGCCTGATCGGCAAACGCAACCGCGAAAACTACAAGGTCAACACGACCACGGCTACGGTGGGCATTCGTGGCTCGGGGTTTAGTTCCTCTTACAACGCCGATGGCACCTTGAGTGTCACGGCGGAACTGGACGAAATTGAAGTCTGCACGAATGGGGGTTGCGTCAGCCTGACCGCTGGCGAGACAGCGCTGGTGGTCAACAACAACCAGGCGCCCATTCGCACCCTGGTTCGCGCCAATCTGCCCACGCCAGCGCCGCGGCAAGATGTCACCGTGGTGGGCAACCGGGTCAGCGCGGGTGGCTTGAGCGCCTTGATCGTCGCACCGCCGGTAGTCGTTTCACCGGTGGTGGTTCCGCCCGTGGTTGTGGTTCCACCAGTTGTTGTGCCTGTGCCCGTGATTGAGGTGGTCGGCACACCGTGGATTGCCTATTTCGCCGGCAACAGCAGTACCGGTTATGGCGACATTTTTTCCACCAACGAATCCGCAACCCGCCAGCTTACGCTGGAGTCGCTCAGCGGCAAAACCCAACTGAACAAATACGTCACCACTGACAACTTGCCCAGTTCCGGTTACGGCAATTTCAGCCTGGAGCGGCTCAGCCTGGGCAGCTTTGGTTCGGCCGGCAAGACGGCAGATGCCGACTTTCTGGGCTGGGGGCATTGGGCCACTGCCAAATACAACAACACCTACATTACCAACGACGCAGCCAACAACATCCATTACGTTGTGGGCAAACCCACTTCTGATTCCCAAATGGCGGCCCTCAATGGCTTCACGGGCAGCTACAACCTGCTCGGCGGAACCACCAGTTTTACGTCGACCGCAGGGGCTTCCCAAACCGGCAGCATTTTGTCGGGGGGGCTGACCGTCAACTTCGGCTCCAGTTTCAGCGACATCACAGGCAGCGTATTGACCAAGTTTGGTACGACCGAGGTCAGCGTCAACCTGAACTCCACGGCCAATAATGCCCGTGTGATCTGCGGCAACACCACCAATGTGCGGGGTTTCTTCACCGGTGTAGATGCCAAACGCCTGGGGCTGATCTTCAAAACCTCCAACACCGGAACGCTGGGCTCCGGGATCATTGAGGGGGCGGCCGGTTTCGAGCGGCCCTCGGCACCCGTTCCCAACGTGACTCGCTCTATTCGTTGACCCAAGGTTTTCCCTGTACCTCGTCGTCCGGGCAACTGACCAGCGTCAAACCTGTCCATGGATGGTGAGGCATTTGCAATCCTGATGGATCAGGGTGCCCGGCAATTCGAGTCCGGGCATCTGAGTTCCGCTCTTCATTCCTTTCAAAAAGCCCGGCGCGCCAACCCGCAGGACTGCCAAGCGCTTTATGCCTGCGCCACCGTGTTGTCTGCCCAAGGTGATCTGCAGGCCGGCTATCAACTGCTGCACACCCACCAGGATTTGTATCCTGAAGATGCCGATGGCCAGGCAAATCTGGCCATAGCGGCTGAGGCTGTCGGTCAGGACGCGCAGGCCCAAAATGCCTACGCGCGCGCCCTTGCCCTGGATCCCCACCACGTCCGTGCGCTAAACAACCTGGCGTTGCGCGCAGCACAGACCGGGCAGTGGGAAGATGCCATTGAGAAGATGGCGCAATGTGTGGCGCTGGCACCCGCAGAAGCCATTCTGTGGACCAACCTGATCGACTTCCTCAACGGTGCCCGACGCGATGCGGACGCGCTGGCGCGCTCTGAACAGGCGGTGGCACGGTTCCCGGAATCCACCGAGGTGGTGATCCGCCGTTTTGCCTGCCTGGCCTTCGCCGGGCAAATTGAAGCGGCTCATCAGGCGCTGGCGGTGCTGGGCCCCAACGCGCGCCAGATTTTGGACACCTACCTGCGGGATGCCGCCTCCAACCTGCCCAAACAGTTCCAGAAACACGCGATCAGCACACCGGATGCCTTCGAGTTTTATTGTGTGCGCAGTTTTGACGCCATGAACACCTGCGACTGGCGCCGCAATGCCCAATTGGCCGACTGGCTGATGCAAAAACTAGCCCACGTGCAGCAGACCGGTGAAATCCGCGACTGGCGCGACACCCAGTTCTACGCATTGTTTCTGGGTTTGACTGAAGCCCAGGAGCTGGCCTTGCGCAAGGTAACCATTGGCTCGATTGAAACCCTGCTCAAGTCGCAGCCGCATTGGCGATCTCGCGACTCATTTTTGCCGTACCGCCCGCGCGACGGCGATTCACGAATTCACATTGGCATTTCTACGCAATATCTGGGGGACGAAAAATACCGACTGGGCTTGATGGCCCAATTGCAGCTGCATGACCACAACCGGTTTGCCATCCACCTGTATTCGCCGATGGCCACTTCAGATCAGGCCGCGCTGGCAGCGCTGCGCCAGACCGGTGCCAGTGTGGTGGAAGTCGGCCAATTGTCTGACCAGCAAGCTGTTGAACGCATTCGCCAGGACAAGCTGGATTTGTGGATGGACGACGCTTTCTACACCCCGTGGTGCCGGCCCGAGGTGCGCCAACTGCGGGTGGCACCGGTTCAGATGCGGCGCCAGTCCTGGAGCCGCGTCGACCCTACCTTGCCCAGCGAATACATGTTTGGCGACACCTTCACCCACCCGGATTCGGAAGACCTGGCACCCTATCAGAATTTGGCCCGTTTTTCCTACACCTGCTGGATGCCTTGCAATGGCGATGTTTTGGGCGACCGTTTGGGCGACGCTTCGCACACACCATCGTTGTCTCGTCTGGATGCTGGTTTGCCAGACCATGCGCCGGTGCTGCTCTCCAACCCTTTCGCACTGGCGGTAGACCCGCAAACCTTTGCCACCTGGATGGCCATCCTGCGGCGGGCACCCAACAGTGTGTTGTGGCTGGCGCCCTACCCACCCGAGGTGCGCGCAAACCTGGCGCGTGAGGCGCAGCAGGCCGGTGTGGATGCAAAGCGCCTTCTGCATTTGCCCAAGCTGCCTCGCCAGGAGCTGTTGACCTGGCTTCAACTGGCCGACCTGTACCTGGACACCTTGCGCTTCAATGCCACCCACACGCTGGTGGATGCCCTCAAACGCGGTGTACCAGCCATCACCCTGCGCGGCCACAACATGGCATCGCGTCTGGGCGGCAGCATCATCACGGCGGCGGGCATGCCCGATTGTGTTTTTGAATCAGCCCAGGCTTATGAAAATGCGGCCGTTGCGCTGTGCCTCAACCCGCAATCCATCGCCGCCTTGCGCAGCCGGTTAGCTGCATTACATCCATCAGCTCCGCTGTTTGACGAACCCGCCAGGGTGCGCGACTGGGAATGGGCCTGGCAACACATGGTGCAGCGCGACCGCGCCGGTTTGCCACCCGCTTCGTTTGCTGTGCCAATGGCCACCTGAGCGGGGGCCGTTGGCGGGTTTGGCTTGTCAGACAAAAACGTTTTTAAAAAGTAATTTAATTTTTAAATATAAAATAAATGCACGTATCAACTATATTAATAGTAGCTAATTATTCAACAATTACTTGAACAATAGGCCCTATTTTTCAATCATATCAAACTAAATCACGTATTTGTTGCAACGCGGAAGGGTCGTCCATCGTCGTCAAGTCGCCAGGGTCACGCCCTTCACAGACAGCCTGAATCGCCCGGCGCAGCAATTTGCCGCTGCGGGTTTTGGGCAGCAGCGTCACAAAACGCACCCGCGACGGCCTGGCCACTGCGCCCAGGTCTTTGTCCACCAGGCGCATGATCTCGCCTTCCAGCTTGAGTTTGGCGGCATCGTCCACCAGCAAGCTGGCGTCTTTGGCCACGGCAAAGGCCATGGCCACCTGGCCCTTGAGCGCATCAGCCACACCCACCACTGCCACTTCGGCCACGTTGGCGTGGGCGGCAATGCTTTCTTCAATCTCGCGCGTGCCCAGGCGATGCCCGGCCACGTTGATCACGTCATCGGTTCGGCCCAAAATAAAGTAATAACCGTCTTTGTCTCGAATGCCCCAGTCAAAGGTGCTGTAAACCAGTTTGCCGGGCACTGATTTCCAGTAAGTGTTGACGAACCGCGCGTCGTCGCGCCACACGGTTTGCATGGCGCCGGGCGGCAACGGGCCTTCAAAAACTACCACGCCCTTGGCGCTGGCTTCAGTGAGTTCCTCGCCAGTCTGGTCGTCCAGCAATTTGACGTTGTAGCCATACACGGGCTTGCCGGGGGAGCCCAGGCGCGTCGGGATCTTTTCTACCCCGTGGCACACACATAAAGCCGGCCAGCCGGTTTCTGTCTGCCAGTAGTTGTCAATGATGGGCTTTTTAAGGCCATTGCTGATCCATTCGGAGGTGGGCTCGTCCAGCGGCTCGCCCGCCAAAAACAGCGCCCGCAGCGACGACAAATCGTATTTCGTGAGCAATTCGGGGTCTTGCTTTTTCAGCACCCGAATCGCCGTGGGCGCGCTGAACATCACCGTCACCTTGTATTTTTCAACCAGTTGCCACCAAATGCCGCCATTGGGCTCACCTTGAAGGCCACGGGTGGGCAGCCCTTCATACATGATGGTGGCCATACCGGCGATCAGCGGCCCATAAACGATGTAACTGTGCCCCACCACCCAACCAATGTCGCTGGTTGAGAAATAGGTTTCACCGGGGTTGCCGCAGTAGATGTACTTCATGCTGGCGGCCAGCGCCACGGCATAACCGCCGGTATCGCGTTGCACGCCTTTGGGTTTGCCGGTGGTGCCGCTGGTGTAGAGGGTGTAGCTGGGGTGCGTGGCATCAACCCATTCGCATTCGACCTGCGCATCAACATGCTTAGCTGCCAAATCGGCCCACAGGTGATCCCGCCCGGCGGTCAGCGGCATGGCGGCAAGCTGGCGGTCTACGAGCAGCACCGCCCCGGGCTTGTAGCTGGAGAGGCGAATGGCTTCATCCAGCAGCGGCTTGTATCCCACCACCTTGCCCGAGCGCGAACCCGCATCGGCGCTGATGATCAGCTTGGGCGATGCGTCTTCAATGCGTGAAGCCAGTGCGCCTGACGCAAAACCGCCGAACACCACGCAATGAATGGCCCCCAAGCGGGCGCAGGCCAGCATGGCAAACGCGGCTTCGGCAATCATGGGCATGTAAATCAGCACCCGGTCGCCCTTTTGCACGCCCAGCGAACGGATCACGGCGGCCATGCGCTGCACTTCGACGTGCAATTGGCGAAAGGTATACACCTTTTCTTGCAAAGTTTCTGTAGATACATAAATCAGCGCTGCCTGGTCTGGGCGGTCTTTCAGGTGCCGGTCCACCGCGTTGTGACACAAGTTGGTGGTGCCACCCCCATACCATTTGGCAAACGGCGGGTTGCTGTAGTCACAAATCTGTTGCGGCGGGTTTTTCCAGTCAATCAGTTGCGCCTGCTCGGCCCAAAACGCGTCCGGCTGCTCGATGCTGCGGCGGTGAAAGTCTGCAAAAGTGGTCACGTGGGGTCTCCTTCAGGTCAACTGAAAACTGAATTCATAATTATGGCAAAGCCGGAACCCGCGATTATTCGCATTGAACTTGCTACAGGCTGACTCAAACCACGCCGCCACTTGACCTACCGCAAAGGCGAGCCAGTCTGGGGGCCACGCCTACACCATTGCTCCGACACAATAGGCTGATGCGAATTCCCCGTTCAGTGCTTTACAGCTTGCTTGCCGCATGTTTTGGCATCGCTATCGCCGCATACTTCAGCTTGCGGGGCCAAGCGGTTGAAACCGTCCAGGTAACCCAAGGACCTTTGGTTCAAACGGTTGTGACCTCTGGAAGGGTGGCCGACATCACACGTACTGAAATCGCCAGCCAAGGCACCAGCCGCATTGACAACATTCTGGTACGCGAAGGTGATCGCGTTTTGGCCGGGCAAGTGCTGGTTCAACTACGCGACGACGAAGCCCGTGCCAATGCCAATCAAGCCACTGCCGCTGTGGCAGAGGCCCGCATGCGGATTCGGCAGATTCAAACCGTTCAAGGCCCGGTTAATGCACAGCAGGCCGAACAGGCAATGGCAGCCAATCGACAGTCACAGCAGGAATTACAACGTACCCAGGCGCTTGTCCAGCAAGGTTTTGTGTCGCAGTCTCGCCTGGATGATGCAGTTCGTGCGGCACAGACCAGCCAGGCTGCGCTGCTGGCCGCCCAGGCCCAAGCTGCGGGGAGCCAGCCCGCGGGTGCCGAAACAGCGCTTGCCCAAACCCGGCTCGAACAGGCACTCTCGGCCCAGCGCGCGGCAATGGTCCGAGTGGACACCCTGAGCCTGCGGGCACCGGCGGCGGCCTTGGTGATCAGCCGGGCGAATGACCCGGGTGAAACCGCGCAACCTGGCAAACCCATCCTGACGCTGGTGGGTGGCTCGGATTTGCGTATCCATGCCAGCGTGGACGAAAAAAACCTGAAGTTCATCAAGATCGGCCAGCGCGCCAAAGCCACCGCCGATGCCTACGCCGACCGGCACTTTGACGCGCGCCTGATCTATATCGCGCCGGGCGTAGACCCGCAACGCGGAACCGTCGATTTACGCTTGCAGGTTGATCCACCCGTGGACTTTTTGAGAACTGACATGACGGTATCTGTTGAAATCATCACCGCGCAGGTGCCAATCGCGCTGTTGTTGCCCACCGAAGCGTTGCGCAAAGATAGCGCTGGCGCGCTCTACGTATGGGTAAAGCGAGAAAGCAAAGCCCAACAGGTCGCAGTTGAGGCCGGTTTGCAAGGCGCTGGCACGACCGAGATCACCAAAGGCCTGACCAAGGGTGACCAGGTCATCCTGCCAGGTGTGCAACTGCAGGCGGGTGACCGGGTGCGTGAGCAGGCGGCTTCACCGCCGCGCGGCAATATGCCAGTGGTACCAGGCCTGACCCAGTAGCCCACGAAAAACACTTTCCCCTATGGCCAAACTGGCGATTCGGCTGCCTTTCACCTGGATGGTGTGCCTGCGCTATTTAAGAGAAGGCCGCATGCAAACCGTGCTGATTCTCTCGGGGGTAACGGGCGGTGTGGCGGTCATCATTTTTCTGACCACGCTGATCAGCCAGTTGCAGGAATCCATCATCGACCGCACCCTGGGCAGCCAGGCCCATATTGTGTTGAAGCCACCCCTGGCGGTGAACCAACTGTCGTTCAAGCCCGATAGCACGGCGGCGATTGTGCAGCCCCGGGCCCAGGCTTTGCGGTCGATTGACCAATGGGAAGCCGTTGCCCGTCTGGCCGAACAGACCCGCGGTGTGGTGGCTGTTTCGCCCATCCTGTCAGGGGCCGGATTTGCTGTAAGAGCCGAGGCCAGCCAGCCCATCGCACTGCTTGGCGTAGAAAGCGACCGGTATCAGCGCATTGTCAAAATGGAAAAATACATGCAACTTGGCCGGTTTGACGTGAGCGGGGCCAACACAGTCATCGGCATCGAGTTGGCCAAAGACCTGGGCCTGACCGCTGGTGACAAAATCAGGCTGGTAACCGTCGACAACCGCAACGACTTGCTGACGGTCGTGGGCATTTTTGACATTGGCAACCGCGACCTGAACCGTCGTTGGGTTTTTACCAGCGTGAAAATGGCGCAGTCACTGCTCAACCTGCCCGGCGGCATCACCCAGATTGACCTTCGCGTTGCCAACCTTTTTGACGCTGAAAAAATGGCGTTGCAACTGCAAGCCCAAACCGGCTTGAGCGCCGACAGCTGGATGCAAACCAATGCGCAGCTGTTGACCGCGCTTAAAAGCCAAAGTGTTTCCAATAACCTGATCCGCTTTTTTGTCACCGTCATCGTTGCCGTCGGCATCGCCAGTGTGCTGGTGGTTTCTGTAGTGCAAAAACAAAAAGAAATCGGCATCCTGCGGGCCATGGGCGCAAGCCCGCGAAGCGTCATGACGGTGTTTTTGCTACAGGGCGGCTTTTATGGGCTGGTGGGGTCTGCAATGGGTTCGGGCTTGTCTTTTGGGCTGATTCTGTTTTTTTCAAAAATGACCCGCAATGCCGATGGCACCAACTTGCTGAACCCGCAGCTTGACCCCTGGGTCATGGTGGAGGCTGGGGCCCTCGCTCTGGTGGTGGGGCTGCTGGCAGCGGCCTTGCCGGCCCGCCGGGCTGCTTTACTGGATCCCGTTGTAGCGATACGGATGTAACCCGCTCTATGGGAAACATTGTCGAAATCAAAAACGTGCGCCGAAGTTATGGCATCGGTACGCCCGTGGTTACCGAAGTCTTGCATGGCATCAACCTGACGATTGGTCAGGGCGAATTTGCGGCTTTGATGGGGCCATCGGGTTCCGGCAAAAGCACCTTGCTCAACATCATTGGTTTGCTCGAAGCCCCCACCAGCGGCCAGATCATGGTGGATGGGCACGACACAGCGGGGCTGGACGATGCCGCCATCACCGGGCTGCGGGGCCGTACCATCGGTTTCATCTTTCAGTTTCACCACCTGCTGCCCGGCTTTACTGCCCTTGAAAATGTCATGATGCCGTCCATCATTGACGCAGGCTGGCCCACCGAAGCTGCAAAAACCAACGCGTTACGCTTGTTGGGCCTGGTCGGACTTGCCGATGCTGCCCACAAGCGCCCATCACAGCTGTCGGGCGGTATGCAGCAACGCGTAGCCATCGCGCGGGCCTTGTCGTTATCGCCCCGCCTGATTTTGGCGGATGAACCGACCGGCAACCTCGATACCCAAAGTGCGAACGAAGTATTCCAGTTGCTGCAAAGTGTCAACCAGGAGCAGCAGTCAGCCTGCCTGATCGTCACGCACGACCCCAGCCTGGCAGCGCGCTGCCAACGCCGGATTGAAATTGTGGACGGCCAACTGCTGCCGGCACCGCCACCCGGGCAAGTGGCACCCCAAAAGCTTACCGAACCAGCGCCAGAACCTCTTTAAAAGCGGGGTGTTCGGCGGAACGCAACCATTCAAACGCCACCATCTCGGTGGTCACCAACTCCGCACCGGCCCCCGCCAACCGGTCAAAAGCAGCATCGCGGTTGCGCTCGGAACGGGAGCTGCAGGCGTCGGTTACCACCCACACGTCGAACTCATCCTCCAGCAAATCGAGCGAGGTTTGCAGCAGGCAAACATGCGCCTCACAACCGGCCATCACGATCAAATTGCGTTGCGGGGTTTGCGGCGTTTGGGGCACCGCTTTTTGCAAGTGTTTGGGCAGGCTGCGGGCGTTGCCGGCTGGCGGTTTGGGCGCTGGTGGCTCAGGCCGAAGCCATTCACCCAGGCCTTCTTCAACGGCGCTGAAATGCATTTTGCTCAAGGTTCGGCTGCACAAGGCGCGTATCTCGGGCAGGTTTTCGCCCAGGCGCGACGGGTTTTCTTCGGTGCCCCACACCGGCACCTTCAGCAGCCGGGCAATCTGGCCCAGGCGCAAGGCGTTGGCCACCACCATGGAGCCCTCAAAAATCGACGGCATCAATTTGGCCTGGTAATCCACCAGCACCAATTGGGATTCAGCAGCGTCCAGCAGCATGTCAGGCTTTCAAAGGGAAATATGGCTACAGTGTAATTTCTTGCGCCATCCGCGTTGAACTTTGGAGACCAACCCCATGAATGCCCTGAACCAGTCGCCCGCCCTCATGAGCGGCGCCGATTTTCGTGAATCACTGCGCCGTTATTCCCCCAGGGTGTTTGTCGATGGGCGCCAAATCACCAGCGTGGCGGCTGAACGGGCGTTTCAGCCGGGCATCAACGCCATCGCGCTCACCTACGACTATGCCCACAAACCCGAATACGCACCGCTGATGACGGCGGTGCAGCACACCAGCGGCAAACGGGTGAACCGCCTGACCCACATTAACACCAGTTCGGGTGATCTGCTGAACAAACTCGAAGCCGTGCGCCTGATTTGCCAGGAAACCGGCTGTGCCCAACGCTACCTGACCCATGACGCAATGAACGCCATTGGCCAGGTGTCTGCGCGGATCGACGATGCCCAGGGCTCCACCGACAACACCGCCCGTTTCCTCAACTACCTGCACCGCGTGCAAGACCAGGATTTGACGCTTGGCGTGGCCATGACCGACGCCAAAGGCGACCGCAGCCTGCGCCCGCACCTGCAGGCCAACCCCGACACCTACGTGCATGTGGTGGAACGCAATGTGCGGCGCAATGGCCAACTGGGCATCGTCATCAGCGGCACCAAGGCCATCGTCACCGGTGCGCCCTACATGCATGAACTGCTGGTCATGCCCTGCCGCAACATGGGCGAAAAAGACGCTGATTTTGCGGTGTGCTGCGCGGTACCGATTGACGCGCCGGGCCTCACCATCGTGGCCCGCCCGGCCGGCCGGCCTGGCGAAAAGCTGGAACACGGCGACGCCCTGTTCAGCCGCAAGTATGGCCAAAGTACCGGCGTGTGCCTGTTCGACCAGGTTTTTGTGCCCTACGACAACGTGTTTTACGATGGGTCAAACGGCAGCTGGGAACACAGCGGCCACCTCACCTACAGCTACGCCACACACCACCGCCACACCTGCATTGGCGCACGCGCCGGTTTTGGCGATTTGCTCATCGGCGCGGGTGCCTTGATGTGTGAGGCCAACGGGTTTGACCCGGCCAAGGAGACCCATCTGCGCGAACAAATGGTGGAACTCATCACCATCACCGAGAGTTTTTTCGCCTGTGGTGTGGCGGCCAGCGTCTACGGCAAGATGGATGAACACAGCAAAAGTTTTGTGCCCGATGCCGTCTTCAGCAACATCGGCAAGCTGCTGTTGGCCACCAAAATTTACGACATGCACCGTATCGCCCACTATGTGAGTGGCGGCATCATCGTCACCCTGCCCGGCCCGGATGAAGACCACAACCCCGAAACCGCTGCCAAACTGAGCGAGGTGCTGCGTGCCAACCCTGACGTGCCCTACGAACAACGCATCCAGACCGCGCGTTTCATCGAAG
>JANOWY010000529.1:0-1684 GCA_031418135.1 Rhodoferax sp. | reverse complement strand
CACCCAGGCCGATGTGCTTTCCTTGCAAACCGCCATCGCGACGCCGCAACCCACACAACTCCCGCGCATTTTGTACAACCTGCTGCTCGCTGAGGGCTTGCCGCTGACTACACAGATTCGCACCATCAAAGACCAGCACCTGTACCTGGCGGGCGACGTGGCGCTGGTGGTGCAGGCCTTGCCGCTGGACGAGCTGACCGACACCCTGCGCGCCTTGCAAACCCAGGGCACACCCGCAACCTACCTCACGGTATACGCGCCCTGGATTGCCGACGACAACTTCATGCTGGGCATCAAGACCGTGGCCGAATCGCTGGGGTATTCGGAAGACAAACTGCGCCTGCGGGGCTGAGCGCCATGACCGCCCAATTTCAATATGCCCGGCTGGAGCACCAGGCCCAGGCGGTGCAGGCGATTGCCGACGTGTTTGCCGACGTTCGCTTGATTCAGCCCATTAACGTGCAAAGCAACCCGACCTTGGTGCCTGCCGAGGCGGCGCCCACCTTGCGCGACAACATTGCAGCCGTGCGCGAGCGCAACCATGTCCATGCGGGTGACGTGCAGGTGGCCACAACCCACACGCCCGCCTTGTCGCTGGATGTGCTGATGGAAACCGGCACCGGCAAAACCTTCACCTTCATCGAAACGATTCACCGGCTGCACCAGGACAAAAAACTTTCCAAGTTCATCGTGCTGGTGCCCAGCAACGCTATTCGCCAGGGTACGCTCAAAAGCCTGCAAACCACGGCGGACTATTTTGGTAAGCAATACGGTCAGAAAATCAACGTTTACAACTATTCGGCCCGCACGGTGCAGGGATTCATCCATGCGGCCAATGCCGGCATTTCAGTGCTGGTAGCCACCTACCAGTCATTCGCGGGTGACAGCAAAGTCATCAACCAGCGCGGGGTAGAAGCCAACCTGTTTGGCCGTGCCAAAAGTTTTATGGAGGCCCTGGCCGTGATTCGCCCAGTGCTGGTGATTGACGAACCCCACCGCTTTGAGGGCAAACAAACGCTGGAATACCTGGCCAAATTCAACCCGCTATTGACGATACGGTTTGGGGCCACCTTCAAGGGCGACAACGACAGCCAGAAGTACAAAAACCTGATTTACACGCTGGACAGTCTGGAGGCCTTTCGCCAGCGCCTGGTGAAGGGCATCACCGTAGACACCGTGGGTGCCGGATCAGACATGGCCCAGGTGCTGTGTTTCACCGCCGTGAGCGGAAGCGCCAAAGAGCGCACCGCCCATGTGAGTTTTCAAACCATCGCGGGCAAGAACGCCAGCGTGGAATTGAAAGCCAAAGACAACCTGGGCGACAAAACCGAGATTGCGTTTTTGGACGGCCATATTGTGGAAAGCGTGACTGGCAAAGAGGTGCTGTTCACCAACGGTTTTGCGCTGCCGCTGGGCGAACCCACCTCTTACGGCATGTTGGCAGAGCAAATCCAAGCGCTGATCATTGAGCGCAGCATTGCCAACCACTTTGAACGTGAGGAAGCGCTGTTCAAACGCGGCATCAAGGCGCTGAGCCTGTTCTTTATTGACGCGGTGGCCAAATATTTGCCAGATGGCACCAAGCCCGCCGTCATTCGTACGGCGTTTGAGCGGCACTACCGCGCCATCCTGGCCCAAACGCTGGCAAAGCCCGATTTGGATACGGGCTACCGGGCCTACCTGG
>JANOWY010000528.1:0-2712 GCA_031418135.1 Rhodoferax sp. | reverse complement strand
AGCAGCTCGACGTGCTGGAAGCCCAAGTGGCCGATGCCACAGCCCAAGGTGCCAAGCTGTTGACGGGCGGCAGTCGTTTACCCGGCCCCGGCAACTGGTTCGCCCCCACGGTTTTGAGCGATGTAAACCACCGCATGGCGCTGATGCGCGACGAGAGTTTTGGGCCCATCATTGGCATCCAGAAAGTCGCCAGCGATGAAGAAGCCGTACAGCTGATGAACGACACCCGTTACGGCCTGACAGCCGGTGTGTACACCCCCGATGAAGCCCGTGCCAGGGCTTTGCTGGCACAGGTAAATGCCGGCAGCGTGTATTGGAACTGCTGTGACCGCGTCAGCCCCCGCCTGCCTTGGAGCGGTTATGGCGACTCGGGTGTCGGCCTCACCTTGTCGGCTGACGGCATCAAGACCTTCACCCGCACCAAAGCATGGCATCTGCGCAGCCCCGCTTGAGACCACTGGCCCATTTCCCGATGAAGCCCCGCCTCACCTGTTTTGACCTGGACCACACACTGCTCAGTGGTGACAGCGATGTGTTCTGGTGTGATTTTTTGATTGAACAAGGGGTGCTGGATAACACGACGTTCGCCGCAAAAAACACTGACATGGAGGCCCGCTACAAATCAGGCGCGGTCGGATTGGAAGAGTTTGCCAACTTCTATGTCGGCACGCTCGCCGGGCGAACCCCCGCCCAGTGGGAGGCGTTGCGGCAACTGTTTTTGCGCACTTGCATCGTGCCGAATATCCCGGTGTCGGCACTGGCGTTGGTGCAGCAACATCAAGCTGCTGGAGACCTGGTGGTGTTGACCACGGCCACCAACCGCTTCATTACCGAACTTACCGCGCTGCACTTGGGCATTGCGCACCTGATCGCCACAGAGCCGCAAGTGCAAGGCGGCTTGTTCACCGGCCAAACCATGGGCACGCTGAACATGCGTCGCGGCAAAGTGGCCCGTTTGCACGATTGGCTGGCTGCCCGTCACCAAAAGCGCAGCGATTTTTTCATGACGGCCTATAGTGATTCGATCAACGACTGGCCCTTGCTGGACATGGCCGACCAGGCCGTGGCGGTTGACCCGGATGTGCGGCTGAGGGCGCGTTCAAAAATGTTTAATTGGCCGATTTTAAAAATTAAACGATAATATTTTGTTTATATTTGTTATTAAATATATAGCTTATTGTACTATTAATACGTGAACAATTTGCCATTTATGCTTGTAGAAATCGGTATAAATAGATATTAGCCGTTAAAGGAGTGAATTAGCGATGGCAACAGAGCATGTCGATGTCTTGATCGTGGGCGCTGGTTTGTCGGGCATCGGCGCGGCCTGCCACCTGAAGAAAAACTGCCCCACCAAATCCTTCGCCATCCTTGAAGGCCGCAAGGCCCTGGGCGGCACCTGGGATTTGTTTCGTTACCCGGGTGTCCGTTCGGATTCCGACATGTACACGCTGGGTTTCTCTTTCAAACCCTGGGAACACGCCAAGGCGATCGCGGACGGCCCCTCCATCCTGGCGTATTTGCAGGAGACAGCGCGCGAAAACGGCATCGAAAAATCCATCCGTTACCAGCACCAGGTCAAAGCCGCCGCGTGGGATTCCAAAACAGCCCGCTGGACGCTCAGTATCGAAACGGGCGAGGGCCGGGCCCTGGTGCAAATGAGCTGCAACTTCCTGTTCATGTGCTCCGGGTATTACGCGTACGCGCAGGGCTACACGCCAGAGTTCCCCGGCATCAAGCAGTTTGCGGGCCACGTGGTGCACCCGCAAAAATGGACAACCGATGTCGATTACGCCGGCAAGAAAGTGGTGGTGATCGGCAGTGGCGCGACCGCCGTCACGCTGGTGCCCGAGCTGGCCAAACAGGCCGCGCAGGTCACCATGTTGCAGCGCTCGCCCACCTATGTGGTGGCGCGCCCGAGCGAAGACGAATGGGCCAACCGCCTGCGCAAATGGCTGCCACCGATGCTGGCCTATGACCTGACGCGCTGGAAGCGTGTGCTGCTGGGCATGTATGTGTTTCGCCTGTGCCGTACCGACCCGGCCAAGATGAAGCGCCTGCTGCTGGGTGGCGTGCGCATGGCCCTGGGCCCCCAGTACGACATCAAAACCCATTTCACCCCGCGTTACAACCCGTGGGAGCAGCGCTTGTGTCTGGTGCCCGATGGCGATTTTTTCCAGTCCATCAAATCGGGTCGGGCTCAGGTGGTGACGGCCCAGATCGAGCGCTTCAATGCCAAGGGCATTTTGCTCACCTCCGGCCAACAGCTCGACGCAGACCTTGTCGTCACCGCCACCGGGCTGAACTTGCAGGTGCTGGGTGGCTTGCAAATCACGGTTGACGGCGTGCTGCAGGACATGTCCAAAACCATGAATTACAAAGGCCTGATGTTCAGCGGCATTCCCAACCTGGCCTCCAGCTCCGGCTATACCAATGCTTCGTGGACGCTCAAGTGCGACCTCACCTGCCAATACGTCTGCCGCCTGCTCAACTACATGGACAAAAAAGGCCTGGCCTCCTGTGTGCCTCGTAACAACGACACCAGTGTTGAAGAGCGCCCCTGGGTCGATTTTTCATCCGGCTACTTCGCCCGCGCCATGCATTTGTTCCCCAAACAGGGCTCCAAAATGCCATGGCGGCTCTACCAAAACTACCCCAAGGACATCATGCTGCTACGCTACAGCAAGGTCAATGATGGCGTTTTGCAGTTTG
>JANOWY010000527.1:0-15904 GCA_031418135.1 Rhodoferax sp. | reverse complement strand
GTCCTGGACGCTGAAAGACACTCTGGGTGAAATTTTGGACGTGCTCGATGACCCGGTCGAGTTCCTGATTGGCGGGCAAGACCTGTTCAAGGTCATTGAAGCTGCCTTGCAAGGCCATGAAAAGGGCGACAAACTCAATGTGCACCTGGAACCAGAACAAGCTTTTGGCGACTTCAATGACCAACTGCTGTTTCTGGAGCCGCGCGCCTTGTTTCCTTCAGAAGTAGAAGCCGGCATGACCTTTGAAGGGGCATCGCTGCCTGCCGGTTGCAACCCGGATGCGCCCAAAGAAGCGCTTTACACAGTAAGCGAAATTTACCCCGAGCATGTGGTGCTGGACGGCAACCACCCCTTAGCAGGAATTGCACTGCGCTTGTCGCTCAAGGTCGAAGACGTGCGTGAAGCGACGGAAGCCGAGATTGGCGCAGGTTCCGCAGGCACCGGTTTTTTCAGGATCACACCGCTAGACCCGGCGCATCCGGGAAATTCAAGCTTGCATTGACGGGCTAACCTGCCTCAGGGAATGGCGTAGGTCTCATTTTCTGGCGTGTTGAGCGCGATATCCCGATAGTGCTCGCGCCACCTATTCGGCGGAAAACTCGCCGGGTCGCGCGGTGCCAAATAGTCCACGATCTCAAAATGATTGATTCTGCGGCCAACCACTTCATCCTCGAAATGCGCGGTGCCACAGATGTGCGACATGATGGATCGGCTGAGGAGAGCGTAATACCACGGTGCAGAGCCGATGCCGTCAAGACCGATACACGGAAAATACAGATTGGGCGCATCCAGGCTGCGAGAAACGCCACTACATCGGGCGCAAAGTGCTTCAAGACTGCGGATGGCTGAAATCTCTGGCGCTTCGAAGTACGACAGGTTGACGCTGTAACCGGTACCCCAGAGCAGCAGGTCAGTTTCCAGTTGTTGGCCATCCGACAAGGTGACCATACGGCCCGCAATGGATTCCACACTGCCGCGATGGCGTTCGATGGCAGCATAGTTTGCCAGCATGCCGGAGCGCCCCGGTATCAGTTGATCGCGCCCCACGTCAAAATCATGTTCAGGCATGATTTCTGCAATACCAAATTTTTCGTATCGGGTGCGCAAGTCGGCGCATATCTGGGCGTTTTGCTGCGCGATGGTCAGCCCGCTGGCTTGGAGCCCTGCAAATCCGCGCACGCTACCGGCGACATGTTTGGGCTTGCGCGTCGGCGCAAACCAGCGCAAACCCCGATAGGCCCAAACAACACGCCTCGCTCCGTATTGGAAGCACAGTTCCAGCAGGTCGAAGGCTGACGCTCCACCGCCGACCACCAGCACGTCTCGCCCTGCCAGCGCTTTCGGATCTCGAAATGCGCTTGAGTGAAATTCATCCACAGCGCTGTCCGTTCGCACGACATGAGGAATAAAGGGTGTGTTGTGTGCCCCGGTCGCCGCAACGACGTGCCGCGCGCGAACCAAACCCTGCGGTGTGTCCAGTTCCCACGTAGTTCCATTGAAGCGGGCGTGCTTTACAGGCGCATTCAGCCTGATTCCGTCCGTCAGCCCGAACCGCGCAACCCAGGCATCAATATTGGCCAAAATGTGCGGCTGCATCACGCCTTCAAGCGGCAAATCGCCCAGTTTCCAGTCCAACAAGCCAATCTGGATGTCTTGCCACGCCGGAAGGTCTCGCCACAGCCCGCCAAGACGGTCTCTGCTTTCAAGAACGATGGCATCAAGGCCAGCCCGACGTGCGTAGGCCAATGACACGACGCCAGCCAAGCCACCCCCAATGATGGCTACGTCCAATGGCTGTTTGGTTGGCTCCATTGATTTCTCCCAAGTCAAGGTTAACCTGCAAGTAAAAGTATCGAGCGTGTTTTCGTGCGTGTCAAACCCCGAGCGCCGTGATCAGCCCCGGCAGGCCAAACCGTTGGGCCAATAGCCAGAAAGGAAAATCAGGCCTTGCCGGTTGACCCATAGCCGCCCTCGCCTCGCTCTGATGCGGGGAATTCGGTCACCACATTGAATTGGGCTTGCACCACCGGCACGATCACCAACTGGGCAATACGCTCCATCGGTTCGATGGTGAAAGCGGTGGGGCTGCGGTTCCAGGCGCTCACCATCAATTGCCCCTGGTAGTCGCTGTCGATCAGGCCGACCAAGTTGCCCAAAACGATGCCATGTTTGTGGCCCAGTCCAGAGCGCGGCAAGATCAGCGCGGCGAAATCGGGGTCGGCCAGATGGATGGCGATGCCGGTGGGCACCAGCTGCCAGGCGTTGGGCTGCAAGGTGAGCGGCTCCATCAGGCAGGCCCGCAAATCCAAACCTGCACTGCCTGGTGTGGCATAGGCAGGCAGATTGCCCGCCAGGCGGGAATCAAGCACTTTGACATCAATTTGCATGGCGATTTGATGTTATGAATGAATTAGCCGCTTTGTTAATACTGCTGTTGCAACAACAGCTATCAATTCGCGAGCAAGCTTCAACTTGGCGGCGCGCGGTAGCTCGGTTACCCGGTCCGCTTCAACCAACAGCAAGGCGTTGTCGTCCTGCCCGAAGGTTGCGGGGCCAATGTTGCCGACCAGCAAGGGCAGGTTTTTGCGCAAACGTTTGGCTTGGGCGTGTTTCAGCAGATCATGGCTTTCAGCGGCAAACCCGACGCAAAAAAGTTCGCCTGAAAGCGCACGTTCTGAGGCTGCAATCTCAGCCAACAAATCCGGGTTTTCAACAAACTGCAAGGCGGGTACGTCGCCCGATCCATCTTTTTTGATTTTCTGATCCGCCGCGTTGGCTGGCCGCCAGTCGGCCACGGCGGCGGTCGCAATAAAAACCGTTGCCTGTTGGACAGGCCCCTTCAGTGCCGCCTGCATTTGCAGTGCCGAACTGACGTTGATACGCTTCACGCCTCGCGGCGTCGGCAAATGCACCGGGCCTGCCACGACTGTCACTTCGGCACCGGCTTCATGCGCGGCACGGGCGATGGCAAAACCCATCTTGCCGCTGGAAAGGTTGGTGATGCCGCGCACCGGGTCAATCGCTTCAAAGGTGGGGCCAGCGGTGATCAAAACCTGGTGTCCGCGCAGCGTTTTGGCCTGAAAAAAGGCGATGACATCCTCCAGCAACTCTTGCGGTTCCAGCATGCGTCCGTCGCCCGTTTCGCCACAGGCCTGGTCACCCGTTCCAACGCCCAGCAACGTTGTTCCATCGGCGGTCAATTGGGCCATATTCCGTTGCGTCGCCGGGTGCGCCCACATTTCGCGGTTCATGGCCGGAGCGATCAGCAAGGGCACTTTGTCGATGGGCCTTGCCAAACACATCAAACTGAGCAAATCATCCGCCCGCCCGTGGAGCAGTTTGGCCATGAAGTCGGCACTGGCCGGGGCAATCAAAATCGCATCGGCCTCGCGCGAAAGGTTGATGTGCGGCATGTTGTTCGGCTCGCGGGCATCCCACTGCGAGCCATACACCGTGCGGTTGGAGAGCGCCTGCATCGTCACCGGGGTGATGAACTGCTCCGCCGCAGCTGTCATCACCACCTGCACCGTGGCACCCTCCTTGATCAGCGCACGGCACAATTCCGCCGCCTTGTAACAGGCGATGCCTCCGCTCAATCCCAAAACAATGTGTTTGCCAGCAAGGTCGTTCATTCCCGGAATTTAACAGAGTGAGGTTCGCCGCCGCGCCGGGCCGCCCCAAGCAAGGCACGGCCCCCTCGGGGGCAGGGCGCCACACTCAGCGGGCGACCGTGGGGGCAAGTTTTCCTGCCGGGCCGCCCCAAGGGAAAATGCGGCCCCCTCGGGGGGCAGGGAGCCACACGCAGTGGGCGACCGTGGGGGCAAACCTTATAATTGATGTTTCCCACCCACGAGCCTCAAAAACTCCTCTGACATGACCAAATTTGTCTTCGTCACCGGCGGTGTGGTGTCTTCCCTTGGCAAGGGAATCGCCTCAGCCTCCTTAGCTGCGATCCTGGAATCGCGAGGCCTCAAAGTCACCCTGATCAAGCTGGATCCGTACCTCAATGTTGACCCCGGCACCATGTCGCCGTTTCAACACGGCGAGGTGTTTGTCACCAATGACGGTGCCGAAACCGACCTCGATTTGGGCCACTACGAGCGTTTCATCGAAACGCGCATGAAAAAGGCCAACAACTTCACCACCGGCCAAATCTACAAAAGCGTGTTGGAGAAAGAGCGCCGGGGTGATTACCTGGGCAAAACCGTGCAGGTGATTCCCCACGTCACAAATGAAATTCAAGAATTTGTCAAACGCGGCGCGGGCCTGGGCACCGACGATGCGGTTGATGTGGCGATTGTCGAAATCGGCGGCACCGTGGGCGACATTGAGTCGCTGCCGTTTTTGGAAGCCGTGCGCCAGATGAGCCTGAAAATGGGCCCCAATTCCAGCGCCTTTGTGCACCTGAGTTATGTGCCCTGGATCGCCGCTGCCGGCGAGCTCAAAACCAAACCCACCCAGCACACGGCCAAACAACTGCGTGAAATCGGCATCCAGGCTGATGCGCTGATCTGCCGTGCCGACCGGCCCATCCCGAAAGAAGAGCGGGACAAAATTTCACTCTTCTCCAACGTTCCCGAATGGGGCGTGATTTCCATGTGGGACGTGGACACCATCTACAAAGTGCCGCGCATGCTGCACGAGCAGGGCCTGGACGGCCTGATCTGCGACAAGCTGCGCCTGAACACACCGCCCGCCAACCTCAAACGCTGGGATGATCTGGTCTATGCCACCGAACATCCGCAAGGCGACATCAGCATCGCCATGGTGGGCAAATACGTAGACCTGAGCGACAGCTACAAGTCATTAAACGAAGCCATCCGCCACGCGGGCATGAAGAACAAGGTGCGCGTCAAGATTGACTACGTGGATTCTGAAACCCTTTCCGCCAAAAACATTTCGCAGTTGGCGAAATTTGATGCCATTCTGGTCCCAGGCGGTTTTGGCAAACGCGGCGTTGAAGGCAAGATTTGCGCGGCCCAGTTCGCCCGCGAAAACAAGGTGCCCTACCTGGGCATTTGCCTGGGCATGCAGGTGGCCACCATTGAATTTGCCCGGCATGTGGCTGGCCTGGAAGGTGCCAACAGCACCGAGTTTGAACCCGATTGCCCGCACCCCATCATCGCTTTGATCACCGAATGGAAAGACGCCGACGGCAGCATCAAGACACGCGATGAAAAATCAGATCTGGGTGGCACCATGCGCCTGGGGGCGCAAAGCTCCGACGTGGCCGCAGGCACGCTGGCCTATGAAATTTATGGCAGCGTGGTGACCGAACGGCACCGGCATCGGTATGAGGCCAACGTCAACTACCTGGGCCGTCTGCGCAGTGCCGGATTGCAAATTTCCGCACTGACGCAACGCGAGCAATTAACAGAAATTGTCGAACTGCCACAAACCGTGCATCCGTGGTTTGTCGGGGTGCAGTTTCACCCCGAGTTCAAATCAACCCCCTGGGATGGCCACCCCTTGTTCAACGCCTTCATCAAGGCCGCTCTGGAACACCAAAAGGCCGGTGTCAGCTTGAAAGCAGTAGCGTGATGTTTTGCCGCTGGGCCGCCCGAAGGCCTCTAAACCGCTTGGCGGTCAGCCCCGATAGGGAAAATGCGGCCCCCTCGGGGGGCAGCGCAGCACACGCAGTGGCAAGCGTGGGGGCAATATGAAGCTTTGCGGATTTGAAATTGGTCTGAATCGTCCGTTTTTCTTGATAGCCGGGCCGTGCGTGATCGAGTCGGAACAGTTGCAATTGGACACGGCCGGCACCCTGAAAGAAGTCACGTCATCTCTGGGCATCCCGTTCATCTTCAAAAGTAGTTTTGACAAGGCCAACCGCAGCAGTGGCAACACCTTTCGCGGCCCGGGCATCGACAAAGGCCTGGAGATTTTGGCCAAGGTCAAACGGGATTTGCAGGTTCCCATCCTGACTGACATCCATGACGAATCGCAGATTGCGCAAGTTTGCAGCGTGGTGGACGTGTTGCAAACCCCGGCATTCCTGTGCCGCCAAACTGATTTCATCCGTGCCGTGGCACAAAGCGGCAAACCAGTCAATATCAAAAAAGGGCAATTCCTGGCCCCCTGCGACATGAAAAATGTGATCGACAAAGCCCGCGCTGCCGCACGTGAAAAAGGCTTGAACGAAGACAACTTCATGGCCTGCGAACGCGGTGCCAGTTTTGGCTACAACAACCTGGTGAGCGACATGCGCAGCCTGGCCATCATGCGTGAAACGAATGCGCCCGTGGTGTTTGACGCCACCCACTCGGTGCAGCTACCCGGCGGGCAAGGCACCAGCAGCGGTGGCCAGCGCGAGATGGTGCCCGTGCTGGCGCGGGCTGCCGTGGCGGTGGGTGTGGCGGGCCTGTTCATGGAAACCCATCCCAACCCGGCAGTGGCGCTCAGTGACGGCCCCAATGCCGTGCCACTGAAACACATGCGGGCCTTGTTGGAAACGCTGCTTGAGCTGGACCGCGTGACCAAGAAAAACGGCTTTCTCGAAACCTCTTTTGGAGCTTGAAGATGCCCTCTGCCTACATCATCGCCAACGTCACCGTCACCAACCCGGCCCAGTATGAAGACTACAAAAAGTGGTCGTCTGCGGCCATGCAGGCCCACGGTGCCGAGGTTTGCACGCGGGGCGGTAAAGTCGAAGTGCTGGAAGGCGACTGGTCGCCGGACCGCGTGGTGGTTTTGAAATTCCCAAGCTTTGAAGCCGCAAGAACCTTCAATGCCTCGCCTGAATACGCCAAAGCCAAAGCTGCCCGAGAAGGCGCGGCCATCATGCGCATGGTAGTGGTTGAGGGCGTCTGAAACTTTTGCACGCATCACCCTTCAACCATGTACGCTGGTTATTCCTACACGACGTTTGACGATTTGACCTTGCATTTGCTGCAGCAGATCCAGCCCGCAAAGGTATTGGACATTGGCGCGGGCGAAGGCAAATACGGCAAACTGATCCGTGAATCCGGTATGGATTGCCATCTGACCGCCGTCGAATTCGAACCCGAACGCCGCACCGAATTGCTGGCCATGGGTTACAACGAGGTGCGAACCCAATCGGCCCTGGATTTGATGAAGAACCCGGCAGAAACCTTCGAGGTCATCATCTTGGGCGATGTGATCGAACACATGCGCAAGTCTGAAGGCCAGGATCTGCTGGAATACCTGAACTACCGTGCGAGTTATATCTTGGTCATTACTCCAGAGGCGATGCCCATGAGTTCACCGAATTTTTACGAAGGCCACAATTCCCTGTGGCGGCCACAGGCCATGGCCTGGCATGACCTGTGGGCGCACTGCCGCAATGCCATGATGCATTTTTATGTGCTGCGCGGTTATCTGCAAGGTAGCGACAAAAAGCTGGCAGATCTGGTTCAGGTTGCCAATTTGCAGCCCTTCATGCACGAAAAAACCAGCCCGAATCAAAATGGCCATCCCAGGGCTTTGACACTGCACAGCGATTTGTCTACAGACCTGGACCTGGCCAACCCTGACATCACTTGGCATTACCGCCATACATAACGCCAAACCCATCTCTTTTTGAAACTTGAACCGGAGAAACTGACACCATGAGCGCAATTGTTGACATCGTAGGCCGCGAAATACTTGATTCACGCGGCAACCCCACTGTGGAATGTGATGTGCTGCTGGAAAGCGGCACCATGGGCCGCGCGGCCGTGCCGTCGGGCGCATCCACGGGCTCGCGCGAAGCCATCGAGCTGCGCGACGGCGACAAATCCCGTTATGGCGGCAAGGGCGTGCTCAAGGCCGTTGAATTCATCAACACCGAAATTTCCGAAGCCGTGCTGGGGTTGGATGCCTCTGAGCAGGCCTTTCTGGACAAAACCCTGATTGACCTGGACGGCACCGACAATAAATCACGCCTGGGCGCCAATGCCATGTTGGCCGTGTCAATGGCTGTAGCTCGCGCCGCCGCCGAAGAAAGCGGCCTGCCGCTATACCGCTACTTTGGCGGCATGGGCGGCATGCAAATGCCGGTGCCCATGATGAACGTGGTGAACGGCGGGGCCCACGCCAACAACAATCTTGATTTGCAAGAGCTGATGATCATCCCGGTGGGTGCGCCCAGCTTCCGCGAAGCGGTGCGTTATGGCGCCGAAGTGTTCCATGCGCTCAAAAAAATCCTGCATGACAAAGGCATGAGCGTCGCTGTGGGCGACGAAGGTGGTTTTGCACCGAACGTGCCCAACCATGAAGCCGCTATCCAGATGATTCTGGAAGCCATTGCCGCTGCCGGATACGTAGCGGGCGAACAGATTGCGCTGGGCCTGGATTGCGCCGCCAGCGAGTTCTACAAAGAGGGCAAATACCACTTGGAGGCCGAAGGCCTGGTGCTTTCCAGCGAAGAGTGGATCAACGTGATGGCCACCTGGGTCGACAAATACCCCATCATCAGCATTGAAGACGGCATGTCTGAAGGCGACTGGGAAGGCTGGAAGCTGCTAACCGACCGCCTGGGCAAAAAAGTGCAAATCGTGGGTGACGACCTGTTCGTCACCAACACCAAAATCCTCAAGGAAGGCATTGACAAAGGCATCGCCAATTCGATTCTGATCAAGATCAACCAGATCGGCACGCTGACCGAAACCTTCGCCGCCATCGAGATGGCCAAACGCGCAGGCTACACCGCTGTCATCAGCCACCGCAGCGGCGAAACCGAAGATTCCACCATTGCCGACATCGCCGTGGGCACCAACGCTTTGCAAATCAAAACCGGCAGCATGAGCCGCTCGGACCGCATGGCCAAATACAACCAGTTGCTGCGCATTGAAGAAGACTTGGGCGACATCGCCAGTTACCCCGGCCGCGCAGCGTTTTACAACTTGCGCTGAAGCAAACGCCACCTGCGTCTTAGCTGCACGAAACCCACTTGCAACGGCCCATGGCAAACCGCATTGTTCCAACCCTGCTGCTGGCGCTGCTGGTCATCTTGCATGCCCAGTTGTGGCTGGGGCGGGGCAGCGTTCGCCGCGTGAATGACATGCAGGCGGAATTGCGCGAGCAAACCGCCAAAAACAACCGTGCGCAGCAAGCCAATGAACGCCTGGATGCCGAGGTCAAAGACCTGCGCGAAGGCCTTGAAATGGTTGAAGAACGCGCCCGACTGGAGCTGGGCATGGTCAAGGCCAACGAGATTTTTGTACACGTTACCAAGTAACTCTGGCCAGATTCAAGACTTGCAAAAACTGCCAGTGCTGACGCCGCCCAGGTTGTTCAAAGTGGCCCTTGTGGGTGCGGACCACAGTGGTCGCACTGCGTTGTGCAACGCATTGCTTGAGTCGCAGGCCATGCAGGCAAGCCAAACAGTACTTGAGATTACCGTAGCGCAGGAAGCAGATTTTCCAAACCAGCATTTCGATGTGGTTCTGCTGATGGGACTGGATTTGCCATCAGCCCAAGAAGGCGGTTTGCAAGACCAAACCTGGCGCGCGCGGCTCCGACAGGCAAACCTTGCTTTCCAGGTCATTTACGGATTGGGTCCGGCCCGACAAACAAATGCTTGGGCGGCTTTGGCCAGACTGCTTCCAGTTGCACAAGCGCCAACGCCAGACGGAGCGTCCAATGCGCCATTTTCGATGGATGACCCGGCAATGCATTCGCGCTGGCAATTGCGCTGCGAAAAATGCAGCGATGGCGATTGTGAACATCGTCTGTTTACTGCACTGCACCGCGAAAAACGATCTGTGGCGAAAAAGCCAGGGAATTGAAAGAGCGCTGTTGGCGCAAAGTTAAACAGCGACCGACTGGTTATTGCAAAACGTCTGGTGCGCCCTGGAGTCCCGTCGGGGCCACAAACAATTGCGCCGCATCCACTGCGTCAAACCGGTATTGCTGGCCACAAAACTCGCAGCCCACTTCGATGTTGCCGCGTTCGGCAACGATGGATTCAGCCTCCGCCACGCCCAGCCCGTTGATCATGCGACCCACCCGCTCACGGCTACAGGTACAGGCAAAGTGGGGCGCCAAGTCGCCCACCTGGGGTTCGAACTTGCGCAGTTTTTCGTCCCAATACAGGCGGCGCAGTATGGTGTCCAGATCCAGCCCCAACAGCTCGTCGGGCTGCAAGGTGTTGGCCAAAATCGACATCCGGTTGAAGGCATCGGCGTAACTCGGGTCGGCTTCAAGCTCCTGGAGCTTGGCAGAGGTGATGTTGCCGCCGTGCGAAGGCATTTTTTGAATCAGCAGGCCAGCGGCCACTTGGTCATTGGCAGCCAACACCAAAGTGGTTTCCAGCTGTTCGCTTTGCAACATGTAGTGGGCCAGTACATCGCTGATTTTTTCCAGCTTTTCCTTGCGGTCACCAAACAGTGGCACCACGCCCTGATAAGCCTGCTGGCCGGGCCGGCGTGTTTTCGGATCAAGCGTGATGGCGCAGCGGCCCTTGTTGTTGACATTGACCATCTGGCTGAGTGTGGCGGTTTCTTCAACCTCGCCAGTGAGTGTTGCTGTGCCCCGCAGGCTCAAATCTGCGTTCACCTCAACCACCGCCAGTTTCACGGGGCCGTCGCCCTGAATTTGCAACACCAGCGCCCCATCGAACTTGATGTTGGACTGCATCAGCACGCCCGCGGCCGCCATTTCACCCAGCAGATGCTGCACCGGAACGGGGTAAGCGCCGGTGCTGGAGTTGGCCGCGCGACGCCGCAAAATCTCCACCCACGCGCCCGTCAGGCGCACGATGGCACCGCGCACGGGCAGCCCGTCGAACATGAATTTGTGGAGTTCAGACATGCGGAAAATCAACCCTGACCGATATGTGTTTTAACGGTTCTTCAACGGTGCTGCAATCGGGTTGTCGCGCGGGTTCAGCCAATTTTTTTCAGACCGGATTTGAAACGTTTGGCATTGTCCACATAGTGATGCGCAATGCCCAGCAGGCCGGCCATTTGCGGCCCTTCAAGCTGGCGCATCACCTTGGCCGGGCTGCCCATGATCATGGAGCCATCGGGGAATTCCTTGCCTTCAGTGACCAAAGAGCCCGCGCCCACAATGCAGTTTTTGCCAATCTTTGCGCCATTGAGCACGATGGCCCCAATGCCGATTAGCGTGCCATCGCCCACTGTGCAGCCGTGCAGCATCACCATGTGGCCTACGCTGACGTTTTCGCCCAAAACCAGCGGTTTGCCGGGGTCGGCGTGCAGCACCGAGCCATCTTGCACATTGCTGCCCCGCCCAATCGTGAGCGTTTCAGAATCACCCCGCGCCACCACGCCAAACCACAAACTGGCCCCCTCGCCCACAATCACGTCGCCCATCACCTGCGCGCTGTCGGCTATGTAAGCGTCTTTGCCCAGCGTGGGGGCTTTGCCGTCGAGTTCGTAGATTGCCATTTTGGGTTCCGTTCAGTTCAGCTTGGTTGACCAAGCGGAATTGTAGGAGGGGAAGTCATGGGGTCTTGCATGACAATTCGGGCTATGTCAGCCACTCTGTCATTCAAAACCGATCACCTGCAAGCCGTAGCTGAGCATTTGCCCCGTTCAGACACCGGTTGGTCAGTGCCCCAGCTTCGTCAAAGTTCGCATTTATGTTTTCTGAATAATAGTCTAGGACAAAAAGATATCATTATTCATATAAAAAATGTACAATTAGATACATTAAACATAGCGTTTTCGTCTACTTTAGATACAAATTCAAAAGAATATCAATTAATTAGACCTTTCGACCAACCGGGACGACCACCGCGCCCCACCCTCACCCACCCGGCCAAGGTGCCACGGCGTGCACCCTCTACGCTTGAAGGCCGGGCGGCGCTGATTCATTCCATTTGCCATATCGAGTTCAACGCGATCAACCTGGCACTCGATGCCGTTTGGCGGTTTGACGGCATGCCCGATGCCTTTTACCGCGACTTGGCGCAGGTGGCGCATGAAGAGGCGTACCACTTCTCGTTGCTGCGTGCGCATTTGCGCGGCATGGCCACTTTGCCTGACGGCAGCCCGCGCTGGGATTACGGTGATTTTTTGGCGCATGACGGCCTGTGGGAAATGTGTGAAAAAACCGCGCATGACGTGGTGGCCCGAATGGCGCTGGTGCCGCGCACGCTGGAGGCGCGCGGGCTGGATGCAACGCCGCAAATCCAGGCCAAACTGCGCCAGGTGGGCACGCCCGACGCCCTGGCCGCAGTGGCTATTCTGGACATCATCTTGCGCGACGAAGTGGGCCACGTGGCGATTGGCAACCACTGGTTCCGTTGGTTGTGTGCGCGCGACGGGCTGGACGCGATGGCGCATTACGCTGTGCTCGCCGAACGCTACAAAGCCCCGCGGCTGCACCCGCCTTTCAATGAGGTAGCGCGCCGAAAGGCGGGTTTCAGCGAGCAGGAGCTTGCACAGCTGACGGGCATCACACAGCAGCGAGGTGCTGCGTCTCGCCCTGCGCAGCCATGAGGGCGCTTGGCGCTGTACCAGCAGACATCTGCAGCCGCCAATCCTTTGCTTTACGAGATGGTTACCTTCGGGATACGCCATATTGAACACTAGAGGGTGAAAATGGCCAGCATGAATGCCACAGCCATTGCCTTGAACCGCTTCGGGCTCGGTGCCCGGCCCGACGAGCCGGTACCGGCCGACCCGCAGCGCTGGCTGCTGTCGCAGTTGGACACCTACGAGCCCCTGCCTGCGCCGTGGAAGCCGGTGGCGCGAACGCCGGCGCTGCTGGATGTCTGGCTGGCGCAGCAGCGTGCGGCACGGCAAGCACCAGAAGGCCAGCGCGCCGGTATCCGTGAGGCCTACCTGCGCAAAGGCCGCGAAACCTACGTGGCTGCGGCCGGTGCCCGCACCAACAGTGCGCTGCAGACGTCGACGCCTTTCGTCGAACGGCTGGTGCATTTCTGGTCCAACCATTTCGCTGTTTCGGTGGACAAGCTGCTGGTGCTGGGTCTGGCCGGCGGCTTTGAAGCAGATGCCATCCGCCCGCACGTGCTGGGCCGTTTCGAAGACTTGTTGCTGGCCGTCGTCCGCCACCCGTGCATGCTTCTCTACCTTGACCAGGCGCAGTCTATCGGGCCCGGAAGTCTCGCCGGCGCGCGGGCGCAAGACCGACAGCCGCCGCGCGGGCGTGGCCTCAACGAGAACCTCGCGCGGGAAATCCTGGAGTTGCACACGATGGGCGTACGCAGCGGCTACACGCAAGCAGACGTGACCGAATTCGCGCGTGCGCTAACGGGCTGGACCCTCCCTGCCGATGATGGCGCCGCCACCGAAACCTTCCGTTTCGCACCTGCCCTACACGAGCCAGGGCCCAGAAAGGTGCTGGGCCGCAGTTACGCAGAAGGCGGCGAGCAGCAGGCCCGCGACATCCTCCACCACCTCGTGATGTCACCGGCGACCGCGCAGCGAATCGCGCAAAAACTCGCGCGCCATTTTGTTGCCGACGAACCCCCGCCCGCGCTGGTGGAGCGCTTGGCTGCCAGCTTTTTGCGCACCGGCGGTGACCTGCCCAGCCTTTACCGCGAGTTGGTGGCTGCACCCGAGGCATGGCAGAGTTCGGGCACCAAGTTCAAGTCGCCGTGGGACTGGGCGATCTCGACGTACCGCGCCCTGGGGCGCAGCGAGTTGCCTGCCATGCAAAGCATCAATCTGATGAACCAGCTCGGCCAGCCCGTGTGGCGACCTGGCTCCCCTGCCGGTTACGACGACGGGGCCGCCGCATGGGCCGCGCCGGACGCGCTGTTGCGGCGCGTCGAGGCAGCGCAACGCATCGCCACGCAGGCCGGTAACGTTGTCGATGCCCGGGCACTGGTGCCTCGCTTGTTTCCCGGCGGCGGGTTGGGCGAAGCCTCGTCCAGTGTGATCGGTCGCGCTGAAAGCGGCAGCATGGCTTTGGCCCTTTTGCTGATCTCGCCCGAGTTCTTGAGGAGATAGGAATGAACCTTGATCGACGCCACTTCCTGGGAGCCACGGCGCTCTTGGCTGCACCGCGGGTCCTTTTCGCGCAAGCGGCCACCGAGCGACGGTTCATCTTCATCATCCAGCGCGGAGCGGCGGACGGATTGAACACCGTCATTCCGTACGCGGAGCCAGCCTATGCCAGCGCCCGCGGCGCACTGGCTATCGACAGCGCAACCGCCCTGAAACTGGACGGAAGCTTTGCCCTGCACCCATCCCTTGCAAAGCTCCATGCCCTGTATGGCGCTGGGCAGGCAAGCTTTTTCCACGCTGTAGCGTCACCCTACCGCGACCGTTCGCATTTTGACGGGCAGAACGTTCTTGAGACCGGCGGCAACGCGCCCTACCAAGTCAAGGACGGCTGGATGAACCGGCTCCTGGGCGTGCTGCCGCAGGGTGGCAAGCCTGCGGTGGCTTTCTCGCCCGGCGTTCCGCTGTCGCTGCGCGGTACAGTCGAGGTTACGTCCTACGCACCGTCGGCGCTGCCGCGGGCGAACGAGGACCTCATGATGCGGGTCGAACAACTTTATGCCAACGACGGGCAGCTTCATGCACTGTGGTCCTCGGCACTCGAGGCGCGCAACATGGCCGGCAGCATGGGTAGTAGCGTGGGTGGCGGTGCGAACCGGCAGGATACGGCAGCAATGGGCCGCATGGCGGCAGGCTTCCTCGCCCGCAGCGACGGCCCGCGCGTGGCAATGATCGAGACGGACGGTTGGGACACCCACAGCGGGCAAAACGCGCGCCTTGCTGCCCAGTTGAGGGGGCTGGACAATCTGGTCGGAGGTCTGCAAGATGGGCTCGGGCCCGTCTGGGCTCAAACCGTGGTGCTGGTGGCAACCGAATTCGGCCGCACAGTGGCGGCCAACGGGACCGGCGGTACCGACCACGGCACCGGCGCAGTGGCCATGCTGGTGGGTGGCGCCGTGCAGGGAGGCCACATCGTTGCGGATTGGCCGGGCCTCGCGCCCACGAATTTGCGGGATGGCCGCGATCTCAAACCGACGATGGCGCTCGACGCGCTGGTTGTTGCGGTCTGTTCAGAGAGCTTCGGGATAGACCCGGATCGGCTGAAACGTGTTCTGTTCCCGCACGGAGCGCCTGTCAAGGCTTTGACCCCGCTGCTGCGCGCTTGATGTGCGATGCTTTCTACGGCCGAAGAGAAGCCACTTTTGGCCTGACCGCCCGGCTTATCCGCGCGGATGGTGCGCGGCGTGGATCGATTTCAATCGCTCCCGGGCCACATGCGTGTAAATCGTCGTGGTCGAAATATCGGCATGGCCCAGCAGCATTTGCACGGCGCGCAAATCGGCCCCGTGGTTCAGCAAATGTGTGGCAAATGCGTGGCGCAGGGTGTGCGGCGAGAGTTTGGAGCGGATATTCACCATCAGCGCGTATTTTTTGATGATGAGCCAAAACATCACCCGGCTCATGGCGGTGCCGGGTTTGGTGCCGCGGTTGGTGACGAACAAATCATCCGTCTGGCGGCCCGACACCATGGCCGGGCGCACTTGCGCGAGGTACAGGCGCAACCACTGGTTGGCCACTTCACCAAAGGGAATCAGGCGCTCCTTGTTGCCTTTGCCGAAGACGCGCAGCACATTGTCGGTCAGGCTGACGTTCAACACTTTGAGGGTGACCAGTTCACTCACCCGCAAGCCACTGGCGTACATCAGCTCGATCATGGCGCGATCACGAATGCCCAGGCCGCTGGCGACATCGGGCGCGGCCAGCAGGGATTCCACCTGTGCTTCCGTCAGCGTAGCCGGGCTGCGCATGGCCTGCTTGGCGGGGTTGAGTTTGAGCGTGGGGTCGGCGCTGATCAGGCGTTCACGTAGCGCCCAGCGGAAATAACGCTTGAACACGGTCAGCCGCCGGTTGGCCGACGTGGCCTTGCCACCATCGTGACGGGCTGACATGTAGCCCAGCAGATGCAGCTCGGTCGCGGTTGTCAGAGCGGCACCCTGCCCGGCCAGCCAGGCGGCAAACAACGTCAG
>JANOWY010000526.1:0-5872 GCA_031418135.1 Rhodoferax sp. | reverse complement strand
TCTCCAAGGCGCAAGCCGAGGGCAACAAGGCCTTTGAAGCACTGGTGAAAGAAGGCGTGGCCATCCAGAAAAAAACCCAGGCCGCAGCCGAAGAAAAAATCTCCGAAGCCGCCAGCCGCATGACCGCCATGGCCGGCGGCATCACCGGCAAAGCCACCGGCCAGTGGGACAAACTGGAAACCATATTTGAAGAACGGGTTGCCAAGGCGCTGAACAAGCTGGGTGTTCCCTCCGCCAAAGATGTGAACGCGCTGATCGCCCGTATTGACGAACTCAACGCCAGTGTGCAGGCCCTATCTGCCAAGACTTCAACGGCTACAGCAGCCAAGCCTGTTGCATCCAAGGCCGTCGCAAAAAAAGCCAAGCCATCAGCCAAGGCGGCAATTGAGACTGCGGCACCTGCTTCGCCCGCAGCACCGGCCGCCAAGCGTACCCGCAAGGCCTCTGCGGCCTGATGAGCGCGGCTCCAAAACCCGCCAGGATTGCCCTGGCGCTGGCCGGTGGCGGCCCCTTGGGCGCGATCTATGAAATTGGTGCGTTGTGCGCGCTGGAAGACAGCCTGGAAGGCCTGAAACTGACCGCGCTGGATCACTACGTGGGCGTTTCCGCCGGTGGTTTTATCGCGGCCAGTTTGGCCAACGGCATCACGCCGCGCGAACTCTGCGCATCGTTCATCACCAACAACGACGAAACCGGGCCGTCTGATTTGTTCGACCCCGCCTGGCTCATGGTACCTGCCTACAGCGAGTTTGTGCGCCGGGCCATCATGCTGCCGGGCCTGTTGGTGTCTTCATGGTGGCGACTCACGTTTGGCAAAAAAACGCTGGCACAAGTCATCGATCACCTGGGCGCCGCGTTGCCCACCGGGGTGTTTTCGAACCAGCAGCTTGAAGTCAAACTCAACGCGATTTTTTCGCGCCCGGGCCGCACCAATGATTTCCGCCGGCTCAAAACCAAATTGACGCTGGTGGCCACAGATCTGGACAGCGGTGAATCCGCGCCATTTGGCCGGCCCGGCTGGGACCACGTGCCCATCTCCCAAGCCGTTCAGGCCAGCGCCGCCTTGCCCGGCCTGTTTCCGCCAGTCGAGATAGATGACCGTTATTTTGTCGATGGGGCACTGAAAAAAACCATGCACGCCTCCGTAGCGATGGACGACGGCATTGACCTCATGTTGTGCCTGAACCCGCTGGTGCCATTTGATTCAACTGCCCCCAAAACCCCCAAGCTGATGCAAAACGCGTTGCCCCAAGAGCAACGGCAAATTCCGCGCATCGTGGATGGCGGCTTGCCATCGGTGTTGAGCCAAACCTTCCGCTCCATCATTCATTCGCGCCTGGAACTCGGCATGAAGCACTACGAGCGAGCTTACCCCGATACCGACCTGATCCTGATCGAACCCGATCACCGTGATCCGGAACTGTATTTGGCCAACACCTTCAGTTACGCCCAGCGCCGCCATTTGGCCGAGCACGCTTACCAGCAAACGCGGCATTTGCTGCGTTCGCGCAAAAGCCGCCTGTCCGAGCAATTGGGGCGGCATGGCATTGGTTTGAACCTGGCGAGTCTGGCCGACCCCAGACTGCATTTGTGCAAGGCCCTGCCTCCCCCGACGCGGGTGGGTCAGGCCATCGCTGAACTGCAGGAGGTGATGGCAGATTTGGGTGACTACGTGCAGCCCAATCGCCGCGCCCTGATTTGAGGCAGGCAATCCGCCACTCTGCCTAGAATGCAGTAAACGAGGCCCCCATGGTTAAAAAAGCCCCCCGCCGCACAGCAGAACGCATCCTGGAAGTCACGCTGGAGTTGTTCAACCGGTTTGGTGAACCCAATGTGTCGACCACACTCATCTCGGCCGAACTGAATATCAGTCCCGGCAACCTGTATTACCACTACCCGGCCAAAGACGAGCTGATCAACTCGCTGTTTGACCGCTACGAACGCGCACTGAACGAACTGCTGAACGCCAGCGACGGCGTGCGCGACGTGGAAGACGCCTGGTTTTACATGCACACGCTGTTCGAGCTGATCTGGCAATACCGCTTTTTATACCGCGACCTGAATGACCTGCTCTCCAAAAACCGCCGTCTGGAAACACACTTCCAGTCGGTGCTGAAGAACAAGACCCGATCAGTGCGCGCGCTGCTGGACGGCATGGTGCGCAGCGGTGCCATCACCATTGACTCGCGTGAAATGGAAGCCACTGCCACCAGCATGGTGGTGGTGTTGACCTACTGGCTGAGTTTTGAATACGTGCGCGACCCGCGCCGTGCGCTGGAGCCAGAAAGCGCCCAGGGCGCACTCATGCGTGGCGCGCAGCACGTGCTGAACCTGCTGGTGCCCTACCTGGAAGCTGCCCAGCGCACCCACTTGATCAAATTGGTGGGACAGTACCAAAATCCACCAGGCTGAAGATTTCTCATCTTGAGGGTGTCTGAGTGGAGTCTCCAGAAAAACTATTTTTTAGGGTTTTTACCGAAAAATAGATTAAATTTAGAAAATACATGCTATTTTTAGCATATCTAGTTATGGATATTCTCTGTTAACAGAATTTATTTTTTATTAGAAGCTTTTTTTTGAAAAGAATATTTCAAACTTTGAGCGCCATCTTGGGAACTGCGCTGAGCGCAACTCTACGTTCATTCATTTGGCCTTGACACGTGTTTTGAGTTCCAACACCGCTGGCCTGGCAGATGTAGAGTCGCTGGGCCTCATGGTGCGAATTCGCGTCGCCTGCGGCGACACTCCCGCAGGAATCGGCCCAGCGACCCAACAATTGCCGGGCTTTGGGGGTTGAAAATTTGACATCCGGACTTCCAGACATCCACACCATCCAAAACAGCGCTAACGTCGCTTCCACTCTTAAAGCCTACCTGCGCCATGCCTCTTCTTCAAACTGACCTGATCTCGCCATTAGACGTGCTGCGCCGTTACCCGGCGCACAACAACACGATTGTCGACATGCTGCGTTCACGCGCCAGTGTGCAGCCCAACAAGGAGATGCTGCTGTTTCAGGGCCATTCGTTCACCTACGCCCAGGTGCAGGCCCATGTACAACGCGCCGCCGCCGTGTTGCACACACAGGGCGTGCGGGCGGGCGACCGGGTGGGTGTTATGTCTCTGAACCACCCGACCAGCGTGTTCATGCTGCTGGCGCTGGCGTCGCTGGGGGCTATCTACGTGCCGGTGAACCCGGATTACGGCGCGACCGAGACGCAGTATGTGTTGAGCCACGCGCAGGTCTGCGGGGTGGTCGTCGCCCCAACAGCACTTGCCACCGTGAAGAAGGCGATTGAAAATGTCCAGCCTGCGCCTTGGCTGCTGTTGAACGATACCAGCAGCGCCGATGAAGCCCACGGCCTGCAAAACCTGCCCGCGCTGATGGCACAGGCTGCGCCGCATGAGGCCAACGCTGCGGCGCCAGATTCCACCTGCCTCTTCATCTACACATCGGGCACCACCGGTTTCCCCAAAGGCGTGATGCATGCGCAAAAAAGCCTGGTCATCGCCGGCGAAGGTTTTGTGGCCCGTATGTATTTGCAGCCCACCGACCGCATTCTGTGTGTGCTGCCCATGTTCCACATCAACGCAATTTTTTATTCGCTTTCGGGCACGTTGGCCGCAGGTGCCACGCTGATTCTGGAGCCGCGTTTTTCGGCCAGCAGTTTCTGGATCACGGTAAAAGAAACCGGCGCGACGGAAGTCAACACCATCGCCGCCGCCAGCGCCATCCTCATGCGCCGCCCGCGTAGCGAATATGTGCCCGGCCACGCCTTGCAAAAAATCTATGGTGCGCCGTTTGACAACGAGGTCTTCCGCGTCTTCAACAACGAGTTTGAGGTGCCAGTGTTGATTGAAGGTTATGGCATGAGCGAGATACCCGGCGCGCTGAACAACCCCTTCATGGGCCCACGCAAGGTGTTGTGTATGGGGCCGCCCAGCCAGCACCCTGACCCGGCCGTCAAGCTGGCCGACGTGAAGGTGGTAGACGACGACGACCACGAGCTGCCGAATGGCCAAACCGGCGAACTCACCGTGCGCACCCCCATCGTCATGCAGGCCTATTACCGCGACGAGGCGCAAACCAAAGCCGCCTTTCGAGGCGACTGGTTTCTGACGGGTGACCTGGCCTGGAAAGACGATGACGGTTATTTTTGGTTCGTCGCCCGCAAAAAAGACATCATCCGCAAGCGCGGCGAAAACATCAGCGGTGCCGAACTGGACCGCGTCATCGGCAACCACCCCGCCGTGTTGGAGGCCGCCGCCATCCCCGTGCCCAGCGATCTGGGCGAAGACGACATCCTGGTCGCTGTCATCCTGCAAGACGGCAAAACCGCCACCCCCGAAGACATCGCCGCCTGGTGCCGCCAGCACCTCGCCGCCATCAAGGTGCCGCGTTACGTCGTCTTCGTCGATTCCCTGCCCCAAACGCCCACCAACCGCATCGCCAAGTTCAAGATGCGGGAGGACAAGTCTTTGCTGGCGAATGCGAGGGATTTGGGGGCGGGTGGTCGAGCGGCTTGAAGCGCAATTCGGTTCGGGTCGAAACATTCCATTCTGGCTGACCCACCGCATTCAGACTGAACCACCGCCGTTCGGGCTGAGCTTGTCCAAGCCTGCCCCCAGTTCAACCCCCGCGCCGACAGGGCAATGCGCGTGCGGTTTTGGAAGGGAAACACTCGCGGGCGGGAAAAATGCGTGCGACACGGTGGTCGCGGCATTTTTGGAGGTACCCCACCGACAGCTACCGCGACGCCTTCCCTTCCAAAGCCCGATCGCACTTCCCTATCCGCGCTAAGCGTGCCAGAATTGGCCTGTGGAAAGACAAAAAGACAACTGTTCGCCGTTTTCGAAACTGTGAGGTTTGACCGGATATCTATCTGAAAGGGACTGAAACTTGAACGCCAAAAACTCCAATATTTTTTTAACTTAGGATGCCAATGCATCACTCTAATCAACGGTAGTGACTTTGTTCATCCGCAGGATTTACGGAGGACACCACGTTAGACAGCTTGAGAACAACCTATGACCATCTCGACCATGAGCGCCCTTGCCTTTGCGATTGCCTATCTCTTCGGCTCAATACCGACAGGGTATCTGGCGGGTCGATTGCTTCGTGGAATCGACATTCGCGAACACGGCTCCAGATCTACGGGAGCAACAAATGTCTTGCGCATTCTTGGGAAGCTTCCCGCGTTGGTGGTGCTTATCGTGGACGCCTTGAAAGGCGCGGCAGCCGTCGTCACGACACGCTGGATTCTCGGCATGTCCGACATGTCGTCCATCGAGTCGTCAACTTCGGCCGTGCCGGAGCCGTGGCTGCCATGGGTAGTCGCTGCAGCCGGACTCTTCGCAATTCTTGGGCATGCGCGCTCGATGTGGCTTCGGTTCTCAGGCGGAAAATCTGCTGCAACCGGACTTGGCGTGCTGTTAGCTATCTCTTGGCCCGTTGGCCTGGGCGCAGCGGCAACGTTCGCTCTGGTCGTTGCTGCCACGAGAATCGTCTCGCTGAGTTCGATGCTTGGTGCACTCGCCGCGTTAGTGGTCGCACTAGGAACAGAACAACCTACGCCCTATCTATTGCTCGCAGCTGCCGGCGGCGCCTACGTCATATTTCGTCATCGCGCCAACATACAACGTCTCATACGAGGTACCGAGCCTCGCATCGGCCAGAGTCGTGTCACCGAGCATCACGGGTAGGCCGGCCCGGCAGCGGGATGCGCCAGCCCGCTTAGCTCGAACGGTAGGTTTCGCAAGAAGGACGGCCCGACATGTCACCACCTTATCTGGGTAGCTGCCTTTGTGGGCAGATCAAGTTCCAACTAACCTCCGAGCCGCTCACGCTTTATGCGTGCCATTGCACCGACTGTCA
>JANOWY010000525.1:0-20090 GCA_031418135.1 Rhodoferax sp. | reverse complement strand
ATACGGCCAATCGAGCACGCGCGAGCCCACCCCCGGCATGGTTTTGGGATCCGCCTGTGAGATGAACTCGACGTATTTGGCGCTGCCTTGCGGTTGCACCGCCTTGATGAGTTCAGCCATCGAATACCCCACCCACGGGATCACCATGGACCAGCCCTCTACACAACGCAGGCGGTAAATACGTTCTTCCTGTGCGCTTAACTTGAGCAGGTCTTCCAGCGTGTATTTGGCCGGTTTATTGACCAGGCCTTCCACCTCAACTGTCCAGGGTTTGGTTTTAAGTGTGTGCGCGTTTTGAGCCGGGTCCGCCTTGTCAGTGCCAAACTCGTAAAAGTTGTTGTAAGTGCTGGCGTCTTTGTAGTCGGTGATTTTTTCAACCGTCATGGCACCCGCCAAAGCCGATTTGGCACCCGCCAACACCGCACCTTTGCCGGGCCGCACGGTTTGTGCAAAGGCCTCGCGAGATGCCCAGGATGCCATCGCAGCACCCGCCGCACCGGTAGCCATCAGTTTCATGATGTAGCGCCGCCCGTGGTAGACCGACTGCGGCGTGATGTCGCTACCCAGAGTGTGGATGAAACCGGAACGATTCGTTTTGATCAGCATGATGGGCTCCAAAGGTGATGGCTGGTGTGATGTAGCTTGGTAACGATTTCTACCCGTTTCTTACGCGGCCCACCCTGCCCTTGCGCAAAAAGTCACAGTTTGCACGAACGCGATGTCCGCTCACAGGGTCCCGTAACTGTGCAAACCACTCAAAAACATGTTCACGCCCAAAAAGGCAAAAGTGGTCACCGCCAGCCCCACCAGCGCCCACCAAGCCGCCACCGTGCCGCGCAGGCCCTTCATCAGGCGCATGTGTAGCCAGGCGGCGTAATTCAACCAAACGATGAGGGCCCAGGTTTCTTTCGGATCCCAACTCCAGTAGCCGCCCCAGGCCTCCGCCGCCCAAAGCGCGCCGAGCACCGTGGCGATGGTGAAAAAGGCAAAACCTACGGCGATGGATTTGTACATCACGTCGTCCAGCACGCTTAACTCGGGCAAGCGCGCGGCGATGCGCCTGCGCCCCATCAGGATGGCGGCGACGATCAATGCCGAAATGCCGAAATACACCATCCAGTAGCTGCTGCCATTGGTAACTGCCTTGGTGCGGAACACCACCGGCTCAAAACACAGCACCACGCCCAGCAGCCATAAGGGGGCGAGTTTGTACCAGCGCGTCTCACCCGCCTGCGACTTGATGAGGTAGGCGAACGCCACCATGGCAGATAACGCAAAGGTTCCATAACCGATGAAGTTGGCCGGCACATGCAGCTTCATCCACCAGCTTTTGAGCGCCGGTACCAAGGGCTGGATTTCATGCGCCTCGCGCACCACCGTGTACCAGAGCAGAAAACCCACCGCCGCACTGACCACCAGCATCACAAACGCACCCAATGCGCGGGTTTTGTATTGGGCTTCAAAATAAAGGTAAAAAGCTGCCGTCATCCAGCAGAACAGCACAAACACCTCGTACAGGTTGCTCACCGGAATGTGGCCAATATCGGCCCCCAGCAGGTAACTTTCATACCAGCGCACCATGGTGCCAATCAGCGCCATCGCTACCGCCACCCAGGCCATGCGCGAGCCGATCATCTCCATCGTGCTGGATTCTTGTTTGGAGAAAATGCCCAGCCAGTAAAACGCAGTGCTCATGAAGAACAACACGCTCATCCACAAAATGGCGGATTGGCTGCTGAGGAAATACTTCAGCCAAAACACTTTTTCGGCATTGGCCAAACTGCCCTGGTAGGCATTGATACCCAGCAACGAGAGCGCCGCCACCACCAACATCAAATTGCGCAGCGGCCGCCAAAACCAGCCCAAAGCAATTGCACTGGGTACCACGCCAATCAAAATGGCTTTTTCGTACACGTCCATATAGGTGGCATAACGCGAAAACGCAAACCAGGCACCGGCGGCCACCAGCACAGCAAACAGCCAATCCATCAAGCTGCGCTGGCTGAAATAACCCTGATTGAGGCTCAACGTGGTCGGGCCCAGTCGGGTGGTGGTGGAAGTCGCGGTCGCAGTGGCAGTGTTCATGGTTTCATTCCGTTGTTCCGCAAGGGTGCGAAAACGTCATTGCTCAATGCCGATCAGTTTGGCCTTGAGCAACCCGAATTCGCGGTCAGTATCCATGGTTTTTCGATTGGACGAGAGCGCCATCGTCGCCTGGCTGCCGCCGCCGCCCTCCGTTGCGGGTGCAAGCCACACCCATACACGCCGCTCGCGCACGTACAACATGGCAAAAACCCCCAAAATCAGCAATGTGCAGCCCAGATAAACAATGTATTTGCCCGGCGCACGTGCCACCTGGAAGACGCTGGCCTGCACCTGGGTGAAATCGGTCAGTTGCATCGCCATCGGGGCCGGGTAAAACTGCACATCGCTCAGCGCCAGCACCGATTGCGTCATGAAGCCCTGGGTTTTTTCATTGGGTTCCAGCGGCTTCAGGCCCGTCTGCTGCCGTGCCACCTGCATCAGTTCATACAGCACCCCGTTCAGGATGCGCACCAGGATTTCACCGGCCTTGGAGCGCTCGGCCTCGGGCACATTGGTTTCAATGAAATCAGCCACCGCCTGCAAACCACCACTTTTGCTGCCTACGGGCAACTGCGCTGTCTTGACCTGCTCGGCGCCCGAAAACAGATTGAGGGCCCGCGTGGCCGAGGCACCCAATTGCAAAGCCAATTCCGGGCGCTGCGGATCCACTGCTTGATCGGCATAATTTTTGACGGCCAAAGCACGCTGCTGCGGGTCTTGCAAGGCATTGCGCAGGCGGGTGAAATCGTCCAGGCTGCTGTCTGCATCGGCAGGGATGCGCAAGTAGCGGAAGGCCTCGGCGGGGGTGTCGCGAACGCCCAATAAAAATACCGGGACACCATCGCCCGTATCAACCGGCAACATGTAATTGTTGAACTCGCGCGCTTGCCCTGCCGCATCGCGCAATTTGTAACTGATGCTGGGCCCGACGTTGCGCAGGTTCTTCTTGGCATCGGGTTTGTTGGCAGCACCCAGGCGCGAATCGATGCTTTCGCGCAGATCAACTTTGCGCGGATCCATGCCGCCCCCACCAGGGCCCGCTGCACCGGGGTTTTGACCCAGCGTTTCAACGTTGATAACCCGCAGGCCGATGTACTCCAGCGTCAACTTTTCCTCCGGCTTGCCATCATTTGCGGCACCGCCTTGGCCTTTGAGCAGTTCAGACTTGCCACCAATCACCCCTTGCACCTCAAACGGGCGCGTCGCCGCCTGCATGGGAAAGGCTTTGAGCTTGACCAGCGAGCCGCCGTCATCAAAGCTTGATTGGTAAATCTCAACACCCTTGTGGTTTGCCGGGTGATTCACCTCTACCCGGGCCGGAATCTGCTGGCCGGTTTCTTTGTCATGAATGACGATATCGCTGGCAAACAGTTTGGGCATGCCGGTGGAGTAGTACTCGACGATGAATTTTTTGAGTTCAATGGAAAACGGCAAATCCTGGATCAATACGCCGTCTTGCTGGCTCAACACCGCCGTGCTGGAGCGGGTGCCTTCAGTCACCAGCAAATTGGCGCGAAAGGTGGGGTTGGTTTCAGACAGGCGATGTTCCGGCTTGACATCCGCAATCAGGCCCCCGCCCTGGTAGGCCGTTTTGCCGTTGAACATCATTTGGGCGCGAACCATCAGGTCGCCATCCAGCAACCCGCCAATACACACCAGCACGATGGCGCTGTGCGCTGCAAGGTAACCCAGCTTGTTGGCCCCGCCAGCGCGCGCCGCCACCATCCAGCCGGTGCCCGCGCCGGATGCCGAGGGCCGGGCTTGCAGCTTCACCTTCCAGCCTCCACCGGCCAACTGGCCACCAATACGCTGTGCCGCAGCTTCGGGCGATTCCGCCAACGCAGCCTCGGCGCGCATGCCAAACGCCTTCAGGCTTTGTTCGCGCATGTTCTCCTTGACGGTTCTCAGATCCACCAGAATCTTGGGAGCGTTACGGGCAATACACAAAGACGTGCTGACCACCAGAAACGCCAGAATCAGCAAAAACCACCAGGCGCTATAGACGGAATAAAGGCTGGCTGCACCAAACAGCTGGGCCCAAAACGGACCAAACTGGTTGACATAGTTGCCATAGGGCTCGTTTTGCTTGAGCACCGTGCCAATCACAGACGCAATGCAGATTACCGTCAGCAGCGAGATCGAAAACCGCATCGACGACAGCAGTTCAACCGCTGCACGCAGAGCGCGCGAAGTGGTCTTGATCTCCAGGCCAGCGGTTGAAACGCTCATGTCAGGCGAGTGGGTTCAGTGATAAAACAAAAAAGCGGGCCACCCGAGGGATGGCCCGCCCTGTTGGGGTTGGTTTTGATGACTTGGTTCCCCACAATCGTGTTCTAGCCCTCACATCCGGTTTCCAAAACTGGCGAGTGCGCGGCGCAACGCTGCAATCACCTTCAGGAAACGGAATCCGCTTGTCAAAACCGGTGAGTACGAGGCGTAACGCCGCTGACAGTGCCAAGGGCACGGCAAGGCGTTGCAACGACGTAATCGCCGGTTTTGGAAGGCGGATTTAGCGCAGGCCGGCGATGTAGTCGGCTACTGCTTTGATCTCCCGGTCATTCATCTTGGCTGCGACCTGCGTCATGGGCAGACTGTTTTTGCGCACGCCGTCGCGAAAAGCCTTCAACTGGCCATCCGTGTAGTCGGCATGTTGGCCCGACAAACGCGGGTACTGTGATGGCAAACCGGCACCATTGGGGCTATGGCAACCGGCGCAGGCAGGCACCTGGCGATCCGCAATGCCACCCCGGTAAATGCGCTCGCCCAGGGCGACCAGTTCTTTGTCTTTGGCGAAACCGGCTTTGGGTTTTTTGCTGTTGGCCCAATAAGCCAGATTGCGCATGTCGTCTTCCGACAACGTGCTGGCGAAACCCTTCATGATGGCGTTGTTGCGCTTGCCCTCTTTGAATTCCTGCAATTGCTTGATCAGGTATTCGGGATGTTGGCCAGCCAGTTTGGGGTTGGCGGTGATGGCGGAATTGCCGTCCACACCATGGCAGGCCAGGCAAACCGCCGCGTAACTGGCATCAGCCTTGGCCAGATCTGGCTTGGCGACTTTTGGCGCTTCGGGTTTGGCCGCAGCAGGTTTGGCCTCATCAGCGGCAAATGACAAGGAGGCTCCCAAAGCCAGAGCGGCGGCGAGCAATAAGTGGCTAAACGGCTTCATAGGCTGGATCGTGTCGGTAAATCGTGACGGTTGGGTCAGTTCGGTCAGTTGGGTGATTTTGGAAATCGGGCTTGCACCCCGTCAAAAGCGCACCCTGACGCAGGTGCAAAACCCTGTGATTCTACAATGGCCATACGGCTTGTCCCTGTTGGTCTGCCCGTCATTGTCATGCCAAGTCCTTCCAAGCCCTCCCCTGCCCGAAACGCCAGCCGCCCTGTGGGGCGAACGGTGAAATCCACCGCCAAACCGCCCGGGACTGGGCTGGCTACCCAGATGCATGCCAAGGCGCCCCCCAGTGCCAGTGTGATCGCCACTGGCTGGCTGCACACCGCCCGGTTTTTAACCACCGCGCCTGAGCTGCATTTTTTGCCACCCCTTGAGGTGCCTGAGATCGCCTTCGTGGGCCGCTCCAACGCGGGCAAATCGACCTGCATCAACGTATTGACGCAGCAAAAACAGTTGGCGTTCGCCTCCAAAAAACCGGGCCGCACCCAACACATCAACCTGTTTTCATTGGGCAAACAAGGCCTGACTGACGCGGTGTTGGCCGACCTGCCGGGGTATGGTTACGCGGCCGTTCCCAAGGCCGACAAAATACGCTGGCAGCAGGTGATGGCCAATTACCTCGTCACCCGCGAAAACCTCAAGGCCATCGTGTTGATGTGTGACCCGCGCCACGGACTGACCGAACTGGACGAAATCTTGCTTGACGTGGTACGCCCGCGCGTCGCCGAAGGCCTGAAGTTTTTGGTGATTTTGACCAAGGCCGACAAACTGAACCGCTCTGAGCAAACCAAAGCGCTGTCGATCATGAAGCTGAACGCCGGAGGTGGCGAAGTGCGTCTGTTTTCGGCTACCCATCGCATCGGCGTTGAGGAGGTGTCTCAGTTGTTGTGGGGTTGGGCGCATCCCCCAACGAATGAACTGGCATCACGCCCGCCAGTGGCTGACCCGGCAGCGCTTGACGTAGCGGCAGGCCCAACCGAAGTTGCCGTGCCTGAATCATTAAAATAAACCTATCTATTTGTTATTTTTTAATAATTATTTACTTATTTTATACTCTTTTGATATATTTAATATAGCTTATTATTTCAATAAAATTTGGACAATTTGCCTTTAAATTGAAATACAAACTCTAAATATAGATAATTTTCATTTTCGAGTCATCCATAGATGTCCGAAGGGCCCGTCGGCTGGTCTTTAAAACGCTTGTGCACCCAGTAGTATTGTTCGGGCAGACTGTCGATCCAGCGCTCCAAGCGCTGGTTCATCAGGCGCGTATCTTGGGCCACGTCGTCGCTGGGCACGTCAGCCCAAGCGGGCATCACCTCCACCTCGTATCCTGAGGCGGTGAGCCGCGTCACCACCGGAATCACCCGTGCTTTGCCCAGCCGGGCCAAGCGCGAAAGCGACGTGACGGTGGCCGCCAGCACGCCATAAAAAGGCACAAAAATGGAATCCCGCGGGTCGTAATTCATGTCGGGCAGCAAGTAAAACGGCTGCCCTGCCTTGATGGCGCTGACCAACACTTTGGCACCATCGGTGCGGTCAAACAGGCGCGGCTGGCCAAAGCGCTGGCGCCCGGCCAGCACCCAGGCATCGACCTGCGGGTTGGTCTGGTGGCTGTAAATCGTTGCAAAGTGCCGGCTAACTTGCTGGGTAAGGGCCGTCCAACCTGCGTCGAGCCCCACAAAATGCGGCGCAAAGATGATGCAGGGTTGATCGCCTTGCAGCAACTCCACAGCTCCGGTTAAGCGCAGGCGGCGTTGCAAAAGCGCTGGCTTGCCGTGCCACAACCAACCCCGATCCAACCAGGCCTGCGCAAACACCACGAAATGCTGCTGCGCCAAGTGTTCGCGTTTTTCCGGTATCCAACCCGGGAAACACAGCCGCAGGTTGGTTTGCACCACGCGCCGGCGCGAAAGGGCCAACAGATACAGCACCCATCCCAAGCCCCAACCCAGCGCGCGCACCCACGGCAGCGGCAATTGGCCCAACAGGCGCATAAAAAAAATGCCAGAACGGCTAACCGCGTTCAACATGTGCATTCACGCCCGGCGCAATCGCCATGCCTATCACTTCGCCATGGGTCCATTTCGGCGGACGACTGGTTCATGGCTCTACCTTGGGCTGCTTGTACCGGGCGTATCCCCACAAATATTGCTCCGGGCAGGTGCGGATCAGGGCTTCCATTGCAGCATTGACCTGACGCACCGCGCCTTCCAGGTCGGGTGCCAATCCAGAAGCCTTGGTGGACTGGTTGACTGCCATGCTGACAGAGCAGGAGACAGCCGTTTGGCCCGGCGCTGGCGCTAGCAGCGGCAACACATACACCGCATAACCGCGCCCCCATGCCAGGCGTTTTCCCCAGGCGATCAGGAGGGTGGCATCGGTCTGCAAAGCCAGCCGGACCGCAAGCGTCATGGTATACGCGTTGCGGCCAAAAAACGGGCTCCAGATGCCTTGGCCCACCGGTGGCACCTGATCGGGTAACAAACCGACGCTATTGCCTTTTTTCAGCGCCTTGATCATTTGTTTCACTCCGGCCAGCGAAGTGGGCGCGGTGGCCAGCCCCGGTCGCGGTCGGGCACCCGAGACCAGGTCTGTCAACCAGGCCTTTCGGGGTGGACGAAACAACACCGTCATCGGCCGGCCCGCCCGCGCCGGGTTTGCAGAAGTCGCCGGTAAATCAATGCCATAACGGTTGGCATAGGCCTGGGGCATGATTTCAAAACAGCCCAAATGGGGGGTCAAAAACACGATACCAGGGCCCCGGGCCAGCGCCTCATCCACCAGATGGGTGCCGTACAGGCTGATCGGCACTGACTTGCCAAACCACAGGCGGGGCAGCTCGGCCACCTGCTGCCCTGCTGCCCCCACCGAACACCAACGTGCCCTGGCGCCAATTCCGGCTTGGTCGGCGTTTTCGCGCAAGCGGGCCCGGTAGTCAGATGACACCCCATAAGCAAGCCAACCCAACACCCATCCCATAGGATGGGCTACCCACAGCGGGAAGACCGAAAAAACCTTGAACAGAGTGAGCATCAATCAGATAAAATAAAGGGGTCGCTGAGTTACAGAACTACTTGCAGGGCGACCCCACAAGGTGGTGCACACGTGGCTTATGGGCCACAACCGCGCCGCCATTGTGCCTTGTCACACTTTGAATCAATCCTTTTAAAAGGGCGGGTATCCAAGCTGGCAAATCTGCTAAAGCGTTCGCCGAGGGCTCCCAAAGCACAAAGCAACGCAGATTAATGCTTGTTTTTAACTTTAGGAGCTTTTTTCATGGCAAACGATTTTCTCTTCACCTCCGAATCCGTCTCGGAAGGCCACCCCGACAAGGTGTCTGACCAGATTTCTGATGCGATTCTGGACGCGATCTTCAAACAAGACCCCAAATCCCGCGTCGCCGCTGAAACCCTGTGCAACACCGGGCTGGTGGTGCTGGCCGGTGAAATCACCACCAATGCGCATGTGGATTACATCCAGGTGGCGCGCGACACCATCAAACGCATCGGTTATGACAACACCGACTACGGCATTGACTACAAAGGCTGCGCCGTATTGGTGGCCTACGACAAACAATCCAACGACATCGCCCAAGGCGTAGACCACGCCTCTGACGACCACATGAACACCGGCGCCGGCGACCAGGGCCTGATGTTCGGTTATGCCTGCAACGAAACCCCCGAGCTGATGCCTGCGCCCATCTATTACGCGCACCGGCTGGTGGAACGCCAGGCCCAATTGCGCAAAAGTGGCAAGTTGCACTTTTTGCGCCCGGATGCCAAAAGCCAGGTCACCATGCGTTATGTCGATGGCAAACCCCACAGCATCGATACCGTGGTGCTTTCCACCCAGCACGACCCGGATCAGTCCGAATCCATGACCAAAATGAAGGCCTCGTTCAACGAAGCCATCATTGAAGAGATCATCAAGCCGGTGCTGCCCAAAGAGTGGCTTGTCAACACACGTTATTTGATCAACCCGACCGGCCGTTTTGTCGTCGGCGGCCCGCAGGGTGATTGCGGTTTGACGGGCCGCAAGATCATTGTGGACACCTATGGCGGCGCTTGCCCGCACGGTGGCGGCGCGTTCTCGGGCAAAGACCCGAGCAAGGTAGACCGCTCGGCCGCTTACGCCGCGCGTTATGTCGCGAAAAACATCGTCGCAGCCGGCCTGGCCCGACAGTGCCAGATCCAGGTGGCCTATGCGATTGGCGTGGCCATGCCCATGAACATCACGGTGTACACCGAAGGCACTGGCGTGATTTCGGACGAGAAGCTGTCGGCAATCGTCTCCAAAGGCGACATCTTCGATCTTCGCCCCAAAGGCATCATCCAGATGCTGGATCTGCTGCGCCCCATCTATGAAAAGACCGCCGCCTATGGCCACTTTGGCCGCGAAGAGCCGGAGTTCACCTGGGAGCGGACGGACAAAGTGGCGGCGCTGCGTGCAGCGGCTGGGCTATAAGGCCGTGTGAAGCCCGGCCCGACGCTGGCCGAACTGCGCCGCTTTGCCGTAGCGCGCAGTCTGTTTGGCCCGACCACACTGGGTCGGGCCATATCCAAACTGGGCTTCGTTCAGGCCGACCCGATCCGCGCCCCGGCCCGGGCGCAGGATTTAACCCTGCGCCATCGGGTTAAAAATTACCGCGCAGGTGACCTCGAAAGACACTACCCGAAGCTGGCCATCGAAGAAGATTTTTTCGTCAACTACGGCTTTTTGCCCCGCGCCACGCAGGCGCTGATGCACCCGCGTACGCTGCTCCAGCCCTTTACATCGCAAGAGAAAAAGCAGGCCCCCGCGCTGATCGAATTCGTGCGCCAGCAGGGCCTCGTGCACCCGCGCGATGCCGACGCACGCTTCGCCCATGGCACCGCGACCAACTGGTTTGGCGGGCAATCCAACGTCACCACCAAGCTGCTGGACAAGTTGCACTACCACGGCCACCTGCGTGTGGCACGGCGCGATGCGGGCACGCGGGTGTATGCGGTGTCGTGCCTGGTTCACAACGCTGCCCCGGCGGCCACAGAGGGTGATATCGCCCAGCATCCATACGCAGCGTTAGACACCCTGGTGGACGTGATCGTCAACCAATACGCGCCCCTGCCCGCCGCGTCGCTGGGCCAACTCATCACATACTTGATGCGTGGCGTGCCACAGCACAAACCGCAGCGCCACGCCGCCCTGCAACGGGCCAAAGCGCGGCTGGCGCACGCCCAAGTTGATGGTGTGGACTGGTACTGGCCCGCACACGAGAAACTACCCAAGGCGCAAGAACACGACAACACCAGCGGCAGCCACGCCCGCCTGCTGGCTCCCTTTGACCCGCTGGTCTGGGATCGCCGCCGCTTCGGGTTGTTCTGGGGTTGGGCCTACCGCTTTGAGGCCTACACCCCAGCGGCGCAACGCAAACTCGGCTATTACGCCCTTCCGCTGCTGTGGCGGGATGAGGTGATTGGCTGGGGCAATGCGGCAGTCAAAGGCGAGCAGTTGGCCGCCGATATCGGTCTGGTCGACACCCATCGCCCCAGCCGTGCGCTGACCGTCGGGCTGGACGCCGAACTGGCCCGAATGGCGCTTTTTCTGGGTGCGGAAAGGGCCAGTTGGCGATGGGCAAAAACTTGATCGGGCCTGTCACGCCGGTTGTGCCGGTCTGATAACGCCAGAACAACACCTGAACGCCATCCAGACACGGTCGTGCAAGCTACCATTCACCCATGAAAATATCGACACAACGCTGGATTGACCGCTGGGTGGGCCAGGTCCTGTGCGCAGGGGTGTCGCTGTGGGTGCGTATACAAGAAGGTTTGCGGGGGCCAGCCCTGGCCCATCCAAACCCCAAAAACATCCTGGTCATCCTGCTGTCCGAAATGGGCAGCATCGTGCTGGCCGGGCCGATGTTTGCGGCGCTGCGCCGTCAATACCCCGGCGCGACGCTGCATGTGCTGCAGCTCAAGCGCAACCAGGAAGTGGCCAAGCTGCTGCAATTGGCAAGCCCTGAAAACTTCCATGCGCTGGATGACCGCTCGGGCACCGAGTTGCTCAAAGACATCTGGCGGGTATACCGCGCCATGCGGGCCTTGCCGCTGGATGTGGTGATTGACTGTGAACTGTTTTCGCGCATCAGCAGCCTGATGGCGTTTGTGGTCGGCGCGCCGCTGCGGGTGGGCTTTACGCCGCACACGCAGGAGGGACTGTACCGGGGCAGCCACATCAACCGGGCGATTCCCTACAACCCTTACCAGCACATCAGCAAACAGTTTTTGTCGCTGGTGGATGCGCTGGGCACTACAGCTCCCACCGGCATGCCGCGCAACAAGGCAGCGGCCATTCGTAGCATCCCGCTGCAACCCGAGCTGGCCGTTGATTTCCAACCCGCCGAGTTGCAGGCCTATGAACAACAGCTTGCCGCTGACCGCCCGGCGTTGCAAGACCGCCAGCGGGTGCTTTTGTATGCGGGCGGTGGCCTGCTGCCCGAGCGCGCCTGGCCCGCCGCGCACTACGCCCGTGTCGCAAGGGGTCTGTGTGAAGCAGGTTATGCGGTGGGGCTGATTGGCCTGAAAGAAGACGCCGATCTGGCCAAAGACCTGCAACGCCAGGTAGCCAGCACCTTGTGTGTTGATTTGACCGGCTACACCCGCTCGATCCGCGATTTGCTCAAACTGTTTCATTCTGCGCAGTTGCTCATCACCAATGACGGCGGGCCAGGCCACTTTGCCAGCCTGACGCCGATCCGCACGTTTGCCTTTTTTGGCCCAGAAACCAGCAAACTCTACGGGCCGTTGGGGAAACGGGCCAGCACCTACGAATCAGGCATTGCCTGTTCGCCCTGCCTGTCAGCCTACAACCATCGCCAGACCTTTTGCGATGGCGACAACCAGTGCCTTAAACGCATTGCACCAGACCCGGTGCTGGCTGATGCGCTGCAAGCACTGGCCACGCTGCCCTCACCGGCCTGATTGCTGCCGCGCCGCAAGCGTCGTATACAAAATTGACCGCTGTGCAGGCGACAATCTAACGATGAGTTCTGCCAACGGTTTGTCTGCCCAATTGGTCACGCTGATGGCGTGGCTGACAAAATTTCGTTACCTTAAATTCGGTATGGTCGGCGCCAGCGGCACCGTGGTGAACATCGCGGTGCTTTATTTGGCCCAGACCTACTGGTTTGACACGGTTCAGCCTGAAAAAATTCGTCTGGGCCTGTCATTGGCTGTGGCCATCCTGATCGCCACGCTGAGCAATTTCACCTGGAACCGCCTGTGGACCTGGGCCGACCGGCGCGAAGCGCTTTCGATTGAAATGGGCGCACCGCAAGAGCCCCTGCCCAAACGCCTCGCCGTGCAGTTTGGGCGTTATTGCATGGCATCGTGGTTTGGCATGGCCTTTCAGTTTGGGGCCACGATCTGGCTGGCGCAACACATGGATTACCGCTTGGCGAACGTCGCTTCCATCGTGCTGGCCAGTGTCATCAATTTTCTGGCCAATGACCGCTGGACGTTTCGACTCAAAGGCCCAACAGGCCAACAACCTGGCCCGCCTTGATGCATCGCGTGATGCCAACGATGTCAACCGCAAATTCCAGGCCCGCAGCAGTCAGCCGTATCGAGCCGATCGGCCCGGAAGAATCGTCGAACCTCTGGATAGGCTTGCTGTTGCTGGCGATTGCCATTTACGCCTATGGCCTGGGCGGGCAATACATCCCCACCAATGGCGATGAGCTGGTTTACATCCACATTGCCCGCCTGACGGCAGCATCGAACCAGTGGCTGCCGCTGGTTTCTGATTTGCACCAGATGCGCAACACCAAACCGCCGATGCTGTTTTGGCAGGCGATGGTGGCGGGCGGTTGGGGCCAACACTGGAGCCTGGCGGCGCTGCGCCTGCCCAGCCTGGTCTACACCCTGTTGACGACCGGCCTGGTTGCCTGGGCGGTGTATGGCATCAGCCTGGACAAACGCCGCGCCCTGCTGGCGGCTTGCATCTACCTGGCGTTTTTCAGCACCTTCCGGTATGGACGGCCTTACCTCACCAGCGCGCCTGAGACTTTTTGGCTGTGTTTGCCTCTATTTTTTATATTTCATTTTTTATTCAAAGAAAAAACGAATATTGTTGATATTTTAAAAGAACAATTAGATACAAAACAAATAGCATTTTTGTTCTTTATTGGATGTTTTTTTGGTTTGGGATCAACTTACAAGTCATTTGCATTGATCGCTCCGGCGGCAGTTGCCACCTGGCTGGCGCTCGTGCTGGCGCGCCGAATTGCCTCATTTAAAGGTCTGGTCACCATCAGCCTGCAAATGGCGCTCAGTGCGCTACTGGCCTTGGGTATTTTTGCGCTCTGGTTCTTTTTGGACCCAGACCCAGCCGCTGTCTGGCGTGAATTCGTGGTGGGCGAAAACGTGGGCAAGATGGGCGACAAAGCAGGGTATTGGCACGAAGCGATTTACGGCGGCGGCTCCAGCCTGTGGGCACAGGCTTTTTCTTATGTTGAAAACGCAGGGCTGCTGGCCTTTTTGGTGCTGGGCCTGGCGGTTGCAGGTCTCAAAAACCGGTGGACTATTTTTAGCGGTCATAGCGCTGGCGGAAGAGGTGGCATGGCCAGCTGGAAATCCTGGCCACCCCATGTGGGTGTATTGCTGGCTTGGCTGCTGGTGTGGTGGCTGGTGTTTATGCTGCCCAGCCAGCGCTCGGCCCGTTATGTGATACCGGCCATGCCGGCCCTGGCCATCGTGATGGCGCTGGCGTGGCATCGAATCGGGCGCGGCTGGTTCCTGGCCAGCGGCGTGCTCCTCGCCATCATGGCTGTCGTACTGGCCCGCATCGGGTGGGTGATGCAATCATTACTAATCGCCACCAATTTGGAGTTTTTTTTCATGGCCCTGGGTTTGACAGCGGTGCTGGTGTTGCTGGCCATTGGCCTGCTCAAACCCGTGCACACCCGCGTTTGCACATTGGCAGCCAGCCTGCTGGTATGGGGCTGTTTTTCCCTGACAGTGGCACCGCTGGAAAGCGTTGCCGGACGCTACGACAACAAGACGCAAACCACACTGACAGGCAAAACCATCGCCGTGCCCAGTAATTTCAATGCGCAGTGGGAGCGCTTTGAATTTTTGCTGCCAGGCAATCAAATAAAACCGTTTGATATGGCCGCCATGAGCCATGCCGACACCGCACAACGCACGCTCCAGGAACTGCTGCAAATCCATGATGTGGTGGTGTGGGGCCATGCACCACTGGGTCAAACCCAACCCGGCTGCCTGCCGCATTGCCGGGTGCTGGCCACACGATGGGTAGTGAAAGAGCGGCATCAGGCGGGTGACATCACCCGGGCCAATGTGTGGTCGCTGGGCTGGCTGTTCAGCCGCGAATGGCTGCTGACATCAAAACCGTGATTTGATACTGCGATACCCCTGTTGTAGTGAATGTGCCAGGAGCACCATCCACAACCAGGGGTCAATCACGGCATCAAACACATTGCCGCTGGGCAAACGGGTCAACGCAAACAGGGCCAGTGCCGCACAAACCAATTGCGCGTCCCGGCGGGTGGCTACTTTTCGAGCCAATAACCAGGCCAACAACCCAGCGGCCAACAACAGCCCAAAAATGAAACTGCTGAAGCCCCATCGGTACAGCGAGAACGGCAACAAAATGAACATGTCAGCCAACAGCAGGGCCCCCATCACCAAGGCCAGGGCCTTGAGCCCGCCAAAACCGGCCCTGACGGCCTCTGACAATGGCCCACCCCCTGTATCACGGCGCCAACCTGCCCATGCCATGCCTGCGCACAACAGCACCGTGACGTAGCTGGGCAGCTGAAACGCCAGCCCCAACCACCAGGCGGGCGACCAAGGCCCCGGAAGCAGCATCCAAAGCACCGCCAGCGCCATTGCCCCGCAGCGCACACGGCGCGATTGCCGCGCCAAAAGATGGGCTGCCAATCCAGCCAACACCACACCCCACAACAGCGGCTGCGCCCAGCGCACCAGCGTCAAACCCGGCAACAACGGTGTGGCCGTTGACAGCCAGGTGGCCAAAAAAGGAAAGGTTTCCTGGAGCGTGTGCATCATGGCGATTTTTCCATCACCAACTGTTGCCAGGCAATCCGCGTGCGGTTTTCGGTATACGTCACCCACAAGCTGCCATCGGCCCAAGCCAGCGACGGGTACGAAAATTCGGCAGCACGGGTTTGTATGCCCTTGTCATGGCCATGGCCTTCACTGGAGGTGATGGTGTCACCCGCAGCCAGCGTTTGAACGGGTGTCCAATCCACGCCGTTGCCCGATTCGCTCAGTTGCAACACCTGGCGCGAGCGCGGCGAGGTGTTGTGCGCCAACATGAAGTGCCAGGGGCCGACAGCGGTTGCGGCAATCGAGGCATCCGGGTTGATCAATGTCAAATCACGCATGTCGCGCCAGCTTTGGCCGCCATCACCGGATTGCACCACCGCGATTTTTCCGTCCACCCGGTTGTCACGCATCAGGGCCAGCCAATGGGTCGCATTCAGCGCCAACAAGGTCGGCTGCAACACCAAGCGGCGGTCTGACATGCGCGTCAGTCCTTCAAATTGACCCACGGCATCAAACCGCAAGGCCACCGGGTATTTCACGCCCAGTTCAAAATACACCGGCAACACCATGCCGCCATCCGCCAGCGGCAGCGGCGCGCCGCGCACCAGGTGGCTCAAGTTCCACCACCAGGCCAGTGGCAGCACCCGGGGTTGCGCAAATACAGCTTCGGCCGTTTCGGCAGCGGCGTTGGCGATGGCAGTTCCAGTCGCGGCGCCTGTCGCTATTACAGTGGCTGCTGGACCCGTTTGGCGCACATGCAAGACCCGGCTGGCAGCCCAGCCCCCGGGGCCCGTCGCCACCACAAACAGGTGCACGTGGCCTGCCGCGTCAAGCCAGGCCACCGGGTTGCCCAAACGGCGCAAGCCGTACCCCAAGGCTTCACCCATTTGATGGCGGTTGACGACGAACCGTGCGGCGCTCCACTGCTGGCTGCTGCGCTCAAAACAAGCCGACGCAATTTGCACATCTGCCGCGCTTTCTCGTTCGCCCGCAAACCAATAGGCCTGCACGGCGCAGCGATGGCCGGCGGGCATTGCCAGCAAGCTGCTGGCATGGGCAGCGGGCGTTTGGGGTGGCATCGGCAACAAGCCCTGGTGCTTGCGAACCCATTGGCCGTTTTTCGGAAAATCTGGCGCAGCAAGCGGGGTGGCAAGGGGTGCGGCAGGCAGCTCGCCACGGGAAGCGGCTTCCACCCAAACGAGTCCGGCAAACAACAACAAAACCACTGCGGCTTTGCGCCATGAGGCCAAACCGGAATTCGATGAGACCAGGCCACCCAAGCCCATCACTCGGCACCCTGCAAAAACACCCACACCACAATCCCCACCATCAAAACCGCATACGGATAGGCTACCGTGGGGCGCAGGCTGTTGGCCAGATAGGCCCGCAACAGCCCGAACCCGCCGGGTCGGCCAGCCAGCCATTCAGAATGCAGCTGAAAAGCCACCACATGGCTCACGACGGGCATTGTTTCAGCGGGGTCGGCCAATTCCGCCTCCTGACGCAAACCGGCCTCCACTTTCAAAATACGCGCACCAATCCGCGCCTGAAAAGTGCGCCAGATGCCCTCTTGCTGCCACAACACCGCCAGCAGCACACACATCAGCACCGGTGCAAAACTGGTCAGCAAACCGACCGCCACCAACACCACCGCGACCAGTTTGAGGGTCAAACCGCCGCGTTCATAGTGCTCAAAGGTGGCCTGCAAGCTGGCCCATTCCAGTCTTAATGCAGCCGTGCGGTCGTCATTGGTCATTTGTTTGATCTCCAGCCCGTCAGTAGACAATATGCAAACACCGAGTCTATCGCCGCGAGGCGTTTTATTTTTCATTCCATGCACCGCACGATTTTCAATACCCCCGTCGTCAATGTTTTGCTGCGTGGGCTGTCACGCGCGGTGTTCGCTTTGGCCGGCTGGACGGCCACCGGCAGTTTGCCACCCAACGGGCAAAAAAGCGTTTTCATCGCTGCACCGCACACCAGCAACTGGGATTTGCCCTTTACCCTGATGACCGCCTTTATCTTGCGCCTGAACATCTACTGGATGGGCAAGGAACAGATCTTCAAGCCGCCGTTTCGCGGCCTGATGATGTGGCTGGGTGGCATTCCGGTGCAGCGTGAAAAATCCAACAACCTGGTGGCGGCCTCAGCCCAGGCCATTCAGGCCGCCGATGGCCCGGTGCAGCTGATCGTGCCACCCGAAGGCACCCGCAGCGGCACCCGCGTGTGGAAAACCGGCTTTTATTACATCGCGTTGCAGGCTCAGGTGCCGATTGTTTTGGCCTACATGGATTACGAGAAAAAAATCGCTGGCCTTGGCCCGGTGTTTCTGCCCACCGGTGACATTGACACCGACATGGTTGCCATCAAGGCGTTTTATGCGCCACTTAAAGGAAAACACCCAGAACGCTTTGAGAGCGGGCAAGTTTGATGAAGCCCCACAGCTAGATGCGCAAGGCCAGGTAACAAAAGGCCACCAGCGAATGCTCCAGCCGGATATCTCCAATCGATGGCAGGGCAATTGTGGGCGTGACTTTACCCGCGGTTTCGGTTGCGCAGCCTTCAAAATTGCACAAAAAAACCACTATCGTCTGGCAGTGAATGCCTGCCTTGATTTTTGAGGTGTACTCTGCCTTGATACCTAACCCTGGTGTGGCGGCGGTCACCTTACCTGTCGCCTTCATACCAACGCCCATAGGCACCAAGGGGCCACCAGCCGGTATGGAGTTAGACGTGGTGGAACGGGGCCACAAAAAATAGCGGTTTGAAATCAAATTCTTTAGCGCCCTCAAAGTAACCGATGGTTTTTGGCAGGCTTGCCCCCGTTGCACAGGTCTGGCCGCTCAAATCGCCTGAAGCCCCCAACACGGATGTCATTTCCCCGATGCAATTGGCGGGGGCTTTGTAGCGCTGAGGCAAGCGCGCCCCAACCCATCGGCAACCTTGCTACCGATAGGGTGCGAGCAAGGCGTTTGGTGCACGTTTTAACAGCCTATCAGCTGGTCTGACACCTTCAGTTTTCAGGCAGCAGCACACCCGTCGTCACCGTCCGGATGCCTTTGACAGTGCCGTCAGCCGTAAAGTCGATAGCCACTAGCCGCCCGCTCTCAAATCTGAGGGCCCCGTTTGAAACAGCCGCAGTTGCATCAGACCGTGGTGGCGAAATGCTGGTGACTTCTGCCGTAATGTTGCATGTCGGCCCAGCGTCTTTGTCAACTTCGGCGGTACTCGTTCCATTGCCTGTGAAACGTAAAGTAGCGAATTCTCCTTTCAAAGAACTGGAATGAATGTACGTCCCCTGCGAAATTGCCAAATTTACGGCGGTACGCAGGTCAATGTTCGTCCTCATATTTGGATTGACCGCATCTGTGCAAAAGTGAAACGTAAAGCTCTCGCTGGTCCTCGTGCCCGACACGGAAACTACCTGCCCGGTTGTGCCAAGCTCATTGATGCGCACCCGCACGGTGGCGTTAGTCGTATGAACCGTGCCAAAACCCGCGTCAACACGGGAGGTGATCGTCCCCGAAAATACGCGGGTTGGCTCTGTTGCCACACCCGTTCCGACTTCAAGCGATAAAAAATCTGCGGGAGCCAGCGCTGTCACGACAAACGCAGAAAACTCGGAGGATGTGCCTGCACTGCTCGCCGTGTAGTCAAAATCAAATTCGGTTTGCCCGTTCACAGCGACTACCGTGCCTACCACCGGGACAATCGCCAACCCCGCCCCCACCTTGCGCACCAACTGCACCTTATTGACGTTGTAGGGGCCGATCACCGGCAAAAAATCAACCGTGGCCGGGTCTAATCTGACCTTGATTTTGACAATTTCGCCATTGGCAAAACTGCCTTTATCGGCCGTCACTGCACCGGTTGTCAAGCCGGCAGGCGATTTGGCAATATCTTTGTTCAGCTTGATCTCAGCAGCTGCGATGTCAGGCACGCCCAGCATTTGCAGCACTACGCCCATTTTTCTTCCCGTGCCCACGCTCGTCTCCAGGCTGAGCTTGTAGCTGGAGGCATAAGCTGCATCCGCCAACTGACTCTCTTTGAGCGCAAAACTGCCCGCCAGTGTGGCCCCGGCTTTGGCTTTGACAAACTCAAACCGCAAAGACTTGAAGAACACATTGCCAATTGTGGCCTCCAGGTAACCAAACGCCGACAGCGAAGGCTCCAGCCGGATGTCGCCAATGGAGGGCAGGTCAATCGTCGGGGTTACCTTTCCCGCAGTGTCAGTCGCGCTTCCTTCAAATTCACACAAAAACACCACGACTGACGGGCAGTTGATGCCAGCCTTGATTTTTGATGTGAACTCAGCCTTGGCGCCCAACCCCAGCGTGGCGGCGGTCACCTTACCCGCTGCCTCCATGCCAACGCCCATGGGCACCACACCACCAATAATCAGCGCCAAGGGGCCGCCAGCCGGTATTGCGTAGGCGAATATCTCTTTTTTGCATTCAATCTTGCCGTCAAACCCGACCGCCAAACTCAAACCAACCTCCATCGTGAAAGTCGGCTGGGCATTGATGACCAAGCGGTCAAAGCCAAAGGTGCGCAGCAGGTTGAGGCTGACATCCAGGGTGGGGCTGGCGGTGACGCTGAAGGTGGGCGGCGCGGTCAGCGTCACCGGCAATCGGTCCAGCCCGGTGGCGGTTATTTCGCAGTCAAAGATGCCCAGTTTCAGCTTGGTGGGCGCGGCTGCATTGCGGCGGGCCGCTGGCTGGCTTGCATTGGCACGCATGGCTGCATTGGCACTTGCTGCG
>JANOWY010000524.1:0-6131 GCA_031418135.1 Rhodoferax sp. | reverse complement strand
ACCGTGCCTTTTTTGAGCACGTTGCGCACCGAGAGGCGGGCGCGGTAACGGTAACCCCAGGCCGGGCCTTCAATCGGGCGCAGCAAGTTGCCGGGCTTGACTTTGGCCAGGTGCCACAGGTTGTCTTCCAGCACACGCTGCTTTACCGCAACCTGCGCACCCACGTGCAAATGCTGCATCTTGCAGCCGCCACAGGCACCTGAATGCAGGCCGAAATGCGGGCATTGCGGAGTGACGCGTTGGGACGATTCACGGTGGATTTTGGTGACAACGCCCTGCTCCCAGTTGTTCTTTTTGCGGTGCACATTGCATTCCACCCGCTCGAACGGCAAGGCACCTTCGATAAACACCACTTTGCCGTCGGCCCGGTGGGCAATGCCTTGGGCATCGATATCGAGTGATTCGACCCGCAGGATTTCAGGCGGCGGGTAAACCTTTGGCTGTGGCGCAGCTTGGCTGGCATCTGCTGATCGGCCGGCCAAAGCAGCGGTGACTGAGCTGGCTGAACCCGCAGAGCGGGGTGAATTCGTGGCTCGGGCAGAGCGGGTTGAAGACCGTGCGCCTGGAGCGGAGGAGCCAGAAGAAGCGGATGAATCGGATGAAGGGGAATAAATAATCGGCATCCCCCGATTGTCTCAGTTGCGGTCCGGGCTACGCCCGAATGACGTGCTGATTACCGCACCCATTAACGAACCGATTGCCGTACTGATTAACGCGGTGGCAGGTACTTGGCCGGGTCTACCGGTTTGCCTTGGCGGCGCACTTCAAAATGCAGCTTCACGCGGTCTGCGTCACTGCTGCCCATTTCGGCAATTTTTTGGCCCTTGCGCACGTTTTGGTCTTCTTTCACCAGCAAGCTTTGGTTGTGCGCATAGGCCGTGAGGTAAGTGTTGTTGTGTTTCAGGATGATCAGGTTGCCATAACCGCGCAAACCGGCCCCCACGTAGACCACGCGGCCATCAGCCGCCGCCACCACCGGGGCCCCGGCGGCACCGCCGATATCCAGGCCCTTGTTTTTGACCTCGTCAAAACCAGCCAAAACACTGCCGGCTGCGGGCCATATCCAGGCGATCTCTTCATCCGGGTTGGCGCTGGCCGGGGCCGCAGCCGGGACGGCTGCTGGCGCGGCACCGCCTGCGGCGGCACCTGCGGGGGCCGGGCGCGTGGCGCCAGCGCCTGAGGCCGCCGGCCCCACCGGCGCGGGCACGGCGCTGCCCGAGCCCACCGGTCGCGTCACCACTGCCGCCTGGGTGCCTGCTGGCGCACCGGCAACACCACCTGTCGGTGGCACCACCCGCAGCACCTGGCCCACTTCAATCTGGTTCGGGTTCTCCATCGCGTTCCAGCGCACGATGTCGCGCCAGTTTTGGCCGTTGTCCAGGCCGATACGGATCAGGGTGTCGCCGGGTTTGACGGTGTAATACCCGGGCTTGCCGGCATTTTCTGCCCCTGGCAACACCTTGCCGGGGCTGGCACCCGCCGCCTCAGGGTTTGCGGGCCCACCCACGGGTGTTGGGGTGGCTACTGACACCGGCGCACCGGCACCAGAGTTTGCACCGCGGTCTTCCACCGGTGCCCGGTTGATGGAAGACGATCCGCACCCCGCCAATACCAGCACCGCCATCAGCGCCAAGGCCCCCGGAAGTTGTCCCAACCGAGCTATCCGAGCCCTGCGACAAAGGGTCGGGCTTTCCATCAAATTCGGCATGGTTTTTCCCTGTGTATTTACGGTGTTTTAAGCGCCCGGCAGGCCTGGATCAGACAATTTCGAAAGCATGGTTTGAGATTCCGAAATTTGAGCGTTGCAGCAATCACTCAGGCGATGCCCGATTTTAAGGGGACAAACAAAACCGGCTCCAGCAACTTCTGGGTAAAACCTTGCGCAGTTCGATCAACCACCATCAACACCTGTTGCCCGGTTGGGGTGCCAGGTTGTGATGCCGGCGCCACCAACCGGCCACCTACCGCCAATTGATCCAGCCAGGCCTGGGGCAAGGCATTGCCTCCGGCAGCGGCGATGATGCCCGCATAAGGCGCGCCCTTGGCGTAGCCCACCATGCCATCGCCCAGCAACAAATGCACATTGGCCAAACGCATGAATCGCAATTTCTCGCGGGCTTTGTCGTGCAGGCCACGCAGGCGCTCCACCGAGTAAACCTCGCGTGCCAGGTGGCTCAGCAACGCCGCCTGGTAGCCGCAGCCGGTGCCGATTTCAAGCACCCGGCCCAAACGGGCTTGCAGCCCATCGCCGATTGCTGCTTGCATCAGCAATTCGAGCATGCGGCCCACCACACCGGGTTTGGAAATGGTTTGGCCCAGGCCAATCGGCAAACTGGTGTCTTCATAGGCCTGGTTGGCCAGGGCACTTTCAACAAACCGGTGCCTCTCAACCTGACGCAAGGCCGCCAACACACGCGGGTCGGCCAGGCCTTGAGCGGCCAGTTTGTTCACCATGGATTGGCGCACAGCGCTGGAATCCATGCCCAAGCCGGCACTCACGATTGCCATTGGCACCGCGGGCTTGCCACGCGGCGTGGGCGTGGCCAGCAGGGCCCGGCCGAATGCTTGCTTGACCGGCTGCTTCAGGTTCGGCTGGAGGGGCGGCTTGGCTTGCGCCCCCCCCTCCGAATTGCCGGGCAGTTGCACCGGAAAGCTGGGGCGTGCTTTCACCGCACCAGCTGGTCAGAGGTGCCTGCAGCAGCCGAAGCAGGCTGCGCCCGCCAGGTGCCAGCCATTTGCGCCCAATATTTCAGGCTGTCGTGGTCGGTCAAATCGGTTTGCAGCGGCGTTACTGCCATGTGGCCCGTGGCAGTCGCGTGAAAATCGGTGCCTTCCGCGCCGTCTTTGGCGGGGCCCGCGCCGCCTATCCAGTACAACATGTCGCCACGCGGGCTCATCTGGGTAATGGTTTTTTCGGCGGCATGGCGTTTGCCCAATCGGCAAATCTTGATGGGTTTAATTTGCGCCAACGGCAAATTCGGAATATTCACATTCAGCAACCAGGGCCTCTCGCCCATTTGCTGCTGTTGCGCCATCATCAGCACCAGTTCCCGCGCCTTGGTTGCGGCTGCGTCGATATGTTGCCAACCCTTTTCAACCTGCGAAAAAGCAATCGCCGGAATACCGAACAAATAGGCCTCCATTGCAGCGCCGACCGTGCCCGAGTAGATCGTGTCGTCACCCATGTTGGCACCGTTGTTGATGCCCGACACCACCAGATCAGGCCGGTAGCCGAGCAGGCCCGTTAACGCCACATGCACACAATCAGCCGGGGTGCCGTTCAAAAACCGGAACCCGTTGGCAGCGAGCGTCACCTGCAACGGGGTGTTGAGCGTCAGGGCGTTTGATTTGGCGCTGTTGTTTTGCTCGGGCGCAATCACCTCCACCTGCGCCACATCTTTCAAGGCCTCGTAGAGGGCCATGATGCCCGGGGCCTGATAACCATCGTCGTTGGAAATAAGTATCTTCATAAGGAAATTTGTTGAAACCGATTGTAGGGTTGCACCGGCTCACAAAGCCCTATGATTGGCGGGGCAAACTCAACTTTTGAAACGCCGGGCCACGTGGCCTACGAGTGTTTTTGCCCACTGCCAACAACCTCAATTCGCTTGATTGGAGCCTTCGAATGCATGCCTGGATTTGTGAAAACCCCGTCGGGATTGATGCCCTTACCTGGAAAGAATTGCCTACCCCCATGCCCGGGCCAGGCCAGGTGCGGATCGACATCAAGGCGGCCAGCCTGAATTTTCCGGACATTTTGATCGTCCAGAACAAGTACCAGTTCAAACCCGATTTACCCTTTGTTCCGGGTTCTGAATACGCCGGCATCATCAGCGCGGTGGGTGAAGGGGTAAGCCACCTGAGTGTGGGGCAAAGCGTCGCTTGCCTGTCAGGTACCGGCGGTTTTGGCACGCAAGTGCTGGCACCGGCTGATCGTTGCATGCCCCTGCCGCCCGGTTTTCCGCACGTCGATGCCGCCGCTTTCATCATGATTTACGCCACATCCCACCACGCGCTGGTGGACCGGGCGCAACTGCAGGCGGGCGAAACCGTGCTGGTGCTGGGTGCGGCAGGCGGCGTGGGCACCTCGGCCATCCAGATCGCAAAAGTCAAAGGTGCCAAGGTGATCGCAGCGGCTTCTACCGAAGAGAAATGCGCGCTTTGCAAATCCATCGGTGCCGACATCACCATCAACTACAGCCAGGGCAATTTGCGTGATCAGATCAAGGAGGCCACGGGTGGCAAGGGCCCGGATGTCATCTATGACCCTGTCGGTGGTGATTTTGCCGAACCGGCCTTTCGCTCCATCGGCTGGCGTGGCCGTTACCTGGTAGTCGGGTTTGCCTCCGGGCCCATTCCGTCGTTGCCTTTGAATTTGACCCTGCTCAAAGGTGCCTCCATAGTGGGTGTATTTTGGGGCGATTACTCACGCCGCGAACCCAAGGCCAACGCCCTGATGATGCAAGAGCTGGCTCAGTGGTATGCCCAGGGGAAAATCAAGCCCGTTATCGACCGCACCATGCCCATGGCCGAGCTCAAAGCCGCCTATGAACGCATGGGTACGCGGGGCGTAATGGGCAAGCTGGTAATGGTGAACCCCTGAATTTCGCCAAATTTTGAGGAAAAAGTGCACAATGACTTTAGTCACTGTCGCTTAAAATCCCGAAACGCCGAAGCCAACCCGACACAAAGCGCCCCAGCCATTCATGCCAGAAGACAAACCCTTCGTTGGATTTCCTGAAATCAATTTCAAGGAAGAAGATGTAGCAACCCGCCCGGTGCCGCTGCATGAAATCCCCTTGCAGGCGCGCATCGATCGCGAGATGGCCATCATCAACCACTATCACGGTCGTATTGGCAAAGCCATTGACGTGTTTTGGGGCCATAAGGATTGCGTGGAATACCTGCAAAAGCTGATCTTGAGCGGCGGTGACGGTTTTGACAAAACCCGCGTGGGGTTCAAGCCTGAGGTGCTGGCGGCGCTGATCAACCTCTCCAACTTGCACGAAAACACCTACCGGTAAAGCAGGCCGAGCCGATTTCCCGGTCAAAAAAAAGCCACCCGAGGGTGGCTTTTGTTTTGGCGGAAACGGAGGGATTCGAACCCTCGATGAGGCTCTACACCCCATACTCCCTTAGCAGGGGAGCACCTTCGGCCACTCGGTCACGTTTCCTGATTGGTTCGGTCAGCGCAGATTATCTCCTGAGTCAGCCCGATGGCTGCGCCTGAAGCCACTCAAATGGTCAAATCGCCTGTTCGAGCTCAAAGGCCTTGTGCAGTGCGCGCACCGACAGCTCGAGGTACTTTTCATCAATCACCACCGATGTCTTGATTTCGCTGGTGGAAATCATCTGGATGTTGATGCCCTCTTCACTCAGGCAGCGAAACATCTTGGCTGCAACACCCACGTGGCTGCGCATGCCAATACCCACGATGGACACCTTGCAGATCTTGGTGTCACCCTGCAAATCCTGGGTACCCAGTGAAGGCATGACCTTGCTTTTGAGCAAGTCAACCGCCTTGGCATACTCACCCCGGTTCACCGTGAAGCTGAAATCAGTCTTGCCGTCTTTGCTGATGTTCTGGATGATCATGTCTACTTCGATGTTGGCATCTGCCACGGCCCCCAGAATTTGGTAGGCAATACCGGGTTTGTCTGGCACGCCCAAAATGGAAATTTTGGCTTCGTCGCGGTTAAACGCAATGCCTGAAACGATGGCTTGTTCCATGTGCTCGTCTTCCTCAAATGAAATCAGGGTGCCGGATACGGCTTCTTCGTTGATGTCCATGTCCCACGGCGTGAAGCTTGACAACACACGCAAGGGCACTTTGTATTTGCCGGCAAATTCAACCGAACGAATCTGCAAGACTTTGGAGCCCAGCGATGCCATTTCCAGCATTTCTTCAAAACTGATGGTATGCATGCGCCGCGCTTCGGGCACGATGCGGGGGTCAGTGGTGTACACACCGTCTACGTCGGTGTATATCAGGCACTCGGCGGCTTTCATGGCCGCAGCAACGGCCACGGCCGAAGTGTCTGACCCGCCCCGCCCCAGGGTGGTGATGTTGCCCTCATCATCCACACCCTGAAAACCGGTCACGATGACCACTTTGCCCTGGGCCAAATCAG
>JANOWY010000523.1:0-2709 GCA_031418135.1 Rhodoferax sp. | reverse complement strand
CGAGGCCAAATCAAGTGTCAGGCAACGTTTGTTGCGGTTGATCTGGAGGAACATGCCGCCTTCGCCGGTTTCAGCCACGGGCAGCACGCAGCGGTCTTCACCACCCTCCAGCCGCTCGATGCGGATCACATCGGCACCCATATCAGCCAGCAGTGTGGCGGCATAGGGCCCGGCGATGAAGCGGCCAAAATCTAAAACGCGGGTTCCGGTCAACAAGCCCATGGCATTCCGTTCGTGTGTGTGGTGGCGATTCGGGATTATCTTGTGGCTCGCACCTGGTTCATTTGGCGAATCAGCTCGCGCGCCTCTTCGCCCTCAGGAATCGGCTTGCCGCTGTCGCGCCACTGCACCGCAGCCTTGAAGCCTTCCTGCTGCGCATAGCGCCTGAACCAAAGGCCTTCCGGGTTATGTCGCGTGATGCCATCAAACACGGTGGCCATCTGCTGCGACTGCTCCAGGCCCATCGTCAACATCACCTGATTCACCACCATTTTGTGCATGGCCAGATGTGAGCTTGGCACGCCTGCGATACGGTTGGCCAGCGCCAATGTGGTGGCTTCGAGTTCGCGCTCTGGCACCACTTCGTTGGCCAATCCCCATTCGGCAGCCTTTTTGCCGTCGATGGTGTCACCTGTGAACATCATCTGCTTGGCGCGTGTGGGGCCGAGGCGGTATGTCCACATCGCTGTGGTAGGGCAGCCCCACACGCGAGTCGGCATGTAACCGATGCGGGCGTCGTCGGCCATGACAAGTAAATCGCAGGACAGTGCGATGTCACTACCCCCGGCAGCGGCGTAACCATGCACCTTGGCAATAGTCGGTTTGGGGCAGCGCCACAGGCTCATGAAGTCTTCGGTGTTGCGTTTCATGAACGCGTAGTCTTCCATCGGGTCCCACGGGTGCTGCTCCTGCTGGCAAGGGTGGTCTATCTGGCTTTGACCAAAATGGGTGAGATCGTAACCACCGCAAAAACCTTTGCCCGCACCTTCGACAATGATGACATGTATTTGCTTTTCAGTTGTTGCCCAATCTACCGCTGCGCGGATTTCACGCGGGGTTTCGTCGTTAATGGCATTGAGCCGCTCGGGGCGATTCAGCAACAAGCGGGCAATGCGCGGGTTGCTGGGGTCGCTGTCAATTTTCAAAGTTGTGAATGAGGGCATGATGGCCTAGGGGTAGGGATGAACAGTCAGTATATGCAGTTCAAGTGTATTCTTGAGCCTGCAATATGCAGGGCCCCCCAGGATTCTTATGAAGCTTTATAAGCTTTTGTTGGTTAGTGGTCTGCTGATGGCCTCAACGGGTCAGGCAGTTACTGTGCGTGTCGCCAATCAGGGCGACGTGTTGTCGCTTGACCCGCATTCATTCAATGAGGCGGTGCAACTTTCGTTTTTGAACAACGTTTACGAGGCACTGGTGACGCGGGGAAAAGATCTCAACCTGACGCCGTCTTTGGCCGAAAAATGGGTTGCTGCTGGCCCCAATGTCTGGCGGTTTGAACTGCGTAAAAACGTCAAATTTCATGATGGCGCTGCGTTCACGGCAGACGATGTGGTTTTTTCTCTGGAGCGCGCCAAAGGCGACGGCTCGGATGTCAAGCCCCAGTTGGCCTCCGTCAAAACGATACGCAAAGTGTCTGATTTCATCGTTGAGCTGGAAACCAGCGCGCCTAACCCCATCCTGCCGGAGTTGCTCACCAATGTTCTTATTTTGAACAAGGCTTGGGCTGAAGCCAATCAGGCGACGCGCCCGGTAGACCGCCGCCGTGGCATCGAAAACGCTGCATCGTTTCGGGCCAATGGCACCGGGCCTTTTCGGGTACGCGAGCGTCAGCCCGGCACACGTACCGTATTGCAGCGTTCACCGACCTGGTGGAACAAGCTCGAAACCAACATCGATGAGGTGATCTTCATGCCTATCGAAAACAACGCGACGCGGGTGGCTGCGTTGTTGACTGGCGAAGTGGATGTGATTGACCCGGTCCCGTTGCAGGATGTTCAGCGGATCAACGCGTCAAACAATCTCCAGGTGGTCGAGAACCCTGAATTGCGCATCATTTTTTTGGGCTTTGACCAAAAGCGGGATGTGTTGCTCAATTCCAGCGTGAAAGACAAAAACCCGTTCAAAGACAAGCGGGTTCGCCAGGCGTTTTACCAGGCGATTGACATTCAGACGATCAAAACCCGCATCATGCGCAATGCGGCTTTTCCAACCGGCGGTATGGTCGCCAAGGGGATTCGCGGCTATACCGCCGACATGGAGACCCGGTTGCCGTTCGATATCGAAGCCTCTAAAAAGCTGTTGGCAGAAGCCGGCTACCCGAACGGATTTGAAGTGGCCATGAATTGCCCCAACGACCGGTATGTGAATGACCTGGAGGTGTGCCAAGCGGTGGCGGCGAACCTGGCACGCGTCGGTGTCAAGATCAATCTACAGGCGGAATCCAAATCGACCTATTTCCCCAAGGCGCTCAAGCGCGAGGTCAATTTTTTCATGCTGGGTTGGAGCCCCGCTGGGTATGACGCCCACAACCTGCTCTTTACGGTGTTGGGAACCCCCGCTGGCAGCCAGGGGAGCTGGAATTTTGGTGCCTACAGCAACCCGCAGCTGGACGCACTGACCGCCAAAATACAGTCAGAACTCTACGCCGAGAAGAGCAATGGCCTGTTCAATCAGGCGCTGGATCTGCATGCACATGATTTCGGCCAC
>JANOWY010000522.1:0-1902 GCA_031418135.1 Rhodoferax sp. | reverse complement strand
GGATTTTCCCGCCCGTAGATTCCCGCAGGTAATAACCCTGACAGGCGCATGGGAAAATTCAGGCCCTCTCAGGCTTTCGCTGCGTCCTCAAAAATCCATTGCGCTGCCTTTTCGGCAATCATCAGCGTCGGTGAATTGGTGTTGCCACTTGTGATGGACGGCATCACGCCTGCATCGACCACCCGCAGGCCCCGAACCAGTGCGCCCAAACGCGCCGGGTTGCGTACCCGCAAGCGCGAATCGACCACCGCCATCGGGTCATCGGTACGGCCCATTTTGGTAGTGCCCACCGGGTGAAAGATGGTGGTGGCGATATCCCCCGCCAGCTTGGCCAGCTCGTCATCAGTTTGAAACTGAATGCCCGGTTTCCATTCTTGCGGCTGGTATTTGGCCATGGCCGGTTGGGCCACGATGTTGCGGGTGACGCGCAATGAATCTGCCGCCACTTTGCGGTCTGCACCGGTACTGAGGTAGTTGGGGGCGATCAGCGGCGCGTCTTCAAACCGGTTGCTTTTGATCTTTACCGTGCCCCGGCTGGTCGGGTTCAGGTTACAGACGCTTGCGGTGAAAGCGTTAAAGCTGTGCAGCGGTTCACCAAAGGCATCCAGGCTCAGCGGTTGCACGTGGTACTCAATGTTCGGGTAGGGCTGGGCCGGGTCGCTCTTGGTGAAGGCGCCCAGTTGGCTCGGTGCCATGCTCATCGGTCCGGTGCGTTTCAGGGCATATTCCAACCCGATTTTTGCTTTGCCCCAGAGGCTGTTGGCCAGGGTGTTGAGGGTCGTAACCTGCTGCACCTTGAACACCGCGCGAATCTGCAAATGATCAGACAAGTTAGCGCCCACACCTGGTGAATCCACGACGACCGGGATGTCGTGTTGTTTGAGCAAGGCAGCGGGGCCAATGCCCGACAACTGCAAAATCTGCGGTGAGCCGATGCTGCCGGCGCACAAAATCACTTCCCGGGTGGCGCTGACAGTGACGACTTCTCCATGCGCCAAGACCTGCGCGCCGGTGCAGGCCTGCGCTCCATCAGGCCCGGTTTGCAGCACCAGTTGTTTGACTTGCGCGCCGGTCCACATCTCGAAATTGGGCCGCCCATAACAGGTGGGGCGCAAGAAGGCCTTGGCAGTGTTCCAGCGCCAACCGGCTTTTTGGTTGACCTCAAAATAACCCACGCCTTCGTTGTTGCCCCGGTTGAAGTCGTCGGTGGCCGGTATGCCAGCTTGCTGCGCCGCCTGCGAAAACGCGTCCAGCACGTCCCAGCGCAGACGCTGTTTCTCAATTCGCCATTCGCCGCCCGCATTACGGCCACGCAACAGCTTTTGGTAGGGCGTGTTGCCTTGCGCCATCAAATTCGGGGCGGTGCCACGGGCACCATGCAAGGCATCGGCCCCTTTGTAATGGTCTTCATGCAGCTTGAAATACGGCAAGCTGTTTTGCCAGTTCCAGGCATCGTCGCCCGACTCTTGCGCCCAACGGTCGTAGTCACGCGCCTGGCCACGCATATAAATCATGCCGTTGATGCTGCTGCAACCGCCCAGCGCCTTGCCACGTGGGTACCGCAAGCTGCGGCCATTGAGCCCGGCAACGGGCTCCGTTTGGTACAGCCAGTCGGTGCGCGGGTTGCCAATGCAATACAAATAACCCACGGGGATGTGGATCCAGTGGTAATCGTCTTTGCGGCCGGCTTCAATCAGCAAGACGCGTTTGGTCGCGTCGGCACTCAGGCGGTTGGCCAGCAGGCAGCCGGCGGTACCGGCGCCGATGATGATGTAGTCGAAGGTGGTGTCGCTCATTTGGGCAATTCAAATACCAAGCAGGTTGTGGTGGCGTGGGCGTACAAGGTGCCATCGGGGCCAACCAGCCGCGCCTCGGCGGTAGCCAACTGGCGGCCGCAGTGGA
>JANOWY010000521.1:0-1857 GCA_031418135.1 Rhodoferax sp. | reverse complement strand
GGCGCTGCCCGACCCGGGATCAACGCGGTAGAGATGACGATATCAGCCAAGGCGATGCGTTTGGCCACTTCAACTTGCTGGCGCGCTAGCCAGCTGGGCGGCATGGGTTTGGCGTAACCACCCACGCCCACGGCCGCGTGTTTTTATTAGGGCGTGTCGTAGCTCACTTCAAAGAAATTGCCGCCCAAGGATTCCATTTGCTCCGTGACGCTGGGGCGCACGTCGCTGGCTTCGATGACTGCGCCCAGTCGCTTGGCGGTGGCAATGGCTTGCAGGCCCGCCACACCGACCCCCAAAATGACCACGCGGGCGGCCTTCACGGTACCTGCGGCGGTCATCAGCATGGGGAAGAAGCGTTGGTATTTGTCAGCCGCCATCATGACCGCCTTGTAACCGGCGATATTGGCTTGGGAGGAGAGCACGTCCATGCTCTGGGCCCGCGTGGTGCGGGGTGCGGCCTCCAGCGCGTAGGCCGTGAGGCCTGCGCCAGCGAGTTTTTGCAAGCCGGCGGCATCAAACGGGTTCAACATGCCGACCAGGGTGGTGCCGGGTTTGAGCATGGCGCATTCGCCATCTGACGGGCTGCGCACCTTGAGCACCAAATCTGCGGCAAATGCTGCGGTGACATCGACGATTTCTGCGCCCGCAGCCACATAAGCAGCATCCGTCACGCTGGCGGCGAGACCGGCACCGGATTGAACCCGCAAGGTATGGCCTTGGGTTTTGAGTTTTTTGACCGTTTCCGGGGTGGCCGCGACGCGGGTTTCGCCCGCAGCGGTCTCGCAGGGTATGCCAATCAGCATGGGAAGGCTCCTCAAATTGGAATTTGGGTGCAAGCTTACCCGAGATTCAGCCGGAAAAACCAGCCCCGCACTGGGCATAATTTGCACATGTGGGCACTTCTAGAAATTCAATTTTTCGGCATGAAGTGCAAGGCACCCGGAGCACAGCAACCGGAATGCACTTGGGTGCATGAGGATTGCGAGCACCGCGCGACGCCGCAATTCGCCCGAAAAATGAATTTATAGAAGTGCCCATGAGTACCCGATGGAAACCCAATGTAACTGTGGCCGCTGTCATTGAACAGGATGGCAAATTCATGCTGGTGGAGGAAGAAACCTCCAATGGGCTGATGCTGAACAACCCGGCCGGACACCTGGACGCGGGCGAATCGCCCAGTGCCGCTTGCATTCGCGAGGTGCTGGAAGAAACCACCCATGCCTTTACACCCACCAACCTGATTGGCGTATACATGTCGCGCACCCGGCGCGTTCGCACGGGGCAAGACACCACCTACCTGCGGTTTGCCTATTGCGGGGAACTCGGTGAGGCACAACCCGGCGCCGAGCTGGACACCGGCATCGTGCGCACCTTGTGGATGACAGCTGATGAAATTCGCGCTTCGGTGCCCCGCCACCGCACACCGCTGTTGTTGCGTTGTGTCGACGATTATTTGGCCGGGCAACGCCTGCCATTAAATTCAGTTTTTATCGATTCATCTGTGTATATTAATAATTTTTAGTCATAATTGCTATTTAAAATGTATCATAAAGTGCAATATTTATTTGAACAATAGCCATTATTTTATTTTATGAATATAGAAAATTGGATAAACAAGACTGAAACCCAGTTTGACACCGTCACCGCCACGCCCTTTGCGGCCCTGGCTGCCACGCTGGATTGCACCGGAGCAGACCCGGCTGCGCGGCCGGCAGCCGGCACCGTGTTGCCGTATTTATGGCACTGGTTGTACTTTTTGCCGATTGCGGCGCAGTCTGAAATAGGTGAAGACGGGCACCCCAAACGGGGCGGGTTTTTGCCACCGGTGGCCTTGCCCCGGCGCATGTGGGCGGGCAG
>JANOWY010000520.1:0-3765 GCA_031418135.1 Rhodoferax sp. | reverse complement strand
TGATGCGAACTTGAACCAAGCGCCACATTTGAATTTCGCCAACCACCGTCAATTTCGACCGTGTGGAAGGACACACATGCAACACTATCCGCCGAGCTGCGTAACGGCCAGGGCGGATGCGGGAGGTCAAGGCGGAGACGCGCCCTGTGGCCATCGCTAGGCGACACACTTTACCCCGCGTCGGGGGACACGGACGCAGCCGCCCTGGCCGTTGCGCAGCGTTCACATCCACGCCAACGAGACAACCGTAGCGATGCCTTAGCGGTTACACAACGCGGGTACCCATGCCAACGAGACGACCGTTGCGATGACGTGGCGGATGTCCTGAATCAAAGCCCGCGCGAAATCAGCTCTTTCATCACCTCCGACGTACCGCCATAAATGCGCGAAACGCGGGTATCGACATAGGCGCGGCAAATCGGGTATTCCATCATGTAGCCGTAACCACCGTAAAGCTGCAACAACTCATCCAGGCATTTACCCAACTCTTCGGTGCAATACAACTTGGCCATGGCGGCCTCTTCCAGCGTTAGTTTGCGCTTCAGGTGCTCGGCCAGGTACACGTCCACCATCATGCGCATGGCGGTGATGCGGGTTTTGATGTCGGCCAGTTTGAACTTGGTGTTTTGGAACTCAAACACCGGTTTGCCAAACACCATGCGCTCCTTGGTGTAGCGAATGGTTTCGGCCAACATGGCCTCACCTTTGGCGGCGCTGGCAATGGCAATGATGAAGCGCTCTTGCGCCAATTCGCTCATCAAATATTTGAAACCCATGCCTTCGTCGCCCAACAAGTTTGAAACCGGCACCCGCACATTGTCAAAAAACAACTCTGCTGTATCAGCCGCCTCCTGGCCCATCTTCTCCAGCTTGCGGCCTTTGCGGAAACCGGGACGATCTGCCTCCACCAAAATCAATGAGGTGCCCTTGGCCCCCAACTCCGGGTTGGTTTTGACCACCACCACGACCAAATCGCAGTTCAGGCCATTGGAGATGAAGGTTTTGCTGCCATTTATCACGTAATCATCACCATCGCGCAAGGCCGTAGTTCGGATGGCCTTCAAATCGCTGCCGGCGCCCGGTTCGCTCATGGCGATGGCCAAAATGACCTCGCCGCTGGCGGCTTTGGGCAGCCATTTCGCCTTTTGCGCGGGCGTGCCCAGGCGCTGGATGTAGGGCGCGATGATGTCGGAGTGCAGGTAAAACCCCGGCCCGCTGATGTTGGATGTTGCCATTTCCTCGATCAACACCGCGCAATGGCCAAAGTCGCCGCCCGCGCCACCCCATTCTTCCGAAATGGCGGTACACAACAACCCTTCGCGCCCGGCCTTAAGCCAGGTTTCGCGGTCTACCCGACCCGCTTTGTCCCACTCGGCTTGGCGCGGCGTGCACTCTTTTTCAACAAAACGGCGCACCGTTTCACGGTACATCTCGTGGTCTTCACGAAAAACGGTGCGGGGGAAGGTGAGGATGGTCATGATGCGTGCTGCACTAAAAGAGGGTCAAAAAAATCGGGTGAACGGGTTGCCGGCCTGCCAAAGTGGCGAGATGACCAGGGCAAACCGGGCCCTTGATGCTACCCGGCACACCCTTGTTTTACCTGTCCCCTCCACTACAATCGGGTTTTCAGCCTCTGGATGAACACCATGAACCGCTGCACCCGCCGGGCCCTTGCCGGCAACCCATTGCCAGAACGTCACAGGTTGCCGACTGGCATGGGCACCTTTGCTCCCATGCTTGCCGTTGCGCAAGCGCTTGCGATTGGCCTGACATTGATGGCCAGCACCACACCGGCGTCGGCTCAAACCAGCTCCGCCAGCACTGCACCACCCGGCGAATCACCCATCGGGTCATCGTCTGGCCCGACCACCGCAGCAGCAGCTGCCGCCGAAAAAGCCTTGCAAGAGTTGCTGGAACGCGAAGCACTTGCTCGTCAAAATGCTGCGCTGCCGCAATTGGGCACACGCCGGTTCCCGGCCAGTGCGATGCGCGGTTTTATGGAAGTGCTGGCACCGCCTGCCCTCATCGTCAACGGCACGCCTGAACGGCTGTCGCCCGGCCACCGCATTCGCGGGCCCAACAACATGCTGGTGATGTCGGGCCAATTGGCCGGCCAAAAACTGGTGGTGAACTATGTGCGCAACCAGCAAGGCGAATTGCACGAGGTGTGGATACTGACGGCCCGCGAAGCCCAGGAAGAGCGCGAGGGTTCCGGCCCGGTGCGCAATTTCCGTTTTGAGAGCGAACCCGCCGAAGCTAAAAAGCTACCCTGATTCAGACCAAGCCGGGCCTTTGGCGCGACGGGTAAGGGTTGAAACAAGTGCGACAGATATCGGGAAGAGTTTCAGCGCCCTTCCAAACTACCCGCACGCAATCCCGGTCTCCGCGTTGTTGGCACTAAACACCGAAGCACGCGAACCCAGATGCGCCCAAAAATCAAAATTTCTAAATTGAATTGGTTGCTTTTTATTTTCACGGTTATTGTTGACGTATCAATTGCACAATTAGCTATTTTAAATATAACAGTAATTAGTTATTAAAATACATATTTATGGTTAAAATTATGGAAAAATCAAAAAAAGTATTCATCAAAACCTTCGGCTGCCAGATGAATGAATACGATTCCGGCAAGATGGTCGATGTCTTACATGCTGCTCAAGGGTATGAGGCCACCCAAGATGTCAACGAAGCCGACCTGGTGCTCTTCAACACCTGCTCGGTGCGCGAAAAAGCGCAAGAAAAAGTGTTTTCAGATCTGGGGCGCATCAAACACCTCAAAGCCAAGGGCGTGCTGATTGGTGTGGGCGGCTGTGTAGCCAGCCAGGAAGGCGCCGCCATCATCGAGCGTGCGCCGTATGTCGACGTGGTATTTGGCCCGCAAACCCTGCACCGCCTGCCACAACTACTGAGTGAGCGCAGGCTTACATCCAAACCCCAGGTTGATATCAGCTTCCCCGAGATCGAAAAATTTGACCATCTTCCACCTGCCCGCGTCGAAGGCGCCACGGCCTTTGTGAGCATCATGGAAGGCTGTTCCAAATACTGCAGCTACTGCGTGGTGCCCTACACCCGTGGCGAAGAAGTCAGCCGCCCGCTGGACGACGTATTGGTTGAAATAGCCGGCTTGGCTGACCAGGGCGTGAAAGAAGTGACGCTGTTGGGCCAAAATGTGAATGCCTGGCGGGCACCGCTTTCGACCCAAGTTGGCATCACTTCGGGTGAAATAGCCGATTTTGCGTTGCTTTTGGAATACGTTGCCGACATTCCTGGCATTGTACGCATCCGTTACACCACCAGCCACCCCAACGAGTTCACACCCTCGCTCATCGCCGCCTACGGCAAGCTGCCCCAGCTTGTCAGCCATTTGCATCTGCCCGTACAACACGGCTCCGACCGTATTTTGATGGCGATGAAACGCGGCTACACCGCCATGGAATACAAAAGCACCATCCGCAAACTGCGTGCCATTCGGCCCGACATGGCCATCAGCAGTGATTTCATCGTCGGCTTCCCCGGTGAAACCGACGACGACTTCGCCAAGATGATGAAGCTGATCAACGACGTTGGTTTTGACAACAGCTTCTCCTTCATCTTCAGCCCACGCCCCGGCACCCCGGCGGCCGCGCTGAAAGACGACACGCCGCACGACGTCAAGCTGCAACGCCTGCACCAGGTGCAACAAACCATTGATGCCAACATGAAGCGCATCTCTGAAAGTATGGCTGGCAGCGTGCAAAGGGTGCTGATTGAAGGCCCATCCAAACG
>JANOWY010000519.1:0-2116 GCA_031418135.1 Rhodoferax sp. | reverse complement strand
GGGCGGCCCGGCAGCGAAACATTTGCCTTTACGCGTTGCTTCAAGGCAAAAAAGGGGCCCTCGGCCCCTTTTTTACATCTCTTAGAAGATCAATTCTTGGCTTTGTAATCTGCCAGGGCTTTGGCCAGATCGGCGTATTCGTCGCAGGTTTTGTTGCCACACAGGGCTTCCAGCTGGGCCAGGTGTTTTTCGGCTTCGGCGGGCTTCTTGTCCATCAAATAGGCTTCGCCGATGTACTCGTGCGCCCCTTTGTGTTTGGGGTTAAGGCTGAGCGCGGTTTTGTAGTAGTCAAAGGCTTTGTTCAGATCAGGGTTTGCCCTTTTGCGATAGGTAAAACCCAGCAAGCTGTGGATATCGGCATTGCGGGGTTCATCTTGCGCAGCTTGGTTCAATTCGAATAAGGCTTTGCTCCAATCCTTCGCATCGATCGCCTTGCGGGCGGTGACCAGGCGTTCTGACGCGGTAGGTCCTGATGGCGTGTCGCGGGCCAAGACATGACCCGAACCACCCGCAGCGACAATTGCTGTCAGGAAAAAGGTACAAACGCGAAGTTTCATGAAAGGCTCCTTTAAATAAAACTAGGGTTCCGATTGGCACCCAAAGTTCATGGAATTCCCACTCGGAATCAAAAAACCGAAAAAGAAATGTGTGTTGTCAACAATATCACATCGTCGGCAGTGTCTCTGGAGGGCAGCAGGACGGGCTGTTGGCCCGAATCATTGCAAATCGCCCGGTTGCGTTGGCGCAATCTCGGGCTCAGCAGGCTCGTTCAAGGCTTTTTCAAAATCAGCCCAAGCCTGTTCACTGTCGTCTTCATTGACCTTCATGCCGCGCAAATCACGGTCTGTCGCCCGCCTCGCGAAGCCGTTGCTTGCCGCGCTGTCAAGCTCGGGTTTTCGGGGCTGGAACTTATCAATCACGAGATGGGGCTTTCAGATGAAACCACATAGTTCTGGACATGTCGCAAGTTTGACGGACCAATATAAACGCAAGGCGGCCTTAAAACAAGTGCCGCGAAAGACAGACCGGAAAACAAGCCCCAAATAAACCGGACTTGATTCCGCCCGATGCGAAACCACCCTTGTGAAACCAAGCGCGTGCGCTGACCTCAAGGCAGCGGCGTTAACTTGGCGACCGACAGCGCCAGCCATTTGACCCCATGGCGCGGAAAATTGATTTGCGCCCGGGCATCGGCCCCGTTGCCTTCCAGCGTCAGCACCGTGCCTTCGCCAAATTTGTTGTGGAAGACTTTTTTGCCTGCTGTTAACCACGCAAGGCCGGCCGATGGGGCTTGCGTCACCACATTTCTATTTTGAAACGAATCATTTGAATTTTTTGAGTCAATTGTTCTTTTAAATATTGCACTATCAGCTACATTATTTGAATAAAAATTGTTTTTAAATTAACTATTATTTTGCAAAAAATTACTATTATTTGGTTTCGATGACAACCATTTCAAGGCGTTTTTCGGCAACTCACCAAAAAAGCGACTGGCTTTCATCAGCCAAATTGGCATGGGAGTCTTTCCTGAGCCTGTCAGGTCATCAGTGGGCAAGTAGATGTATTCAATGCGCCCTGCGCTTTTGTTGCCGCCATTGCCCTATTCGCCCAGCAGTACCGGAGTGCTGCTCAGATTACCATCATCGTAGATGTAACTTTGGCCCACGGTGGCATTGAGTTGGGCTTGTGCAAACAGCCAACCGAAGTTCTTCTTGAGCCAATCAACAAAGGTGATGCCCAGCGTGGCTGCATCGGGGGCGGTTTGGGCTACCTGAGGTTCAGACTTGAAGACGCGTTGGCCCAGGGCGTTGTGCAAGTAGGTGATTTTTGAGGCTTCGGCGCATTGGCTGACCAGCACTTTGGCCAGGCGGTTGGTGCCGTCGTATTCAAACAAACGCAGGCCGTCGCTGGTGAGGTTGCCGTTGGCATCCAGGCTGTAGGTGATTTGGCTATTGGCCGTGGCGCTGACCGGGTTGCCTTGGGTGTTGGTGCGTTGGGTGAGCATCCGGAAACTGCTCGGGTGCCCGCGACTGCGGTGGGTGCGGACAAGTGGCATAGTTCTAGAGTGCGTATGGGTTGACGTTAAGCGATTTTGAAAGACCTGACCCCGTGACCC
>JANOWY010000518.1:0-1619 GCA_031418135.1 Rhodoferax sp. | reverse complement strand
CGCGACCAGGCGCAGCATGGACTCCTGCGAGCCCAATTTCTGCGGCAGATCGGGGATAGCTGGCTCCATGTCAGAGGGCCTGGCCTGCTGCAGCCAACAGGTCGCGCAGTTCGCGTTTCAGTATTTTCCCGATAGGGCTGCGCGGCAGTTCTGTCATGAGATGCAATTGCGCCAGCCGCTGGGTTTTGCCGACCTGGTCGTTCACCCACTTGAGCAAATCGCCTTGCGCAACCGCTTGGCCGGGCTTGAGCACCACGCAGGCGACCGGCGTTTCACCCCATTGTTCGGAGGGCGCACCCACCACGGCTACATCCAGCACTGCAGGGTGCTTTTGCAAAATGCCCTCCAAATCGCTGGGATAGATGTTGAAACCGCCCGAGATGATCATGTCTTTCTTGCGGTCAAACAAAATGAGGAAGCCATCGGCATCAAAACGGCCAATGTCACCTGTGCGGATGAAACGTTTGCCGGTGGCGTCAAACCATTCGGCTTCTCGGGTTTTTTCGGGTTGGCCGTGGTAACCCGTCATCATGCTGCCGGAATGCCCCACCACCTCGCCTGCCACACCGATGCCTTGCAAACCCCGGCCATCGGCCCCGTTGCTGGCCACCACCAGGCCGTCGTCGTCAATCAGGCGGATGTCATGATTGAGTGACGGCTGCCCCACGGTGTGCAGTTTGTCGGGGTGTTTGTGTGCCTCCAGAATGCAAGTGCCACCGCCTTCGGTCATGCCGTAAAACTCGATCAGGCCGCCGGGCCAGCGCCGCAGCACCTCGGCCTTCAAGTTGGCTGAAAACGGCGCGCTGGTGCAAAACTTGATGCGGTAACTGCTCAGGTCGTGAGCGTCAAAATCAGGCAAAGCCAGCAGGCGCTGGTATTGCACCGGCACCAGCATGGTGTGGGTAACCCGCCGGGTTACCGCCAACTGAAGGTAAGCCCGCGCATCAAATTTCGGCATCATCAGCACGGTGCCGCCAAACGCCAGCGTGGGAATAAAGACCACCAATGTGGTGTTGGAATACAGCGGCGTGGAAAGCAGCGTTACCGTGTCGGGCCCATACCCATAGGCGTTGCCGCGCTGGATATGCGCCCAGCGCATGCCGTGCGATTGCACAATGCCTTTGGGCTCACCCGTGGTGCCCGATGAATAAATGATGTTGAACGCATCTTGCGGGGCGACCTCGGTCGCAATCAGGGCTTCACAGCCCGATTGCAGCCATTGCGAAAAAGACAGCAACCCGGCGGCACCATCTAGCGCGACACACAATGGCAACGCTGGCAACGCGGCCAGCGCCTCCGCCACCAAACCGGCATTGTCCGCATCGGTGAACACCAGTTGAGCCTGGGCATCCGCCACCATGCGTCCCAAGCTTGGCGCGGTTGAACTCGGCGCCAAGGGTGCCACCACCACACCGGCCCGCAAGGCCCCCAAAAACACACTGGCGTATTCCACGCTGCTTGCAGCACAAATGGCAATCGCATCGCCTTTCTGCAGGCCGTGGGCGGCAAGCGCTGCGGCCACTTGGTCCATGCGCTGGTCGAGCGCCTGGTAGCTGAGCGTTTGGGCACCCACCACCACCGCAGCCCGTTCGGGGGCTACCAAAGCATGGCCTTTGATC
>JANOWY010000517.1:0-11822 GCA_031418135.1 Rhodoferax sp. | reverse complement strand
GTCGCCGGCCGATTGGGCCTGGACCGGGGGCTTGATGGACGCGCTCTTGCCCATGTTGTATTTCGGGCGGCCCATCATTGCCTTCAATGGCCGCTTCAGTCCGGAGACGGCGCTGGCCTTGCTGCGCGATTGCGGCGTAACCCATAGCTTTTTGTTCCCCACCGCGCTCAAGGCCATGATGAAGGCGTTCCCCGGCTCGGTGGGGCAGACGGTTCAGCAGGCGTTTGGCCTGAAACTGCAAGCCCTGATGAGTGCCGGGGAGGCTGTGGGCGATGCGGTTTTTGATTATTGTGTTCAACAGCTCGGCGTGCGCCCCAACGAAATGTTTGGCCAGACGGAGATCAATTACGTCGTCGGGAACTGCAACACATACTGGCCGTCCAAACCCGGCAGCATGGGCCGGCCTTACCCTGGGCACCAGGTGAAGGTGATCGACGACGACGGGCTGGAATGTGCCGTCAACGTGCCGGGTGACGTGGCGGTGAACCGTTTTGATATTCACGGTGCCCCCGACCCGGTGTTCTTTTTGGGCTACTGGAAAAACGAATCCGCCACCCAGGCCAAATACACGGGTGACTGGTGCCGAACCGGTGATATTGCCACGCGGGATGCTGATGGTTATTTGTGGTACCAGGGCCGTTCCGACGATATGTTCAAAGCAGCGGGTTATCGCATTGGCCCTGGAGAGGTTGAAAACTGCCTGGTCAAACACCCGGCGGTGGCCAATGCGGCCGTCGTGCCAAAACCCGATGCGGCGCGGGGTGCGCTGGTCAAGGCTTATGTGGTTATTGCTCCTGAATACATAGCTGCTAATTTACTTAATTCATCAACAAAAGCCCAGTTTGATGCCGAACTTGTTGCGCAACTGCAAAACCACGTCAAAGGCAAGCTGGCCCCTTACGAATATCCCAAAGAAATCGAATTTGTCGAAGCCCTGCCGATGACCACCACCGGCAAGGTGCAGCGTCGGGTGCTGCGCCTGCAAGAGGAAGAACGGGCCCGCAGCCAATAGGTCGGTTGCCTCTAAACTGACCTACCGACTTTTTAAAAAAACCAATCTCCCATGAAAACGATTCCCCTGGGCAACAGCCCGTTGCAGGTAACCCCCATTTGCCTGGGCACCATGACTTTCGGCGAGCAGGTGGACGATGCCACGTCACATGCCATTCTGGACCGCGCGCTGGCGCGCGGCGTGAACTTTATTGACACCGCAGAAATGTATTCCGTGCCGACCCGCGCACCCACTTACGGTGCCACCGAAACCATCATCGGCAACTGGATGGCCAAGCGCCCGGGTGTGCGGCAAAAAATCGTGCTGGCCAGCAAGGTGGCCGGGCCATCGCGGGGCACGCCGTGGCTGCGCGGTGGCCGCACCAACCTGACCAGCCAGGACATCGTGGAATCTTGCAACGCCTCGCTCAAACGCCTCAAAACGGATGTGATTGACCTCTACCAGCTGCACTGGCCCGCGCGCCATGTGCCGGCGTTTGGCAGCATTTATTTTGACCCGGCCAAAGACACCGAGGTGATCTCGGTGCACGAGCAGCTCGACACCTTCAGCGGCCTGATCAAGGCGGGCAAGGTCAAAACCATCGGCCTCTCGAACGAAACGCCGTGGGGCGTGCATGAGTTTGTGCGGCTGGCCGAACAACACGGTTTGCCCCGTGTGGCTACCGTGCAGAACCCGTTTTGCCTGATCAACCGCACCGTTGAAAACGGGCTGGATGAGAGCCTGCGCCGTCTGGGTGTTTCTTTGCTGGCCTATTCACCGCTGGGTTTTGGGCAGCTCACCGGCAAATACGACACCTCGGGGTTCACCGGCGACCAAGCCCCTGCAAATGCCCGAATTGCCCAGTTTGAATCGGTGCGTGGCCAGCGCTGGGGCCGGGCCGATGCACTGGCCGCCTCGCGCTTGTACAACGCCTTGGCCCGCAACCACGGCATGACGCCCACCCAGATGGCGCTGGCTTTTTGTTACGGCAACTGGCGTGTGGCCAGCACCATTATTGGCGTAACTACTGTGGCCCAACTGGACGAATGCGTGAACGCCTGGGGCACGACCCTTGCGCCCGAGGTAGTGGCCGAAATCGACAAGATTCGCTGGGCGCACCGGGATCCGGCGCAATAGTGATCAGTTTCTGAGTGTTTTGACAGCCGCAGCACCCAGGCCAAACTGGTAAAACACCGTGGTCCAGTCTTTCAGGCCGCGCATAAACGCGGTGTAGGTCGATTCGCGGTCTGATTTCTCGGGCACCACCACGGTGTCGCCCGGCATCAGGTTGCCGGCCGTGCTCCAGTCGGCAAACCGCCAGGAGCGGGCGCTGCCACTTTGCAGCACCGTGCCATCGGCCCGCAGCACAAACGCCGACGATTCTTCGGCAAAGGTGGTCAGGCCAGCCAGCTGGATGGCGTCGCTAATGCTCATGCCGGGTTTCCAGAGAATGGCGTTTTCATTCAGTACCGCACCAAACACGCCGATAAACGCCGGTACGCTGGGCACGCTGATGAAATCCTGATCATCTAGCGCCAACGGCGGCAGCACTGGTTTTTCAGGCACCAGGTTGAGAGCCACGCGCCCGGTCGCCCGCAGTTTGCGCATGTTTTCAATGCGGATTTGGTCTGCCCGCAAACTGGCCGCTACAGATTCGCCCTGTTCCTTGCTGCCCACATTTTGCAAACGGGTCTGGGCTTCTGACAGCACCTGGGTTTCGAGTTTTTGGGTCAGACGGTCCAGGTTTTCTTGTTGGGTGATGCGCACAGAATCGCGTTTGAATTCCAGACCGAACAGATAGGCTTGCTGGGTTAAACCACCGGCTTTTTCAATGGCTTTTTCCAGGGTTTCGCCGGGTTCAATCTGGTACTGGCCAGGCACCTTGACTTCGCCAGATAACGTGACGATACGGGTTCGTTTTTCAATGGGTACGCCCAATTGGGCGGTGGTGAACAAGGCAATTTGGTCGCCCGCTTCCAGCGCCAGGTTGTCGGCCGTGCTTTTGCCCAGCACGGCTTTGCCCAAATTGAAAGCGATGGCGCGGGTGTTCAGGGTTTCAGGAACCCGGCGCAGCACTTGTGCGTAATCCCAGTTGATGTCGTTGCGCAGGCTCTTGCCGGGCGCCCGTACCCAGTAGTTGTAGTAGTCAATCAGCCACTGTGAGGAGGGAATGATGTCTTTGACTGTGAAGCCTGGGCGCCAGACAAACCGGCGGGTGCCGCCGATGATGTCGCCGGTGATGGTGATGCTGTTGATGGTGTCTTGCCCGGCTTCTTCGGGGCGGTACACGGTGACGATGTCGCCGCTGCGCAGTTCCAGGTTTTCAACCGGGTCTTTGGAGATGGCCTTGAGCAGGTTGAAAGCAATGATCTGGGTGCGCAGGCTCAACGGGTCGAGCCGTTGAATGGTGGCGTAATCGAGGTTGACTTCGGGCTTGGAATAACTGCCACTGCTGCTGCCTTGGTTGATTTGCAGCCAGTAATTGCCCGGAATCAGGAGCCGCCGGTCTTCCAGGATGTCAGACACCTTCATACCGGGCTTGAAGGTGTAGCGCAGCGGTGCCGCCACATTGCCCTGCAAGGTGACCACGTTGGCGATCTGGGGGCTGACTTGAAACACGGTAATGATGTCGCCACCTTTGACGACCAAGGCTAGGCCTTTGGCATCCAGCGCGAAGTCTTCTACATAACGGGCGATTTCACGGCTGGCATCGACCCGCTCCAGCTGGGCCTTTTGCGGCGCAGCCAGGGTTGGCAAACCGCCCGACAGACCCAAAATCTGGTTGACGGTTTCGCCCGGCTTCACCTCATAAATGGCTGGCGCGTTGATGGTGCCCAGCACAGCCGCACGGTTGCCCGCTGCGGGGATGAAAATAATGTCGCCCGACAGCAGCTTCATATCGGAGGCGTTTTCGCCGCGCGCCAAAAACGCGTACATGTCGATCGTGGCCAGCTTTTTGCCGCCGCGGCGCAGCTCAATCTCGCGCAGGGAGCCGTTGGCGTTGGGGCCACCGGTTTCAAACAAAGCATTGATCAGCGATGAAACGCTGCTCACCAGGTGTTTGCCCGGGCGGCGGGCCTGGCCCACCACAAACACCTCGATGCTGCGCAGGCGCCCCATGGTGACGTTGACGGTGAAATTCCGCAGTGTCTTGCCCAGGTTGACGGTCAGCACCTTTTCGGCATCTTTGAGCGCCACGCCCGCCAGGCTGATGGGCCCGATTTTGGGAATGAAAATCCGGCCGTCGCGGTCAATCGTCAACCGCTCGCTGAACTCGGTGATGCCATTGATCAGTACGCCGATTTCATCGCCGGGGCCGAGCACGTAGTCAGACGGCACGGGTGCCGCCTGAATCGATTCGAACCGGCCCGGGCCTGCAAACAACTCAAAGCCGTACAGCCGCAGCGATTGGCCGGTGGCGCTGCGCACAAAGCGCTGAAATTCGATTTCGTCGGCAGTGGGGTCTTTGACCTGCTCGGCCCGTACCTGCTGGTTGTCGTCTGCCGGGGCTTTGCCGTCGTTTCTCGCGTCTGAACTTGCGCCGGGTTTGGCGGATTTGGCGGCATCTGCACCGGCGTTGGTGTTTTGGACATTTTGATTGTTGGCGGCACCGGGTACCCCTGGCCTGGCGTCAACTGCGGCGTTGGATGGCTGCGTGCCGAACGGCGCACGGCTGTTCGGTGAACGCAGTGGCCCAGGGCCCTGCAGGTTGTTGGCAGCGCCCCCTGCGTCGTTACCCGTAGCGGAGCCGCCCGTGGATGGGGTGGCACCCGCGCCTGAGGCACCGCTACCGGCGGCCGACGTGGAGGAGGTTGTAGCGCCGCCCGTGCTGACTGGCGCAGAAGGCGAAAAAATCGGCGTGGAAATCTGCGCCATGGCACCCAGAGCGGCAAACGCCAGGCCGCTGCTGAAAAAACGTTGAGCAAAATTCATGGGTGAGGCGGGCAAGAGCTGCAAGTTGATAGGGTGAAATTCATCGCTGGAAAACGCAGGGCAGTTTGAATCTGGCTGCCCCTGCTTGCCCTTGCCGTCGTGAAGTGGCGGTTGGCAAAGGCGCATTTTAAACGAGTCGGGTTCAGCGCCAGACGACATCGGCGCAGGCCGATGACAGGGCTTCAGACCCGTCAAACAGGCCTTCAAGCGGCGCTTGCAGGGGGGCTTGCCCACTGACAGGGTCTACAGGCATCAGCCGCTGTGCCACTACCCCCAGCGCCAATGCCGTGCGCCGTGCCAAACCCGCCTGGCTGGCTTCCCACGCCATGGCAATGGCCGTGGTGATGTGGTAAAGCGCCGAGGCCACTGAACGCGCGTGCGCATCGCCCGCGCTGCCCATGCCGGCGACTACCTGAGCCCGTTCGCAGACCTCTTTCAGCAGGCGCTCAAAAACCGGGCGCACATCGCCATGCAGGCTGGTGGCGGCAAGCAGCTGCGTAAGGTGTGACTTTAGTAACGGCAAAGACCCTTCCCGGTTGATGGCCCGAACCACGTCCAGTGCCACGATGTTGCTGGTGCCCTCCCAAATGGAGCCCAGGTGCGCATCGCGCAACAAACGGGCGTCGCTGAAATCTTCAATGTAGCCACAACCGCCGCGCACTTCCATCGCATCGCCTGTCACCTTGCGGGCGTCGCGGCAAGCACGGAACTTGATGAGGGGGGTGAGGATGCGGGTGAGGGCGTAGGCGGTTTTGTCACCCTGGTCGGCCGCATGCAGCGCCTGGGCGGTTTGCAGCATCATGCTGCGGGCCTGTTCGGTAGGCAAGGTCATTTTGAGCAACTGGCGGCGCATCAACGGCATGTCGATCAGGCGTTTGCCAAAGGCGGTGCGTTCGCGCGCAATGAACAAGGCTTCTGTGAGGGCGCGGCGCATCAGGCCGGCGGCGCGAACACCGTTGGAGAGGCGCGAGTTGTTGATCATGTCGGCCATCTGCACAAAACCCCGGCCCGGTTCGCCCACCAGGTAGGCCAATGCGCCTTCGAGTTTGATCTCGCCACTGGCCATCGAGCGGGTGCCGAGTTTTTCTTTCAGGCGCACGATCCGGAAGCCGTTTTCACGGCCATCGTCCAGATGCCGGGGCAGCAGGAAAAGCGACAGCCCTTTCATGCCTGGCACTGCGCCGTGGCCTTCTCCGCTGCTCTGTGCACGGCTTACAGCGCCGTTTTCAGGCCGCGCCAGCACCATGGCCAATTCGGCATCGGCGTTGGAGCAAAACCATTTGTCGCCATACAGCCGGAAGTTGCCCGGCACGCCGTCTTCATGCGGTACAGCGCGGGTTTGGGTGGCTGCCACATCGGAGCCAGCGGCTTGCTCGGTCATGAACATGGCGCCTTGGTAAAGCTGGTCAAAATCTTGCGTAGTAAGTTGTGCCAGGTATTTGTCGACCAGCGCAGGCGACGCAAATTTGCGCAAGGTGCGGGTGAGCGAATCGGTCATCGACAGCGGGCAACACACGCCGAATTCGGCCTGCACATACAAATAGGTGAACGCGTATTTGGCCAATGGCGGCAAGGGTGCCGGCCAGCCCAGCACGCCGGCGCGGTGCGAGGCCGCCGCAAGGCCAAACTGGCTGAACGCCACCCGTTCCAGTTCGACGTACGCCGGGTGTTTGATGATGCGCTGCTGGTCTTGCCCGGTGCGGCTGCGGTGCTCCAGCACCGGCGGGTTTTTGTCAGCCGCCAATGCCAGCAGCTCCAGCGGCCCACCCGCCAACGCGCCGAGCTGGTCCAGGTGCGGCGACAGGTGGGCGTACAAATCAGGTGGCAGATACACCTGCAGCAGGGCTTTGAATTCCGGGTCGGCCCGGAACAGGTTGACACCCTGTTGGTCAGGCACCGGGTGGGGGATGGTCATGGCAGTGTGGGGTGTTGGGTTGGGCATGGCAGGCGCCGCGAAAGCGGACCGGTAAAGACTGGACGCAATAGGCTGGAAGTGGGTGGCTGAAAGTGGGTAGCAGGAAGGCGTTGTGCGGTGGGTTTCGTGTTACGCTTTGCAACTGCAATATGCTATTATTAGTGTAGCTAATAGTGCAATTGCCATATCAACAATATACTGTTTTTATTCCTAGGTTATCACCATGACTGAATTTTCGGCCAATTTAGCGGTATTGGGCGTCACGCTGGCGGCCTATTTGATGGGCTCTTTGTCGTTCGCCGTGATCGTCAGCCGCCTGATGGGCCTGAATGACCCGCGCACCTATGGCAGCAAAAACCCCGGTGCCACCAATGTACTGCGTTCGGGCTCCAAAGCTGCTGCGGTCGTCACCTTGCTGCTGGATGCCCTCAAGGGTTGGTTGCCCGTGGCCTTGGTGGGCTGGTTTGGCAAACCCTATGGTCTGGCAGAAGGTACGCTGGCGCTGGTGGGTCTGGCGGCTTTTTTGGGCCATCTGTTTCCGGTTTTTTTCCGCTTTGAAGGCGGCAAGGGCGTGGCCACCGCATTGGGGGTGTTGGTCGGTTTTCATTGGGGCCTGGGGCTGGCGGTGCTGGTCTCTTGGGCCATCGTGGTACTGTTTTTCAGGTACTCGTCGCTGGCCTCGTTGGTGGCAGCCGTTTTTGCGCCGGTCGCCTATTTGTTTGGCAGCGGGGTGGGCTGGTATTTTGACAAGGCGATTTTCGTGTCCCTGCTGGTGATCGGGGCTTTGCTGATTTGGCGGCACGCCCTGAACATCTCCCGCTTGGTAAAAGGCACTGAATCGAAACTGGGGGCCAAGGCGGCCAAAACCGGCTGACGTGCAGGGGCAGCAGGTTCGTGTTCTGTGTCCTGGCTGACAGTCAGCAGTGCCGCCCAAAAGAGCAAACCGCACCCAAAATACCCGCAAGCGCAAGAGGCAGCCCAAGGCGGATGCGGGAGGTCAAGAAGGAGGTGCGCCCTCAGGCAATTGCAAGGCGAACATTACTGCCCCGCGCCGGGTGACACGTACGCAGCCGCCTTGGGCTGCCTCTTGCGCGTCCACCTCAAAGTAAGCGTTGAACTTTGACTGCCATCGGCGCTACTTCTCAGTAGCAGGAGGTGCAACGACATGCACGAATGATTCGGAAGTGGAAGTCAAGCCCGCTGCGCCGCCACCTTGGCGCTGAGCTGCAACACCAGGTGGTGGTTCAGCTGCAAACGCACGGCCGACGCCGCCAGAGCCGACTGGATGGCTGCGCCTTCGGCTGTGCGGTACAGGCGCGGCTGCTGAACGGTTTCGCCGTGTTCGTCCATCACCAGTGCCACATGCGGCAAATTGGGCACGCCAGAGCGGCGCATCACCACGGCGATCGCGCCATTTTCAAGCCGCACGTAAGTACCCGGCGGGTACAGGCCAACCACGCGGATCAGCGCATGGCCGACATCGCCGATGTGCTCGGTGTTGGCGTTGACGATGGCCCGGATCGATTCGGCGGTGCTGCGCCCGGTACGCGACTGGCGGGGCGAGATCATGGCGGCGTAGCGGTCGACCATGCGCAGGATGCGCGCCAGCCGGTAATGGGGCAGGGCGGTATGCAGGTCACCCTGGTCAGTCTTTTCGTCATGGTGTAGCGTCACCACATCCAGCCACAGTGCATCCGAGATGCCCAGGTTGGCCAGCATCAGGCTGCCCTTGGTGGTGTGCCATTTGATGTGGTCCAGCTGGGCGATGGACGGGCGCTCGGCCTGGGTCGCCAGCTTGTCTTGCAACACCGTCATGGCGATGTTCATGGTCAGCGCCGCGCTCACCAGGCTGTTGCGCTCATGCAGTTCCAGTTGCAGGTCAGTCGCCAGCAAATGGCACAACACGCCGCTCACCAATGAATGCGACGCGCTGTAACCCACGGGTGAATTGGTTGCCAGCTGGAACAAAAGGTACAGGCCCACGTCTTCATCGCGCTTGAGCAAGTCTTGCATCCAGCGGTCATATTGCGTGACCCGGGCCGCAAACTCCAGCACATTGCCCGAGTTGGTCAGCACCAAGCCCAAACCGGCCTCCAAATCGGACCACAGACCCAACAGGTCTTCGTACTCGGTTTCGTTGTGGACGGTCACGGATGGCGGGGCGCTGGTCAAAACCGTTTGACCAGGACCATCTGGTCATTGGTGCGGGTCATCTGGAAACGCGAAAGAAAACTGTTGCCCAGCAGCACCATGGGCATGTAGGCGGCGGTAACCACGGCATCAACGTCGTACAGCTCCACGTCGCCCATCCGCAGGGATGACAGCTTGATGCGCCAGGCTTGCGCCGAACCATTGGCCGTGGCAACCCGAACGGGCGTACCGGCTTTGAAATCGAGCCCCAGGCGCTGTGCTTCATCGGCCCCCAGTGCAACCGAGGTGGCACCCGTGTCAACCAGCACCTGCACCGGTTTGCCGTTGATCAATGCCCTGGAATAAAAATGCCCGCCAGTGCCCGCCGGCAGCACGATGGTTTGTGGGGTGGGCACCACGCCGCTGCTGCCGCTGCCTTGGCCGTTGCCGTTGCGTACACCCGCCGGCGCGTCGCCCAGGCGCAAGGTGTAAGAGGTGCCGGCCACTGTAATGGTGGCGCGTTCGTCTTGAACGGCCAGCAGTTTCACGCCCTGGTAGTTATCACCAACGGCCATCAGCTTGGGTGCGCCACCTTCCACGACCAGCAGGGCCTTGCCGCCCATCAGCCCGGCCAGCGCAACCGATTGGGCGTGGCTACCGCTGCACGCGGCCCCAGCCATGGTCAGCACGATGAAAAAAGATCGGATCACAACCGGGTGGTACCTGAAACGAAAGTGTTTGACGCTAGTGCGCGGCGCAGCAATCCGGCTCAGTCGCGGAAATTGTTGAAGCTGACCGGAATGTCGGCGATCTCTTTGCGCACCAAAGCCATCGCGGCTTGCAAATCGTCACGTTTGGCCCCGGTGACGCGGATGGCGTCGCCCTGAATGGCTGCCTGCACCTTGATCTTGCTGTCCTTGATGAGGCGCTGGATTTTTTTGGCCGTGTCAGATTCAATGCCGTTGCGCACCTTGATGACCTGTTTGACCTTGTCGCCACCCACCTTTTGCACATCGCCTTTGTCCAGAAACCGCACGTCTACATTGCGTTTGGTCAACTTGTTGCGCAAGATGTCTTCCACCTGTGCCAATTGGAATTCAGCATCGCCGTGCAAGGTGATGTCTTTTTCTTTCAGCTCAATGGCCGCGGCCGTGCCTTTGAAGTCAAAACGGGTGCCGATTTCTTTGGCGGTGTTTTCCACAGCGTTTTTCACTTCCACCAGGTTGGCTTCACAGACAGTATCAAAAGACGGCACTTTGGGGCTCCAGACGCAGTTCAGCGCCGACGCAAAAGAACATTTCTGCAAGAGACAGGCAAAAAAACCGCGCAATCTCCGCCCTCTTTCGTCGGCGACAATTCGTGAATGTTAGTCGAGAAAAACGTTCCGTTACAGGCGTTCAACACCTTTCACATCGTGGCCAAGGCGCAGTCGCTGGTGCGGGTGACCAGCCTGGCTGTTTTGCAGGCGGTTCTGCAGGCCCCTGAATGGCGCGACCAGCCCACTTTTGTCTTGGGAGGCGGCAGCAACCTGGTGCTGACGGGGGATGTGAAGCCGCTGGTGCTGAAAGTCGAACTCAAAGGCATCCGTTTGGTGCACGAAACCGCCAAGGCCTGGGTGGTGGAGGCCGCGGCCGGTGAAGCCTGGCATGACCTGGTGGCCTGGACATTGGCCAATGGTTACCCCGGCCTGGAAAACCTGGCGCTCATCCCCGGCACAGTAGGCGGCGCTCCGGTGCAAAACATCGGCGCCTATGGTGTGGAACTGCAAGACCGGTTTGAATCGCTCGATGCGGTGGATTTGCGAACCGGCCAGCCTTTCACGTTAAACGCGGCCCAGTGCGGCTTTGCTTACCGCGATTCGGTCTTTAAACATGCGCCATCAGCGGGTCAGGGGCTGGGGCTGGCCGGGCGGGCGTTGATTACCGCGGTGCGTTTCAGCCTGCCCAAAGCCTGGAAACCCGAGTTGGGTTATGCCGATTTGGCCCGCAAACAGGCCTCGCTGGGCATTGCGGTACCCTCTGCGCAGCAAATTTTTGAGTGGGTGTGCGAGATACGCCGCGCCAAACTACCCGACCCGGCCGTGATCGGCAATGCGGGCAGCTTCTTCAAGAACCCGACGGTCAGCCGCGAGCAGTGCGCTGACATCATCGCGCGTGACCCGCGCATCGTGCATTACAAACTGGCCGACGGCAGCGTCAAATTGGCGGCAGGCTGGCTGATTGATGTCTGCGGCTGGAAGGGCAAATCCATCGGCAAGGCCGGGGTATATGACAAGCAGGCGCTGGTGCTGGTGAATCGCGGTAACGGGCCGGCCGATCAACAAGGTGCCACCGGCGGCGAGGTGATGACATTGGCCCTGGCCATCCAGACCAGTGTGTACGAACGGTTTGGGATTCGGCTGGAGGCGGAGCCGGTTGTGATATAGCGGAAAGTTTATTTATTTTAATAAATGTACGCAATTATAATATTTTTTGACCATATTTGTTATATTTAACATAGCTAGTTGTGCAATTATTTATTTAACTATTGCTTCATTTTTTTTAAACAATATTGTATTTGTATATATTTTGGTTAAATCCGGAGATTTGGCGGTCGTTTCGGGTTGTGGTGCGGTATCGACCTCCGCGCGGCGACAGCGCAATGTGCTGCGGTTTTGGGGCAGAAACACTCGCGAGAACGAAAAATTCGTGCGACACGGTGGTCGCGGAATTTTTTGAGGTGTACGAAGCTCGCTACCGCGACGCCTTCTGCCCCAAAGCCCGGTCACATCGCGCTATCACCACGCTAATTGAACGTCGATAGCCCCAATGGATGCAGGGCTGCCAAGTTGCCCTAATACCGGGGCCAAATCCA
>JANOWY010000516.1:0-5692 GCA_031418135.1 Rhodoferax sp. | reverse complement strand
CCCGTGCGCGAAACCCCAGGCTGGGTGAAGATTTGGGAGCAGCGCCAGGTTGACCTGATTGTTTTGGTGCTGGGGCTTGGCGTGCTGACAGCCGCTTTGGTGGCGCAAAAATGGTTGGCAGCCACAGCCAGCCGACTCACGTTGTATCGCGTCGCCTACCTGCTCTTCACGTTGGGGTTTGTGGGTTGGGCCGCGCAAGGCCAACTCACCATCGTCAACCTGACAGCTTTGGCCAGCGCCTTGCTGGAAGGCCAAAGCGCCAGCTTTTTGCTGAACGACCCGATGGCGATTGTGTTGTGGGCGTTTGTCGGCATCACCCTGCTGGTGTGGGGGCGTGGCACTTTTTGCGGCTGGTTGTGCCCGTTTGGTGCTTTTCAGGAGTTGTTGTCGATGGCCGCCAAGGCCCTGCGCATCAAGCCGCAGCAGTTTCACCGCAAAGTGGATGCGGCGCTCAAATGGGTGAAATACGCGGTGCTGGCGGTGCTCACAATATCGGTGGCGGTGGCCAGCCCGCTGACCAACACCCTGGTCGAAATCGAGCCCTTCAAAACCTCGATCAGCATGAACTTCCAGCGTGAATGGCCGTACGTGGCTTGGGCGGTGACCTGTTTGGTTTTGAGCGTGCTGGTGTTCCGGGGTTATTGCCGCTACATCTGTCCATTGGGCGCGGCCTTGGCCATCATGGGCAAACTGCGCCTGTGGAAGTGGATTCCGCGCCGTGCCGAATGCGGCACGCCCTGCCAAACCTGCCGCCACGGCTGTGGTTACCAGGCGATAGCGCCCACCGGCAAAGTCGATTACGACGAGTGTTTTCAGTGCCTCGATTGCGTCAGCGACTACCAGGACGATACCCGGTGCCTGCCGCTGATCCGCGAGCGCAAGGCCGGTGAACGCAGCAAGGTGATTCCGATTCAGGCGGTGGCACCATGAACAATATGCCAGCCACTCGCCGCCAATGGCTGCGCTTGAGCTTGGGCGCGGGCACTTTGCTGGGGGGCGCAACCCCAGGGTTGTGCGCTTCGCCAAGCAACGCCCCTGCTGTCAACGTTGCGTCATCCGGCCCAGCGGTCGCGGCGATGATCTGGCGCTCGCGCCGCATGCAGGGCCTGGGTACCCATTTACATCTGCAAGCGGGGCAGCGCGTCAGCGCGGCGGGTGCAAACGGCACAACCGCTGCATCCGCCGCCGCAGAGGCCGTTGCAGATACAAAACTGGCCGCCGCGCTGGATGCCGCCGTACAAGCCATTCGCCATGTCGAGCAGCAATTCAGCCTGTATGACGCCAACAGCGCCCTGTGCCGTCTGAACCGCGAAGGTGTGTTGCATCAGCCGCACCCCGATTTTGTGCGCCTGATGCAGGTGGCGCAGCACGTTTCAGCCCAAAGCGGTGGGCATTTTGACGCAACCGTACAACCGCTGTGGGCCGTGTGGCAACACGCCACATCCGAAGGCCGTTTGCCATCGGCACAAGAAGTCAACCAGGCCAAAGCCCGCGTTGGCTGGCAAAAGGTCGAAGTAAGCGCTAACAAAATCCGCTTTTTGCAGCCGGGCATGGGTATTACCCTGAACGGCATTGCACAAGGGTTTGCGGGTGATTTGGCACAAACCGCCTTGCGCACCCACGGCATCGAACACGCCCTGCTGGACACCGGCGAATGGCTGATGCAAGGCCAGGCGCCCGGCGGCGAGCCTTGGCGCCTGGGCGTGCAACACCCGCGCGCACAACCTGAAACCCTATTGGCCCGGCTCACCACCGATGGCCGGGCCGTAGCCACCTCCAGCGACGTGAACCAGCGCTTCAGCGCCAACGGAACCCACCACCATATCTTCAACCCCGCCACAGGTTATTCACCCCGTGGCTTGGCATCTGTCACCGTACTGGCGGGTTCCGGTGTAATGGCCGACGCGCTGACCAAGGTGATGTTCATGGGCGACGTGGCCCAAGCCATGCGATTGGCCCTGCGTTGGCAGGTCGACGTGCTGGCTGTGGATAAATCGGGCCGTTGGCAGGCCACACGGGGTTTGCAAAAAAACCTGCAATTGTGACGGTGCTGCGGTCTTTGTATTTGAGTAAAATAAGTCGTACTATTAATATATTTAAATAAATAATAACTATTTAATGTACCAATTTGATATATTTATCATATCTAATTGTGCAATTCTTACATGAACAATATTCGAATTTAATAATTAGAATTTTTTTGTATAATTATTATCGTTATTAGAAGCGGTGGTTTGCGGGTTTCCCGCAGGCACCTGCCGCGATAACATGCCGCCATGATCAATCGACGACAACTGATTCGGCACGTTCCAGGCGTTGCGGGCACTTTCGCAGGGCTCTTCACCATGGGTTTAACCGACGCATCGGCACAAGCTGCCAAAACCTGGCACATGCCCGAAGAGGGCGAGCCCCACGAGCGCACCTGGATGGCCTTTGGAGCCAGCGAGGCCATATGGGGTAAAAAGCTGCTGCCCGAGGTGCGGCGCAACCTGGTGCTGTTGGCGCAAACCATTGGCAAATACGAGCCCGTGTCGCTGCTGGTGCGCCGAAGCGAAATGGCCTTGGTGCGCCAACTATTGGGCACCAGTTCACCGGCCAACGCCGCCATCACCCTGGTTGAGGCCAGCCTGGACGACCTGTGGATTCGCGACACCGGCCCCACCTTCGTGCGGAACAGTGCGGGCCAAAAAGCGGCTGTCGATTTCAACTTCAACGGCTGGGGCAATAAGCAGGAGCACCGGCAAGACGCCAAGGTGGCCGCGCTGGTAGCCCGTCAGGCCGAGGTTGAGCGCCTGGCAACCGAATGGGTGATGGAGGGCGGCTGCATTGAGGTAGACGGCCAGGGCACGGCCATCATCACCGAAAGCTGCGTGCTGAATGACAACCGCAACCCGAAAATGAGCAAAGCGCGGTTTGAGGCCTTGCTGATGCCGCTGTTGGGGCTCGACAAAATCATTTGGCTGCCCGGCATCAAAGGCAACGACATCACCGACGGCCACACCGACTTTTACGCCCGTTTTGCCCGCCCCGGTGTGGTGGTGGCGGGCTACGACCCCGACCCGGCTTCGTTCGACCATGCCATCACCAAGCGGCATCTGGCGCTGCTCAAGGCCGCCACCGATGCCAAAGGCAACAAGCTCGAAGTGATCGTGCTCGAAGGCCCCCAAACCGTGCGCAAAGCCTTCGATTCCAAAGACTTCGCCGGCGGCTACATCGGCTTCTACGTCTGCAACGGCGCCGTCATCGGGCAAGAATTCGGTGATGCCCCAGCCGATACTGCCGCCCGCCAGGCGCTGCAAAAAGCCTTCCCAGGGCGCGAGGTGGTGCAAATCAATATGGATGGCGTGGCGGCGGGCGGCGGCAGCATTCACTGCGCGACGCAGCAGGAGCCCAAGGGGGCTTGAAACGGGTTTGGCTGGGTCCGTGCGGGTGTTTGTTCAGCAGTGGGTGGCTGTACCGTACTTTGAAAAGTGCTTTGGGAAAGTGGAGATGGCAGACCTGCCCCCTATGAGCGCAAGCAGTTGTTGATTCGGTGATGCCAAACCCTGAAATTTAAAGGTGAGATGTGACTCCCCTAAACGCCGTCCAGCCATGAATCCCCAAAAATACCTCTTCATCCACCAGAACTTTCCGGGCCAGTTTGTGCATGTGGCCGCTGAGTTGGCCCGCCTGGGCCATGAGGTGGTGGCGCTGGGCATCAAGGGGCGCCCGGTGCCCGGCGTGAAGTTTCTGCGCTACACACCCAAACCGCCCGAGCGCCCCTCTGCCGTCGAAGCCTCGATTGATTTTGAAACCAAAATCGTGCGCGGGGTTGCCTGCGCGCAGGTGATGGCCCGGCTCCAAAAAGGCGGTTTTGAGCCCGATGTCATCGTGGCTCACCCCGGCTGGGGCGAATCGCTCTTTTGCAAAGACGTTTGGCCCACGGCGCGGCTGGTGATTTTTGCGGAATTTTTTTACCGTACGGAAGGCACTGACTACAGCTTTGACCCTGAATTCACCACCGACAGCCTGGCCGGCCGGATGCGGGTGCGCATCAAAAACACCGTGCATCTGCATGCCCTGCACGCGGCCGACGCCATTTATTCACCCACCCATTGGCAAGCGGCCCAGTTGCCCACCGAGTACGCGGCCAAAACCAGGGTTATTTTTGACGGTATCGACACCCAAACCGTCAAGCCCGAGGCCAATGCTTTCATCCACCTCAAGCGCGCAAACCTCAAACTCACGGCGCAAAGCGAGGTCATCACCTTCATCAACCGCAACCTGGAGCCGTACCGGGGCTTCCACGTGTTCATGCGGGCCTTGCCCGGTATCCTGCAACAGCGCCCCAACGCCCAGGTATTGATTGTTGGGCGGGATGAAGTCAGTTACGGCACCCTGCCCAAAAGTGGCAGCAACTGGCGCGAGGTGATGCTGGCCGAGGTGGGCGGCCACCTGCCGATGCAGCGGGTGCATTTTTTGGGTGGCCTGCCCTACGCCGACTACCTGCGCCTGCTGCAAGTCTCCAGTTGCCACGTCTACCTGACCTACCCCTTTGTGCTCTCGTGGAGCTGCCTGGAAGCCATGGCTGCCGAATGTGTGGTGGTGGCCAGCAGCACGCCACCCGTCAAAGAGGTCATCGAACACGGCAAAAACGGCCTGCTGTTTGATTTTTTTGACACCGCCGCGCTGACACGCCAGGTGGTCGCCGTCCTGGGCAATCGCCCCGCCTTCAAACACCTGGGCCAGCAAGCCCGCCAAGATGTGATCACCCGGTATGACCTGCAAACCCGCTGTTTGCCGGAACTGCTGAAGTGGCTGATGGAGAAATGAAAGTCGAACTTTCTCAATCCCCAATTCCTCGCGGCAGGCCCTCTACAGCAATCGTTTGGAAATGAAGTTGTTTAGATTACGGTGAAGCGGTCACCAAGCCCAGGCATGCATCTCACCCAGGCCGCGCCAGCCCCAGCCGCTCCACGTTGCGCTTTTCTGCGGCAAAGGCGTCACGCAGCGCTTTTGCGTAATCGCCCGAATCCAGGTAATTGGGCTCTTGTTCGTATTTGGCCAATTCAGCCACGTGAACCGGGTCGAAAAGGGCAAGCTTGAAGGCGTCGTGCAAGGTGGCAACTACAGCGGCTTCCATTCCGCGTGGGCCCACCAGGCCATAGGGCGACATGGCCACAATGCCGTGCCCGAGCTCTTTGAGCGTGGGCACATTGGCCCAGCGGGGCGAACGCCGGTCGCTGAAGGTAACCAGCAGGCGCAGTTTGCCGCTATCCAAATACGGCGCAAAACCGTTGGAGTTGACCCCCGCCATTAGCTGGCCCGAAGCCACGGCCAGCATTTGTTCGGCGGTGCCTTTGTAGGGCACGTGGATGTATTTGAGCCCGCGCCGGCCAAACACCTCGTCCATTACCAGATGCGGTGTGGTGCCCAAGCCATTCGTGGAAATTGTCAGCTCGCCCGGTTTGGCCGTGGCGAATTTCAGCAGATCGTCAAAACTGTGGAACGGGCTGTTGCTGGGCACCACCACGCCAAACGTCACACCGCTGATCTGAATGATGGGCGTGGTGTCGCGAACCGGATCCCAGCTGACTTTTTGTATGTGCGGCGTGCGCAAGGCGGGCTGCGGCAACTGGGAAAGGGTGTAGCCGTCGGGCAGGGCTTGCTGCAGGATAGGCATGCCCAGCGTGCCACCGGCACCAGGGCGGTT
>JANOWY010000515.1:0-1618 GCA_031418135.1 Rhodoferax sp. | reverse complement strand
TGTGGTGATTCACGATAATGAAGGCTTCCTTGAGAAGCCTTTTTTGATCCAACCTGCGAACCCCACCCCTTGACCCGGGCCTTGTCTCCCATGCTTTTTCTGATATCACCTGCCAAATCGCTCGACTACGACACCCCCGCGGGAGAGGTGGCTCACAGCCAGCCGCTGTTTGTGGCACACGCCGAACCTCTGATCAAGGCCCTGCGCAAAAAAACATGGCGACAGGTTGCCAAACTCATGGATTTGAGCCAAAACTTGGCCGAGCTCAACGTGGCGCGTTATGCCAGTTGGGCCCCTGCATTCAATTTGCAAAACGCCAAGCAGGCCGTGCTGGCCTTTGATGGCGATGTGTATGACGGCCTGGTTGCCAAATCATTGAACAACGCCGATCTGGCCTGGGCACAAGAGCACCTGTGCATTTTGAGCGGTCTGTATGGCGTGTTGCGGCCGCTGGATTTGATGCAGCCTTACCGGCTGGAAATGGGGACCACCCTTAAAGTGGGTCGCCCCGATAACCTGTATCAGTACTGGCAAAAAATCATTGCGCCTTACCTCAACGAACGGCTGCAGGTGCAGGCGGTCGCGGGGCAGGTACCGGTGGTGGTCAACCTGGCTTCCCAGGAATATTTCAAGGCTGTCAACACCAAACTGCTACAGGCCCATGTGGTGCAATGCGTGTTTGAAGATTTCAGTGGTGGCAGTTACAAGGTGGTTAGCTTTTTCGCCAAAAAGGCACGTGGCTTGATGGCACGGTATGCCATAGAGCAACGCATTCAGACGGTTAGCGGGCTTGAAGCCTTTGCCGCAGGGGGCTATCAATTGGCCCGGGAACTGACGACACCGGAGCGACTGGTGTTTCGGCGCGACATCAGTGTTTGAATTGAGACCCCTGCATACGCTGCCAGACTGCATAGACGCGGACGAATTGACAATCCAATAAAGGCAAGTACATGAAAATTAAATCAAACGGAATTGACATCGAAGTAGAAGACACCGGTGCCGGCGTAGATGCCCTGGGCAATGAACGGCAGGTGGTGTTGCTCATCATGGGCCTGGGCATGCAGCTCATCGCCTGGCCGATGGATTTGGTCAACGCCCTGGTGGCGGCGGGGTACCGGGTGGTGCGGTTTGACAACCGCGACATTGGCCTGAGCCAACACTTTGACGCCCAGGGTGTGCCCAATGTTCTTTTCTCTGCCGTCAAGGCGCGCATGGCTTGACGGTCCGGGCCCCGTATTCGCTGAGCGACATGGCGCAAGACACTGTTGGCGTGCTGGATGCATTGGGCGTCAAGAAAGCGCACATCGTTGGCGTGAGCATGGGCGGCATGATCGCGCAGCGGGTTGCGCTGGCGCACCCCAAACGCCTGCTCAGTTTGACCAGCATCATGAGCACCAGCGGTGCACGTGGCTTGCCGCAGACCGAGCCCCGCGTGCTGCGCGCCCTGATGAGCCGACCGACCAGCCTCTCCCCAAAAGATATCGGTGATTTTTACGTCAAACTACTGTCGGTGATTGGCAGCCCTGGCTTCAAAGTGCCCGAAGCCGAAATCAGGGCCCGCGCGGTCACTGCATTTGAGCGCAGCTACCACCCGCAGGGCGTCTCGCGCCAGATGGTG
>JANOWY010000514.1:0-4974 GCA_031418135.1 Rhodoferax sp. | reverse complement strand
CACTGCGGCAGTGGTGTCAGCGCGGTACCCAATCTGTTGGCCATGGAAATCGCAGGTCTGGGGCCTACGGCGCTATACGCCGGTAGCTGGAGCGAATGGTGCGCCAACCCTAATCGGCCCATGGCCCAGGGCTGACGGTCCGCATGGCGGGCAGGCGGTACTCAAGGTCGAAAACGCCTTAAAAAACCAGTTTGTGTGGCAACCGGATGTGGATAATTCAGCGTCCCCCTTCCTTTTTTTCATCAAGGCTCCTCATGGCATTCGATTTCAGAACCAGGTCGCTGTCTGGCGCGCCGCCCTTGCACAGCATCCATGTTCGCCCGGCATTGCGTGGCTTGGCGCTGGTGTCCCTTCTGCTCTTGTCGGCCTGCGCGGGCACCGGGGTGGGCACCTTTGAGAAAGACAAAATCTACAACATCACCATCTTGCATACCAACGACCACCATGGCCGCTTCTGGAAAAACGGCGATGGTGAATACGGCATGGCCGCCCGCAAAACGGTGATTGATGCGATCCGCAAAGAAGTGGCCGCAGCCGGCGGTTTCAGCCTACTGCTGGACGGGGGCGACGTGAACACCGGCGTGCCAGAATCAGACTTGCAAGATGCCGTGCCCGATTTCAAAGGCATGAACCTGCTGGGGTACGACGCGATGGCCGTTGGCAACCACGAATTCGACAAACCCCTGACGGTGCTGAAAATGCAGCGCGAGCTGATCAAGTTCCCGATGCTGGCGGCCAATATTTACGAGAGTGGCCAGCGCATGTTTGAACCCTACAAAGTGTTCAACTTGGGCGGTGTACGAATCGGGGTGATGGGGCTGACCACCGAAGACACCAAGAAGATGGTGCTACCCGAAAACGTCAAAACAATTGAGTTTCGCAATGCGGCAGCCGAAGCCGCCAAGGTGGTGCCCGAGCTGCGCGCCAAAGCAGACATCGTGATCGCCGCCACCCACATGGGCCACTATGAAGACGGCAACCATGGCACCCAGGCCCCCGGCGACGTGGAGCTGGCCAGGGCTGTGGCCGGTATCGATGTGGTGGTGGGCGGGCATACCCAAAACCCGGCCTGCATGAAAGCCGAAAACGTGATGGATCGCGCCTACGTGCCGGGCACCCCTTGCCGACCAGATTTGCAAAACGGCACCCACATCCTGCAAGCGCATGAATGGGGCAAGTATGTGGGCCGGGCTGATTTCACCTTCAAAAACGGCAAGTTGACATTGGCGCAATACGCGCTGGTGCCGATCAACCTGATGAAAACGGTGCGTGCTGCAGACGGCAAAACCAGCAAACAACCCTACACCAGCCTGATCGCTGAAGACAGCGCCATGCTGGAACTGCTGAAGCCCTATCAGGAATTCGGCCAGCAAAAACTCGGCATCGAGATCGGCTCGTCCGATGCCAAACTCAATGGCGACCGTGAACTGGTGCGTGCCCAACCGGCGCCGCTGGCCGTGTTGATTTGCCGCGCCATGATGCAGCGCACCACCGCGGACGTGTGTGTACTCAACGCGGGCGGCGTGCGTGATTCGCTGCCGGCCGGCAAAATCACCTACCGCGACGTGCTCAAGGTGCAACCCTTTGGCAACACGGTCTCCACCATTGATTTCAGCGGGCGCGAGTTGTTGGCTTATCTCAACGCGTCAGCCAGGATGTCGGTCGGCTCCGGCTCCTTCGGGCAATTTGCCGGGGTGGAGCTGGTGATAACCGGCGGTGCCGTTACCAGTGCCACGGTAAAAGGTTCACCGGTTGACCCTGCCAAAACCTATCGCCTGACGGTCAACAATTTCCAGGCTACCGGGGGCGACGGTTACCCGCGTATCACCATGCACCCGGGTTACACCAACACCGGTTATGTCGATGCCGATGTGCTGCGCGCGTACGTGGCGGCCAACAGCCCTTTGCGCGCTGCCAATTTTGAACCTGGCAATGCCGTGGTTCGCCGATAATTTCAATCTGCCCTTCTGAACTTTTCTGATCACTCTTAAGGAGACTGCCATGGCCAAAGGTCAACAAAACAACAAGATGGTGAAGAAGCCCAAAAAAGACACTTCACCGCCCAAGCCAGTATCGCCCGACGCTGTGCGCCCGACCGTCACCACCGTGGTGCCGGTGCGCGGCAAGCTGAAAAACAAATAGCCGGGTCAGCCGGTGGCGAATCCCCCAGAGCCGGACCCCGAAGCCGGGGTTCAGGCCGATTCGCCCTGGGGTGGATTGTTGGCCCTCGGTCAGGCCTTGCCAGAAAACAAGGCGTATCAGGGCCACAGCGTTGGTACAGGCCTGGCCGACGTTGGTGGTGCGTCGTTGCCCCCGCATCCGGCCGATGCCCAAGCGCAAGGCAACTACCACAGAGAGCTTGAAAGCCAGAACGAAGCGCTGCGCTACAGCCAGCGCATCGCCGAAGGTGCACTGGAGCGGTTCTCGGCGCTCTTCTCGCATGTTCCGTTGGCGCTATTGGTCATCGACGAAAGCGGCCTGATTCTGGAATCCAACACGATGGCCCTGGCCAGCCTGCGCCCGCTGGAGACAGACCCGCCGCTGACGTTTCTATTGCCTTTGGTGCTGCCCGCCGACCAGGCCCGCGTCCGATCCGGTTTGGGCGAAGCCCAAAAAGACGGTGGTTTTCTGTTGCCGCATGTTTTATTGCAAAGCGGAGAAACCGCGACGCTGACCGTCGACATGCACCTGGCCCGCATTGAAAACCCGCAAGACGAGCTGGCCAACTTCATTTGCGCACTGGTTGACCAAGGGCCTGTTCTGCGCCAAATTGCCCAGAAAGAGGCACTTGAATCGCAGTTGCGCGAATCGCAAAAAATGCAGGCCATTGGCACCTTGGCGGGTGGCATCGCACACGATTTCAACAATATTTTGGGAGCCATATTGGGCAACGCCCAGCTCGCCCGGCAAGACATCGGCCCCTTGTTGGAGGCCGATGCAGGCAGTTTGGAATCCATTCAAACCAGCCTGGTTGAAATTGAAAAGGCGGCATTGCGTGCACGTGAGCTGGTGAAGCAGATACTGACCTTCAGCCGCAAAGAGCCCTTGGCCCGCAGCCCGGTTTTGCTGGAACCTGTCGTTCGGGAAGCGGCTCGGCTCATCCGCCTCGGGCTGCCACCCCACGTGCAACTTGAAGTGGCGCCAGGCGCCGACACGCCGAAGGTTTTGGCTGATGCCACACAGGTACAGCAGGCACTTCTCAACATCTGCCAAAACGCCGTGCAGGCCATGCTGACAGCGGGCACTTCGACTGCGCCGAGTCTCATTCGGCTGGCGCTGGCGTTTGATGCCCAGCACAACCCGCCGCAGGTTTTGCTGACCGTTTCAGACAACGGCCCCGGTATGGACGAAGCCACCCGTGCGCGCGTGTTTGACCCTTTCTTCACCACCAAACCGGTGGGCCAGGGAACCGGGCTGGGGCTTTCCGTCGTGCATGGCATCATGCGCGCCCACGAAGGTTCTGTCACAGTGCAAAGTGATCAAGGCCGAGGCTGCGTTTTCACCTTGCGATTCAATGCAGCGATGGAGAATGCAAGCGCCCCGGGCGGCCTGCCGCAAAAACCCGCCGCGATGGGGCCCAACCTACACCTGATGTATGTTGATGACGACCCGGCGCTGGTGTTCCTGATACAACGCGCCTTCTCAAGGCAAGGCGTGCAAGTCACCACCTTCACCGACCCCCATCAGGCCTTGCTCGCCCTGGCTGACCCCGCCCTCGTACCTAGCCTGCTGGTGACCGACTACAACATGCCCGGGTTCAATGGCATTGAGCTGCTGCGTGAAGCGCACCAGCTGCGGCCGACGCTGCGGACGGCCTTGGCCTCAGGTTATGTCACGCCTGAAATAGAGGGCGACGCGCGCCAGGCGGGTGCAGCAGGCGTGATCTTCAAACCCAGCGGAATTGATGAGCTCAGCGCCGCCATTGCGGGCTTCATGCCGCTGCGGGCTCCAGTTTGAACGCCGGCCAACGGGCCACAAATCTTTCACTCGAATGGCTGAAACGCTAAGCCTCGTCTATGAAGATGCCGATCTGCTGGTGATCAACAAACCGGCCGGCCTGTTGTGTGTACCGGGGCGTGGCGCAGACAAGCAAGACTGCCTGAGCGCCCGGGTGCAAGCCCAGTTCGCCGACGCGCTGATCGTGCACCGCCTCGACATGGCTACATCGGGCCTGGTGGTGATGGCCAGGGGGGCCCACAACCAGCGGGTGTTGAGCGAGGCGTTTGCCCAGCGGCAGGTGCAAAAAACCTACGTGGCACAGGTGCATGTGATGCGCAGGCTTTGGTTGACCTGCAAACCGCAGACCCGCTGGGCTGGCAAACCATTGAACTGCCCCTAACCGCTGATTGGCCGCAGCGCCCCCTGCAAAAGGTAGATTGGGCAAATGGAAAACCCAGTTTGACCCGCTGGCGCATCGATGAATCAGCGGCGCATGGTGGCGTTTGGGGTCAAGCGCGAGGGGAAATTTTGGCGCAATACACGCGCCTGCTGCTGGAACCAGTGACCGGACGCACCCACCAGCTACGGCTTCACCTGGCCAGCGTGGGGCTACCGATTTTGGGCGACGCCTTGTACGCGCCATCGGCTATTGCCGCACTAACAAACCGGTTAATGTTGCATGCTTGGCAGCTGATTTTGCCCCATCCCGCATCGTCAAATTTAGTTAAATTTAATTCAAATTTGTATTAAAGGTAAAAATATTTATACTAAATATATAGCAAATTACCAAACAATTTATTAAACAATATTTGATTTTTTATGACAAACATTTACATTATTACAGGTTCGTCTCGTGGTCTGGGCTTGGCGATGGCGCAGCAATTGATGAAACCGGGCAACCAGCTGCTGTGTATGGCCCGCAATCGCAATCCTCAACTCGAACAAACGGCAAAAACCTCCGGGTCACACACGACCCAATGGACCCAGGATTTAACGCAGGGCGTTGATGCCGCCCAACGCCTGGCCGACTGGCTG
>JANOWY010000513.1:0-2961 GCA_031418135.1 Rhodoferax sp. | reverse complement strand
GACCAGCGGCCCTGTCGCTGAAAAGTTGGATGGATTTGCGGCTTGCATGGTCCAAGTTCCAGCAATCGCAGTCAAACTTGCCGCTGTGGCATAACTGGCTTCCGGCGTGCCGGTGAACGACCAGTCGGGCACCGATGCGGTGCTCGTGCTGATGGTCTTGCCACCCGCGGCCGACAATTGGCTGCGAGAGGAAAGGCCTGTCACTTTGCACGTGTAGATGAGTTCGCAAGAACGTGCGATCACGTCGCGGAAGGTACCTGAAACATTGCCAGATGTCACTGCGATTTGCCCTTTTTCAGCGAATATCACCGTGCCGGAATACGAAATTGCAGACACGTTGGTCAAACCCCAAAGTTGTCCATCGGGCTCAACAAGCATGTAACTGTAATTTCCCGCCAGTTCCCGCCATATCCCTTCGGCAGTGCCGGCGGCCACCGCCGCCGGTGTGGCGGTTGGTGTCACTGTCGTGGTGGTCGGCGTGGCTCCGCCGCCGCCTCCGCCACACGCTGCCAGCATCGCCGCTGTGCCAGACACAATGAAAACTGAACCTGCCTGTTTGAAACTGGCCTTGTTATTAGTCAAAAACATGGATTGCCTTCAAAGTTGAATACTGAAATCAAAGTGGTTGAGTGAAATGGCAAAAGTCAACATTAAATGTTGATAAACAACATATTACATCATTCAACTGATGAAGTTGATTGTCAACACTTTGGGGTACTCCAAAGGTGTTCGGCATGTGGAAAAACAAGAGTTTGAAAGGACAAAGCGGGATTGGGCAGGCGCTGGGCAAGGCTATTGCGGTGCGGCGCAAAGCGCTCGCGTTAACGCAGGACGATTTGGCAGGCATGGTCGACGTGGATGTCGAGACAATTTCGCGCTTTGAGCGTGGAGCGGTGTTGCCTTCGTTGCAGCGGCTTTGCCGTGTGGCTGTAGCGCTCGATGTCGGACTGGGCGAGTTACTCGCGCAAGCAAGCGTGCTGCCAGGTGACCAAGCTCAACAACTCTGCTTGGCACTGCGGGCACTCAATACCGACGACCAGCAGCTATTGATCGACTTTGCCGATTTGCTCCGAAATCGCCAGTAATAACGTTGAACCGAGGTTAACGAAAGCAAAGTTGAGAACCGGGTTGATTGTCAAGCGCCAGCAGCCCGTTCATCCGACATCGATAAAAGAGCTTGAAATAAAATCAATTTCGTGAAATGACCATTTCAGAGGTTTAACATGATTTCAGTCACGTTGGTTGAAGCACAGAGTCGTTTTTGCGAGCTGGTGGATCGGTCTCAACGCGGGCCGATTGCTGTTACGCGGCGCGGACGCCCGGTGGCGTATGTGGTGTCCGGCCATGGCATGCATGCGCTGGCGGATGTGACGCAGCGCCGACGGGAGGCCGTGCGCTGGTACGCGAAGTACCGGGCTGAAGTGCTGTCGACTGCGATGTCTCAAGCCGCTTCAGCGTTGACGGATGAAAGCGTTACTGACATGGTTAAAGCATTGCATTGACACGCCTTTCCCATGGCGTTTGAGCGACGCATTCACCTGTGTTTATACATGTTGCCACGTTTCGTTCAATTGTCTATACTTGTCTCAACAATCGACACCAGGTGCTTATATGCTCAGTCCGTTATCAGCAGACCAGACCGTGCAAGCCTGGGGCAATGGCCTGGGGGTGCGCATCACCGCGCCCGTTGCGAAGGCGGCGCGTTTTACGCGGGGCATTCCAGTGCGGGTGGAGGTGGTCGAAGGCGGCGTGTTCATCCGCACAATAGGCAAACCGAAACTTACGCTGGCGCAAAAACTCAAGTCGTTTGACCCGGCGATTCACGGCGGTGAGGTGATGGCAACTGGGCTTGTCGGTGCTGAGGTTTTCTGATGGCGGTGCCTGGCAAGTTGTGGGTGCCCGACAGGCGCGACATGATCTGGATTGATTTCAACCCGCAGGTGGGCGGTGAAATGAAGGATGAGCACCCTATGCTGGTGCTTTCGCCCAAGTTGTTCAATGAAAAAACCAATTTGGTGATTGGCTTGCCGATGACGCATGCGCAGTCGAACGAAGCCAACCCGTTTGCCGTGCGCTTCAAGTCAGCCAAAGGCGAGGTTTGTTATGTGTTGGCGCATCAGCCCAAATCATTTGCCTGGCGCAGCCGTGGGGCGCGGCCACACCCGTGGAAGCAGGTGCCACCCGATGTGTTTGAGGCAGCCTGCGAGGAATTAAACGGGATCATTGCGATTGCGGGATGATGTGACGGTGGCGATACACGCCAAAACTGCTGATTTGCCCCCATTGCCTGATTGGCAGCCAAGCATTGCGCCGCTTTTGGCCAGCCTTCACCCCGGCGAAAACCAATCCACCCGGTCGGTGATGATTCCCACGGTGCCCAAATCAATCAGGCGCCGCGCGGCCCATTCCTCGTTCACGGTGTAGCTCAGGCATTTGAAGCCGGCGCTTTTGGCTTCACGCACCGTGCCTTCGTCCCACAGGTTGTAGTTGCAGACGATGGCGACGCAGTCGATTTGCAGGGCTTGCTCCAGCCAGTTGGGTGTCATTTTGTCGATCAGCAGCCCGCGTGGCAGTTGGGGCGCGGCGGCATAGGCGCCGAACAGGGCATCGGCCTTGAAGGAGGTGAGCAGCGGCGGCACGGCGGCATCGCGCCAAAGGCGGGCCGCTTCGGTGGCCACTATCTCGCCGGTTTTGCGTTCCAGCCCAGGTGTGGGCTTGATTTCGATATTCAAAAAATGCCGGTTGGCATGGCAAAACTGGGCGATGTTGTCCAGCGTGGGCAGGGGCTCGCCCGCGTACCCGCGTGAATGCCAGCTGCCCGCATCCAGCTGGGCCAGTTCAGCCCAGCCGTGGTCGCCGCCGATCAGGCTGGCGTTGCTGCCGAAGCGGTCTTTGCCATTGGTGGTGCGGGTGAGATCTGCGTCATGCATGAGAAAAGGCACGCCGTCAGCGCTGAGCTTC
>JANOWY010000512.1:0-15788 GCA_031418135.1 Rhodoferax sp. | reverse complement strand
CAAGGTGGAGCGGGCGTTCAGGTAACGCTCACGGTCGGCCAGATCGGCATGGGTGAGCAAGATTTGGGCGCTGCGCAAACCGTGTTCGCGCAGTTTGGTTTCATACATTTGCGCCAAGCCCATTTGCCCAACGGCCGCCGCAGCCTGCAACTCATGGATGGCACTGGGGCGTTTGGTCCAGCCCAGGCGTTTCATGCCTTCAGCGATGGCGCCGCTGGAAACCATGATGATCTCCAGTTTGCCCTTCATCAAGATTGACAACTGGCGACACCACTCGCCAATCGCGACCTCATCAAGCCCGCGGCCTTCATTGGTGACCAGGCTGGAGCCCACCTTGACCACCAAACGTTTGGCGGCAGGCAAAACAGACGTATTTATATTATTATTCAAAATTACCCAAGAAAAATTCGGCTATTGTTCACGTTTTAATATGACAATTAGCTACTATTAAAATAGTAAATATAAGCATAAATAAATAAAATTTACACCAAATTCCAATTATTCAGATTTTTTTGCATTAGGGCCGGTCCAGCCACACCGTCATTTTTCAGATTCAACAAATCGCGGATCCACCACCTCGGGTATTTGCTCTGCCAATTGCTGTGCCTTGACGTGCTGATACACGGTTTTGACCAGCGCTTCGCAACCCTCATGTGTCAATGCAGAGATTTCAAACACCGGCCCTTTGAAGCGCATGCGTTTGACGAAGTCTTTGACCCGTGCAGCGCGATCGACGTTGTCGACCATATCCAGCTTGTTCAGCACCAGCCAGCGGGGTTTGGCGTGCAAGGCCTTGTCATACTTCTTCAGCTCATTGACGATGGCCTTGGCCTGCGCCACCGGGTCTGCCGAAGCATCAAAAGGTGCCAGGTCAACCACATGCAGCAGCAGCCGGGTGCGCTGCAAGTGCCGCAAAAACAGGTGTCCGAGGCCCGCGCCCTCCGATGCGCCTTCAATCAAACCGGGCAAATCGGCCACCACGAAACTCTGCTCCGGCCCTACGCGCACGACACCCAGGTTGGGGTGCAAGGTGGTGAAAGGATAATCCGCAATGCGTGGACGGGCGTTGGATATGGCGGTGATGAGGGTCGATTTGCCGGCGTTGGGCAAGCCCAACAAACCCACGTCTGCCAGCACTTTGAGTTCCAGCTTGAGGCTTTTCTTTTCCCCCGGCCAGCCTGGTGTTTTTTGGCGCGGCGCACGGTTGATGGCACTTTTGAACCGCAAATTGCCAAAACCGCCATCGCCACCTTTGGCAATCGTGATGACCTCACCGGGGTTGAGCAATTCAAACAAGACTTCGCCGGTTTCTGCGTCGGTGATGATAGTGCCCACTGGCATCTTCAGGGTGATGTCGGCACCGGCAGCACCAAACATGTCGGAGCCCATGCCGTGTTCACCCCGCTTGGCATCGTGCCGCCGGGAAAACCGGAAATCCACCAGCGTGTTGAGATTGACATCGGCTACCGCAAAAACGTGCCCGCCACGCCCGCCGTCTCCGCCATTGGGGCCGCCAAACTCTTTGTATTTCTCGTGCCTGAACGAGACGCAGCCCGCCCCGCCATCTCCTGCCGAGATGTCGATGAAGGCTTCGTCAACAAATTTCACAAATCACCCCTTAGAAATGAAAAACCCCGCGCAGGTGCGCAGGGTTTGCCGGTGTGCGCCAGGGCAGTTTAAGCTGCCGTCACACTCACCGTGTGTTTGTTCAGCGCGCCCTTGACGGCGAAACTGACATGCCCATCCGCCAGGGCAAATAGGGTGTGGTCCTTGCCGACACCGACATTGGTGCCGGGGTGGAACTTGGTGCCGCGCTGGCGCACGATGATCGCGCCTGCGCTGATGACTTCGCCACCGAACACTTTGACGCCGAGCATTTTGGGCTTGGAATCGCGCCCGTTTCGCGTAGAGCCGCCGCCTTTTTTCTGTGCCATGACCTTTGTCCTTCAGCTTTGACGTTAAGCAGCGATATCACCGATCAACAGCTCAGTGAACTGCTGGCGATGGCCCTGCCGTTTTTGGTAATGCTTGCGACGACGCATCTTGAAGATGCCGACTTTGTCGTGTTTGCCATGGGCCACAACTGTGACCTTGACCGTCGCACCGGACACCAGGGGCGTGCCGATCTTGATATCTGCGCCGTTACCGACCGCCAACACCTGATCCAACACGATTTCCTGGCCTACGTCCGCAGCAATCTGTTCTACTTTAATTTTTTCGCCAGCAGCAACACGATACTGTTTGCCACCGGTTTTTATGACCGCGTACATGATGACCTCTTTTTTTAACTTCGTTAAAAGCTCCGCAAACGGATTTTTGCAGAGCCTTCGAGTATAACACGGGCCCTGTTGTGAAAGCAACTTCCTCCCTGCCGCTGGTGCCAAGGCTTTCTATAATGCCAACAGGACTGTTCTTGGCACTTTTCACTTGCACCCAACCATTTCCCAACCCGCCAGCACCCGCAGCAAGTCCAGCGGCGACTTGCCTGAACCCTTGCTGGCCTTGATCGCTGATGACATGCGCGAGGTTGATATTGTCATTGCCCAGCGCCTGGCTTCGGGCGTTCCCTTAGTGGGTCAGGTATCGCGATACATCATCAGCGCGGGTGGAAAGCGCCTGCGGCCGATTCTTTTGTTGTTAACCAGTGGTGCGTTGGGCTGTACCTCATCCGCGCGCCACAACCTCGCAGCCGTTGTGGAATTCATACACACAGCCACCTTGTTGCATGACGACGTGGTGGATGAATCATCCATGCGCCGCGGAAACCCGACTGCGAATGCAACGTTCGGCAACCCGGCCAGCGTATTGGTCGGCGATTTTCTCTACTCCCGCGCCTTCCAGATGTTGGTAGAGGCGAACGACATGCGTATCCTGCACGCGCTGGCCGATGCCACCAATGTCATCGCTGAAGGCGAAGTGATGCAATTGATGAACATGCACAATGCAGCACTGGACGAATCCGGGTACCTGCAAGTGATCCGCTCCAAAACTGCCAAGCTTTTTGAGGCTAGCGCCCGGGTTGGTGCCCAATTAGCCCAGGCCAGCCCTGAGCATGAGACTGCCTGCGCTGATTTCGGGCAAGCATTGGGGACCGCTTTTCAGGTGATCGACGATGTTCTGGATTACACCGGTGATGCGGCCGTGATGGGCAAAAACCTCGGCGATGACCTGCGGGAAGGCAAAGCCACGTTGCCGCTGATTGCAGCCATGCAACGTAGCACCGCCGAACAACGGCAAGTCATCGCATCGGCCATAGAAGGGGGCGAAATCAGCAAGCTCGCAGAAATCGTGGCCATCGTCAAATCGACCGGCGCGTTGTTGGTGGCGCGCAGCGCTGCAGCTCATGAAGCGACGCGGGCCGTCGAGGCAGCGAGGCGCTTGCCACCCTCTGTTTATTCGGCCTCTTTGATACAATTGGCAAACGGTTTGCTCGAGCGAAACCACTGATCCGGTGGTCATTTCGACATTGCAAATGATGCGATTTGGTGGAATTTCGCCGTCACAGTACCGGTGACGGCCATCAAAATTCGGGGTGTAGCTTAGCCTGGTAGAGCGCTACGTTCGGGACGTAGAGGCCGGAGGTTCGAATCCTCTCACCCCGACCATCCGTTTGCGGGGGCGGTGATACCGCGGGTCGTTCCCCTATGGACGGCGCACACATTTGCAATCGTTTGGTAAAGCAAGTCCCTTGCCCCAAGCAACGCTCGGTAATCTGATGTTGCAACTTGTTGGAATTTTGCGCACTGCAACTAGGTAAAGCGCCTGCAACGTAGTACATTCTGAGGTCATGGCCGCCGTCGAAAACGCTTCCCGAAACCCTCTGCCAGTCGCATTGCCCGGATTAGGCCGCGCATTGATCTCTGCTGGCAAGCTGGGGCAAAAATCAGCCGAAGAAATTTTCCGCAAGGCCACGGGCAACCGAACCAGTTTCATTGCTGAACTGACGGGTTCCGGCGCGGTATCGGCATTCGATCTGGCCCACACTATGTCGAACGCTTTCGCCGCGCCCTTGGTCGACCTTGACGCGATTGATTTGCAGCGCCTGCCCAGAGGCCTGCTGGATCCCAAAATTTGCAGCGCTTACCGCATCGTTGTTCTCTCCAAACGCAGCAACCGGCTGATTGTCGCGACCGCTGACCCCTCCGATCAGCAGGCGGCTGAAAAAATCACCTTTGCGTCGCAGATGGGGGTCGATTGGGTCATTGCCGAATACGACAAACTGCTCAAGCTGGTCGAGGCCAATTCCGCCACGGCGACCGAGACGATGGAAGAAATCATCGGCACGGAATTCGAGTTTGATGAAGGCGCAACGGAAGGCCTGTCGGAGGGTGACCAGGGCACGATGTCTGAAGTTGACGACGCGCCAGTTGTCAAGTTTTTGCACAAGATGCTGATCGACGCATTTTCAATGCGCGCCTCTGATTTGCATTTCGAACCATTTGAATCGACCTACCGGGTACGCTTCCGCATTGACGGTGAGCTGCGGGAGATTGCCTCTCCGCCGGTGGCAATCAAAGACAAGCTGGCATCGCGCATCAAGGTCATTTCCCGCCTGGACATCTCTGAAAAGCGGGTGCCACAAGACGGCAAGATGAAGCTCAAAATCGGCCCCAACAGGGTGATCGACTTCCGGGTTAGCACCTTGCCAACGATGTTCGGCGAAAAAATCGTGATCCGGATACTGGATCCGAGCTCTGCCAAATTGGGCATAGATGCGCTGGGCTACGATGACATCGAAAAAGAGCGCCTTCTAACCGCAATCAGTCGCCCGTACGGCATGATTCTGGTAACCGGTCCGACGGGCTCGGGCAAAACCGTTTCGCTGTACACGTGCCTGAATATCCTCAACAAAGCAGATGTCAATATCGCCACCGCTGAAGACCCGGCGGAAATCAACTTGCCTGGCGTGAACCAGGTGACGGTCAATGAAAAGGCCGGACTGACTTTTGCAGTGGCCTTGCGCGCATTTCTGCGGCAAGACCCCGACATCATCATGGTCGGTGAAATCCGCGATCTCGAAACCGCTGACATCTCCATCAAAGCGGCGCAAACCGGGCACCTTGTGTTGTCAACGTTGCATACCAACGACGCACCTTCAACCGTTATCCGCATGCTGAACATGGGTGTCGCGCCGTTCAATATTGCATCGAGTATTGTGCTGATCACGGCGCAACGCCTGGCTCGGCGTTTGTGCGCCAATTGCCGTGCCTTTGCAGATATTCCCCGCAAAGCACTGGTGGAGGCCGGGTTTGAAGACAAGGATTTTGAGACCAGCTGGACACCCTACCGCCCTGTGGGTTGTTCTGCGTGCAACGAAGGTTACAAAGGGCGCGTCGGCATCTATCAGGTTATGCCAGTGTCGGAAGAAATTCAGCGTATTATTTTGCGCAATGGCAGCGCCCTGGATATCGCCGACCAAGCCAAACGGGAGGGCGTGCGAACCTTGCGTCAGTCGGGACTGCAAAAGGTTCGCCAAGGTCTGACCTCGCTGGAAGAAATCCTGGCTGTTACCAACGAATGAAACCCGAGAGGCATCCGAGCCTTCGTTTTTGGCCGGATCTGACGGTAGCTCCGAAAAATTGCAAAGGAAATCATGGCAACCGCTAAACCCAAGGACAAAGTTGAACAGGTCTTCGAGTGGGAAGGCAAAGACCGCAATGGCAAACAAGTCAAGGGCGAGATTCGGGCGGGCGGAGAAAACCAGGTTCATTCGGCACTTCGTCGCCAGGGCATTACACCCACCAAGGTGAAAAAACGCCGCACCAGCGGCGGCAGCAGCATCAAACCCAAAGACATGGCGATTTTCACGCGCCAGTTGGCGACCATGATGAAAGCGGGTGTGCCCTTGTTGCAGGCCTTCGACATTGTCGGGCGCGGCAATCCCAACCCACGCGTTACCAAATTGCTGTCAGACATCCGCACTGATGTGGAAACCGGAACCAGCTTGAGTGTTGCTTTCCGCAAGTTCCCGCTGTATTTTGACAACCTCTACTGCAACTTGGTCGAGGCTGGTGAGTCGGCGGGTATTCTGGATCAGCTGTTGGATCGCCTGGCTGTTTATATGGAAAAAACGGAGGCGATCAAGTCCAAAATCAAAGCGGCGCTGATGTACCCCATCGCTGTGTTGATCACTGCGTTTGTGGTGGTAGCGGTGATCATGATTTTTGTGATTCCTTCATTCAAATCAGTGTTTTCATCTTTCGGTGGCGAGTTACCCATGCCAACGCAAATGGTGATTGCCATGAGCGAATTTTTTGTGCAGTACTGGTACTTGATTTTTGGTGGCCTGGGGGGCGGCTTTTACTTTTTCATGGAGTCCTGGAAACGCAATGAAAAAATGCAGGCCTTCATGGATCGTGTCATGCTGAAAATGCCCATTTTTGGCACCCTGGTTGACAAATCCTGTATCGCGCGATGGACACGGACCCTGTCAACCATGTTTGCCGCTGGCGTGCCTCTGGTTGAGGCGCTGGATTCAGTCGGCGGTGCATCTGGCAACTATGTTTACCAGTCAGCCACTATCAAGATTCAGCATGAAGTGTCCACCGGAACTGCCCTGACAGTAGCCATGACGAACGCCAATCTGTTTCCATCCATGGTGTTGCAAATGTGCGCCATCGGCGAAGAGTCCGGTTCCATCGACCACATGTTGGGTAAAGCGGCGGATTTTTATGAGGCCGAAGTCGATGACATGGTGGCCGGCATCTCCAGCCTGATGGAACCCATCATCATCGTGGTTTTGGGCACCGTCATTGGCGGCATTGTGGTGGCCATGTACCTTCCCATCTTCAAGCTGGGTCAAGTGGTTTGATGTCAGGTGTGTTTTGGATGGATGCCACGGTCTTTGCCGTGTTAGGGCTGCTGGTCGGCAGTTTTTTGAATGTCGTGATCTACCGCCTGCCCAAAATGATGGAGCGGCAATGGCAAGCGGAGTATGCGCAAATGAACCCGGCCAGCCAAACCGACAACAGCGCTGCACGTATCACCACAGGTGCCTACGCGCATCATGCTGCCGCCGAGCCGTTCAATCTGATGACGCCCCGGTCATGCTGTCAGTCGTGTGGCCACCAGATTCGCTGGTTTGAAAATATTCCGGTCGTGAGCTACCTGGCGTTGGGCGGCAAGTGTTCCCAATGCAAAACCCCGATTAGCTGGCGTTATCCGGCTATTGAGCTGACCTGTGGCTTCTTTTTTGCGATGGCTTTTGTACACCAGGGCGCCCATTGGCGCGCCGTTGCCTGGGCGGCTTTTGCAGCCATGCTCATTGTGCAATTTTTCATTGATTTCGACACCCAGCTTCTGCCAGACGACATCAATTACCCTCTCATTTGGCTCGGCCTGGCCTTTGCAGCAATGGGAGCCAGCCGGGTTTCGCTGTCTTCCGCGGTTTGGGGCGCAATTTGGGGATACTTGAGCTTATGGCTGGTTTTTCATGCTTACCGGTCGCTGACGGGTAAAGAGGGCTTTGGTTATGGTGATTTCAAGCTGTTGGCGGGCCTGGGTGCCTGGTTTGGCGGCGAGTTCCTGATCGCCATCATTTTGTTGGCATCAGTTGTCGGAAGCGTGATGGGCGGGTTGATGCTGGTCGTTGGGAAACTGGCCAACAAAGATATTCCTATTGCGTTTGGCCCGTATTTGGCAGGTGCGGGCTTGCTGGCTATGGCAGTTGGCCCGGAGCGCGTCATGTATTGGGTGCCCTTTGCGTTTCCGTTTGCGACACTGGCACGCTGACCTTCGCACACCTGCTGCCATGCAATTGTTCATTCGTTCGCCCACCCAGCGGCCTGCACCCTGAAACCATGTTGCGCTTGGGCCTGACGGGTGGTATTGGCAGTGGCAAAAGCACGGTTGCAACGATGCTGGTGGATTGCGGGGCAACACTTATTGATGCTGATGCCATTTCCCGGGCCACTACCGCTCCAGGCGGTTCGGCCATGGGGGCGATTGCCGCAAGGTTTGGCGCTGATTTCATTCGCGCTGACGGCTCACTCAACCGCGACCACATGCGCGCCTTGGCCTACGCTGACCCTGGTGCCCGCAAACGGCTTGAGGCGATTTTGCATCCGCTGGTTGGCGCTGAGATTGAGCGTCAAACGCAGGATGCAGTGCAAGCGCAGGCCAGTTGCCTAGTGGTTGACATTCCGTTGTTGGCCGAAGGGGGGCATTGGCGCAGCAAACTGGATCGGGTGCTGGTCATCGATTGCCCGCCCGAGTTGCAAATCAGCCGGGTGATGCAGCGCAGCGGATTGAGCGAGTCAGAGGTCGAGGCCATCATCGTCACACAGGCAAGCCGCCATAAACGTCTGGCTTGCGCAGATTTCGTCATTTCAAATGATGGGAGTGATGGGGCTGATTTGAAAAACCAGGTTGAAACACTTTGTTCCGTCATCGGCTTGTCCGCTAGGTCGGGGCAAGGTCAAACCCGCGCCCAGCCCGCAGGTCTATCATCTGGCACGCTGGCCTGATCCAACTCGTCTAACCAACGCCACCCAGCCCACACCAAACGTTTCCAGGAACCCATTGTGATTCTCTACGAATACCCTTTTAACGAACGGATTCGCACCTATCTGCGTCTGGAACACTTGTTCGAAGCGCTTCGCCAACTGGTACAGCGCGAAACGGCGCTAGACCACCATTACGCCCTGACTACATTGTTTGAAATCATGGAAGTCGGTGCCCGGGCTGATTTGAAATCAGACGTGCTCAAGGATCTGGAGAAGCAAAAACAGGCGCTGAACGGCTTTCGGGGCAATCCGGCCATTTCTGAAAAGGCGCTGGATGATTTCATCGCCACTATCGACCAACGATACGCAGCACTTAGCAGTTTGGCTGGCAAAGTCGGCCAATCACTGACTGAGAACGACTGGCTCATGGGTATACGCAGCCGAATTGGCATTCCAGGCGGCACCTGCGAATTTGACTTGCCAGCCTATTACGCCTGGCAGCAGGGCCCAGCGGCAAAACGCTTGGCTGACCTGACCATTTGGATCGCCAAATTTACGCCTTTGGCCGACGCGGTACACATGTTGCTTCAGATGCAGCGAGATGCCGGTATCGCACAAAAAGTGATTGCTGTTGCGGGGCAATACCAGCAAAACCTGCCACAAGGCAAAACCTTTCAGCTCCTGCGCTTGCGGCTTGATCCGGCGCTGGGGCTGATCCCCGAAATCAGTGGCAACCGCCTGATGGTGTCTATCCGTTTCATGCGGCAAGAAGACGACCAACGCCTGCACCATGCGCCCCAGGACGCCGCGTTTGAACTGACCCTGTGCTCATGACCCAGAGCGGCGGCCCGGTGCCAAGCGTAGGCAACAATACCCGGATTGTGGTGTGTCCGGCGTGCAAAAAAGACGGCCATTACGGCCCCCAAAACCAGTTCAGGCCTTTTTGCAGTGAGCGCTGCAAAAATCATGATTTCGGCGCTTGGGCAAGTGAGGCTTTCAGAATGCCGACGGAATCAACCCCTGATGATCAAATATTTAGTGATGCAAAGTATCAATAGTAATTTTGGAATTTTGTTAAGATAAAAATTGCACTATTAGCTATATATTTTATTTCAATAATGATTTAATTTTGTCTATTTTATTTCCAACCACCCTAAAACAGGAACAGTTCCTGGCAATATCGGCGCTACGCTTACCGGCATACTTTGCCAACCAAACTGCTGACCTTCGCGCATCAACAGCTCGCCTGTCCAGGCGAACACCTTGCAAAAATGCAGGCAGACCAACGCATGGGGGTAATCAACGGTTTCGGATTTCCACGACACCACGTCACCCGTCTTGTGCCCAAGCACGATGCCCAACTCCTCGTGCAATTCGCGGCGTAGTGCATCCTGGACGGTTTCACCGGTTTCGACCTTTCCGCCCGGAAACTCCCAGTAACCGGCATATGCCTTGCCGACGGGTCGGGTGGTCATTAGAAATGCGCCGTCTGGCCTGAACAGCACCCCAACCGCGACTTGAACGACAACGCGGTCGGTACCCCCGCGCCGGGCCAAACCGGCGTCAGCGACCAGAATACTGCTCACGTTAAATCAGCCCGCCTGAAAGTGGCTGCCTGCGTAATTCCGTGCAAACTGCCAAGCCACACGCCCGCTGCGCGAGCCGCGCTCGAGGGCCCAAACCAGCGCCTCGGGCCGGGCGGCATCGATAGCCGCCCGCGTTACGCCATAAGACGAGAGCCATTGCGCCACGATGATCAGATATTCGGCTTGGGTAAACGGGTAAAAACTAACCCACAGGCCAAACCGCTCAGACAGCGAAATTTTTTCTTCCACTACCTCGCCAGGATGAACTTCGCCATCTTCCGTGTGGCTATAGGTCAAGTTCTCGGCCATGTATTCAGGCAGCAAATGGCGCCGGTTGCTGGTGGCATATACCAGTACGTTGGCGCTGGTGGCGGCTACCGAACCATCCAGAACAGACTTCAAGGCCTTGTAACCGGGCTCGCCGTCTTCAAAGCTCAAATCGTCACAAAACACAATGAATTTTTCGGGACGATCAGCAACCACATCCACGATGTCCGGCAAATCGACCAGGTCAGCCTTGTCGACCTCAATCAGCCGCAAACCCAGGTGCGCATATTCATTCAGACAGGCTTTGATGAGTGACGACTTGCCCGTTCCGCGTGCACCCGTCAACAAAACATTGTTGGCCGGCTTGCCCGTGACCAACTGCAAGGTGTTGAGCCGGATTTTTTCCTTCTGGACACCAATCTCCTTGAGGTCGGCAAGGCGCAGGTTGCCAACATGGCGCACCGGCTCCAGCACACCATGGCCTGAACTGCGTTTGCGGTAACGAAATGCGATAGAAGCCGCCCAATCGGGTTGCCCAAGTGCCTGCGGCAACACCGACTCAATCCGTGCCATCAATTGCTCGGCCCGCACCAGCAGGCGGTCAAAGTTCTCGTTCATGAGCGGTAATCAGCATTGATGGAAACATAGTCATGGCTCAGGTCACAAGTCCAGACGGTGTCATGGGCATTGCCACGTCCCAAGCCGACGCGCACCAGAATTTCGCTTTTTTTCATCACCCGTTGGCCATCTTCTTCGCGGTAAGCCGGATTGCGCCCACCTCGGGTTGCCACCAATACTTCATCCAGGTGCAGCTCGATAAGCGAGGGGTCCAGGTCACCAATGCCGGCATAACCCACTGCAGCCAAGATACGCCCCAGGTTGGGATCGCTGGCAAAAAATGCCGTTTTGACTAACGGTGAGTGAGCAATTGCATAGGCCACCTGCCGACATTCAGCCGCATTTTTGCCGCCCTCAACCCGGATCGTGATGAATTTGGTGGCACCCTCACCGTCACGCACAATCGCCTGCGCCAGCTTGATTGCCACTTCCAGCATGGCCGCATAAAGCGCCTTGCCGTCAGGGCTGTCCAGCGAGGTGATGCGGGGATTGCCTGCGTGGTTGGTGGCAATCGTGACGAAAGAGTCATTGGTGGAGGTGTCACCATCCACCGTTACCCGGTTAAACGAGCCTTCGGCCAAAGCCAACGCCAACTGCTGTGTGACGGCCTGACTGACACAGGCATCCGTTGCCATAAAACCCAGCATTGTGGCCATGTTGGGCCGGATCATGCCCGCGCCCTTACTGATGCCCGTGACGCTGACCGTTTTGCCACCTAGCGCCAAGCGCGTGCTGAACGCCTTGGGCACCGTGTCAGTCGTCATGATGCCTTGTGCGGCACGCAGCCATTGGCCCGCACTGGCATCAGACTTCGCGTCAGCCAAGGCTGTTGGCAAACCCGCCACGATCCGGTCAATCGGCAAAGGCTCCATGATGACACCTGTTGAAAAGGGCAACACTTGGCTTGGGTGCAGAGCCAACAGCTCGGCCACAGCTTGGCAGGTTTGCCGTGTACGGGACAGCCCATCAGCACCGGTACCTGCGTTGGCGTTGCCGGTGTTGATCACCATGGCCCGAATGCCCTGTGATTGCGCTGTATCAGGCCCCGTGCTGGCGGCGTTGACGAGGGCCAGGTTTTCGCGACAAACCAGCACGGGCGAAGCACAAAAACGGTTTTGGGTAAAAACGCCGGCAACAGACGCGCCTTCATCAATCAGGACGACCGTCAGGTCTTTCCGCCCTGGTTTTCGAATGCCGGCCTCCGCGACACCGATCCGCACGCCCGGCACCGCAAACAGTTGCTCAGCCAACGGCTGCGAAAGGTTGACAGGCATAACGCTCCTTCAGTCGGAAAGCCAAAAAACGGGTTTCAATGCTGGCGACTCACGCCAGTTTGCCATGACAGTGCTTGTATTTTTTACCACTGCCACAAGGGCACGGCTCGTTGCGCCCCACCCGGGGCACCTCATCAACTGTCGGAGATGCCAATGAGTCCATGATGCTAGGGTTAACTTGCGATGCCACGTCGCCATTTTCAGTGGGCCCCGTGTAGGTAATGTTGGAAATCATCTCTCCGCGCTGCTCAATTTCCTGGGCGGCTTGTTCCAACTGCTCGCTGGCCTGAATTTTTACCGTCATGAGTAATTTGGTGACCTCATTCTTGACGGTGTCCAACAACTGTCCAAACAGCTCAAACGCCTCACGTTTGTATTCCTGCTTGGGTTGTTTTTGCGCATACCCGCGAAGGTGAATGCCCTGGCGTAAATAGTCCAGCGAACTCAAGTGTTCGCGCCAATGGTTGTCAATGCTCTGCAACAGCACCATGCGCTCAAACTGCACAAAATTGTCGGCACCCACTTGCTCGACTTTGGCATTAAAAGTCTGGTGGGCCGCCTGCACGGTTTTTTCTACGATATCTTCATCGGTGATGGCGCTGGCATTCTTGATGGTGTCTGACAGACCCAATGCAAGCTGCCAATCTTCAGAAAGCGTCTTCTCGAGCGCCGCAATATCCCATTGCTCCTCCACCGATTCAACCGGCACATACTGGCGCACCAGATCCGTGAAGCAGCCTTCGCGAAGCGAAGCGATTTGGGCAGTCAAATCAACCGCATCAAGAATTTCATTTCGTTGCTGGTAGATGACCTTGCGTTGGTCGTTGGATACATCGTCGTACTCCAGCAGCTGTTTACGCATGTCGAAATTGCGCGCTTCCACTTTTCGCTGGGCACTTTCGATGCTGCGGGTCACCATGCCAGCTTCAATCGCCTCGCCAGCCGGCATCTTAAGCCTGTCCATGATGGCACGTACCCGATCACCCGCAAAAATGCGCATCAACGAATCGTCCAGACTCAGGTAAAAGCGCGATGAACCAGGATCACCTTGGCGGCCTGACCGGCCCCGCAATTGATTGTCGATGCGGCGCGACTCATGTCGCTCAGTGGCGATGATGCGCAAACCGCCCAAAGACTTCACCAGTTCATGGTCAATCTTCCACTGGTTGCGTTGTTGCTCAATCAAACCTGGTTTTGCTTCAGCGCCAATCGTTTCATCCGACTCAATAGCACTCAGGGCTTTTTCAAGATTGCCACCCAGCACAATGTCCGTGCCACGGCCGGCCATATTGGTGGCGATCGTGATCATTTTTGGGCGCCCTGCCTGAGCCACAATGTCGGCCTCTTTGGCATGTTGCTTGGCATTGAGAACCTGATGCGGCAACTTCTCTTTTTGCAGCAGTTCGGAAATGATTTCAGAGTTTTCGATAGAGGTAGTACCGACAAGTACCGGCTGGCCTCGCTCATAACACTCCCGAATGTCCTGAATCGCTGCTTCGTACTTTTCCGGCGTCGTTTTGTAAACGCGGTCGAGTTGATCTTCGCGCCGACTCGGTCGGTTGGGCGGCATCACGACCGTTTCAAGACCATAGATTTCCTGGAATTCGTAGGCTTCTGTGTCCGCAGTGCCCGTCATGCCCGCCAACTTGCCATACAACCGAAAGTAATTCTGGAAGGTGATGGATGCCAACGTCTGGTTTTCCGCCTGGATCTGCACGCCCTCTTTGGCCTCAACCGACTGGTGCAATCCGTCGCTCCAGCGACGCCCTGTCATCAGCCGCCCCGTAAATTCATCGACGATGACGATTTCGCCCGCCTGCACCACGTAATGCTGGTCTTTGTGATACAGGTGCTTGGCCCGCAACGCGGCATTCAAATGATGCATCAGCGTGATGTTGGCAGGGTCGTAAAGGGTAGCACCTTCGGGAATCAAACCCATGCCAAACAAGATGCGTTCGGCATTTTCATGTCCTTGTTCGGTCAAAAAGACCTGGTGGCTCTTTTCGTCGACAGTAAAATCGCCGGGCTTGGTTACACCCTCACCCGTGCGAGGATCTGCCTCGCCCTCCTGGCGGAAAAGCTGCGGCACCACTTGCTTGATCGCCACATAAAGACTTGTGTGGTCATCGGCCTGACCGCTGATGATGAGCGGGGTCCGCGCTTCGTCAATCAGGATGGAGTCCACCTCGTCGACGATGGCATAGTTGAGGCCACGCTGCACGCGATCGGTTACCTCATAAACCATGTTGTCACGCAGGTAGTCAAAACCAAATTCATTGTTGGTTCCGTACGTGATGTCAGCCCGGTAGGCAGTCTGCTTTTCTTCACGAGACATCCCTGGCACATTGACACCAACCGTCAAACCCAGAAAGTTGTACAGCTTGCCCATCCACTGCGCGTCCCGCGTTGCCAGATAGTCGTTTACCGTGACGACGTGCACGCCTTTGCCAGAAAGCGCATTCAAGTAGACCGGCAAGGTTGCCGTCAACGTCTTGCCCTCACCCGTACCCATTTCGGAAATTTTGCCTTGGTGCAATGACATGCCACCTTGAAGCTGCACATCAAAATGACGCATTTTCATGGCCCGCTTGGAGCCTTCACGCACGACTGCAAATGCATCAGGCAACAAATCATCAAGTGTCTCGCCCTGGGCAAGGCGTTGACGGAAACCTTCCGTTTTTGCCCTTAAAACCTCATCACTCAAGGCCTCAAGCTGCGTTTCCATTGCGTTGATTCGGGCAACACCACTGCGGTACTGCTTCAGCAACCGATCATTGCGGCTGCCAAAAATTCGGGTCAAAAAGTTATTAGCCATTAATTCACGCTACTGGTGCCCAACCAAGGGGTTGGCACGCCAGGCGAAGTACCTTAAATTGTCTAGTGGATATGGGTTCTGTCGGACAAAAGTCAAGCTTGTCTCAAGCCTATCGTCGAATCGACGTAACCCTTGATTTTAGTCGTTAGACAAAGGCCGAAATCCATCAATGCACCAGGGCCGCAGGATACTAATTCAGCGCCGATCAGCACCGCTGGCGTGCGGCCTCATCAATTCAGCGTGTCAAACCTTGAGCAGTTTTGGTGTTGCCCTTGCTGCTTTGTGCTGAATCCGTTTTGGCGATTGCCTTGGAGGATGCCATGTCAGCTTTTGCCAACTGCCGAAGCGCGTCATCACCAGCCTGTAAAAAAACCAGCGGATCATGGGCCAACCCCTGTACCAAGACTTCAAAATGCAAATGGGGGCCAGTAGACCTCCCGGTAGATCCAACTTCTGCTATTTTTTGCCCACGTCTGACCAAATCACCTTTTTTGACAAACACCTGGGACGAATGGGCGTATCGGGTGACCAAATCTTTGCCATGGTCAATTTCAACGAGATTGCCGTACCCTGGATGCCACTCCTGTGTGACCACCACTCCGCCAGCGGCTGCTACTATTTTGGTTCCAGGTTCGGCTTGGAAGTCCAACCCCGCATGAAGCGCGGAATGACCTGTGAAAGGGTCGACACGAAATCCAAAATGCGAACCCAGGTTCGCGCCCTCTACCGGGTGTTGGGTTGGCACCAACATGTTGCGCATTTTCCGCTCAAAAAGGTCGGCTTC
>JANOWY010000511.1:0-12831 GCA_031418135.1 Rhodoferax sp. | reverse complement strand
CCGCTGCCGGTGGCCCCCCACAACAAAAAGGGCCCGTCGTTTTGTGCCAAACCGGCCAGGGCGGCCTCTTGTTCGGCGCTGAGCGTGACGACAGATGCCGCTGCGGCAGCCTCTTGCACGGGTATGTGCACGGCTTGGGGGGCGGGTGCATGCGGTGGATCAGAGATATCAGTCGTAGAGTTTGCTATGTTTGATATAGCTAATGACGCATGTCCATTATCAGTTTTATCGCTTTTTTTCTTGAGTGTCAGCTGGCGTTTGAGCCGGCGGGCCAGTTGCTCGGGTTGGATGTCACGCAGGGCTGGCGGCAAAGCGGCCAAGGCCACTTCCCCCAAAGACCGCTGGTAATAATGGGCAGCAAAGGTCACCAGTTGCATCCATGCAAGCCCCATGGGTGCCAGGCCCGCCAGCGGCGTGCTGACGTGGCGCAGCTTGCCCACCCATGCCGCAGGTACATCGCCGGGCTGGGCGGTGCCCCACACCACGCCCAGGGTTTCGCGCTGACCCCACGGCACCCGCACCAGCTGGCCGGCCGCCAAAGGTGTTTTGCAGCGGTAATGCAGCGGCCCGCCAACAGCGCTGTGGGCAGGGGTTTGGAGCACAATATCCAGCAGATGCGGCATGGGCGGGTGTCGCTTTAGTGGGTCATGTCGGGTGTCAGCGGTGGCCCGTCAGGCCCAAAATGTCGAACATCAGAGTTAAGTGCTTTTGTTAAGTCGAGATTTAAATATCCACGCTAAGGTGTTGATTTGAATGCCTTTAAAGGGTCTTCCCATCTTTCTGTGGATAACTTTGTTGATAACCCTGCTGCGTTGCTGCAAAAGCCTTGAAAACAAAGGGGTTCACTGCGTTGCCTTCAAAATTGGCAGTTTTCAAAACCCTTATGAATCAACGGCTTACAGCTGCTGTGTGCGGTATCGCGCCGACAATAACCCCCCGGACCCGTTTTGCGCAGTGCAGCAAGAAATTTGTGCATAAGTGAGTTGGGGCTGACTTGTGGGCGGTGCTTTTTGTGCTAAGCGAAGTGGTTTCAGCTTGGGTATACACCTTGCCAGGCGGCCTTTACCCCCGCATTTGCTTCGAAATTGAGTGCACGGCTTCTACCAGTACCGCCACATTGTCGGGTGGGGTGAACTGGCTGATGCCATGGCCCAAATTAAAAATGTGGGTCGGGCCCGTGGCTTCAAGGGTGCCATTGGCGGTGGTCGGCAACCCGTGGCCCGGTGCGTTGAACGGCAATCCGAAGCTGTTGAGCACCTTGGCCACTTCGTCGCGAATTTGTTGTGGTGCAGCAAACAACACATTCGGATCAATATTGCCTTGCAGGGCTTTGCCGGGGCCGCTACCCGTCAGGGAGACAGTGCCACCCACCAAGGCCCGAGCGCGGGCCAGGTTGGCGGTCCAGTCCAAGCCCAAGACGTCGCAATCCAGCGCATTCATGTCCTGCAGCCACAAAGCGCCTCCTTTGGTGAACACGATGCGGGGAATGCGCGCGCCCGTGGCAGTGCCGTCGTGCGTTTTTTTCACTTGGGCCAGCACCCTGGCGGTATAGGCCAGGCTGAATTCCTGAAAGGCACCATCGGCCAGCACGCCGCCCCAGCTGTCAAAAATCATCACCGCTTGGGCACCCGCGTCGATTTGCGCGTTCAGGTACGCTGCCACCGCGTCGGCGTTGACCTGCAGCATCTTGTGCATCAAATCGGGCCGCTGGTAAAGCATGGTTTTGACCAGGCGGTAGTCGTCTGAGCCTTTGCCCTCCACCATGTAACAGGCCAATGTCCAGGGGCTGCCGCTGAAACCAATCAGGGGGACTTTGCCGCCCAAGGCCTTGCGGATGGAGGTTACCGCGTCAAACACGTATTGCAGTTTGGCCATGTCGGGCACTTGCAATTTCGCCACGGCGGCTTCGTCACGCACCGTGTGGGCAAAGCGCGGGCCTTCGCCTTCGGCAAAACTCAGGCCCAAGCCCATGGCATCGGGCACGGTGAGGATGTCGCTGAACAAAATGGCGGCATCCAGCGGGAAGCGGGCCAAGGGTTGCAAGGTGACTTCGGTGGCGTAATCGGTGTTGGTGGCCAACCCCATAAAACTGCCCGCCCGGGCCCGGGTGGCCTTGTATTCGGGCAAATAACGCCCGGCCTGGCGCATCAGCCAGACGGGGGTGTGCGGCGTGGCCTGACGCAGGCAGGCGCGGATAAAGGTGTCGTTTTGGAGGGGCGCGAATGCGCTAAAGGCGGTACTGGAGCTCATGTTGCCATTGTCGCAGGGCGTGTTGTGTCAGGCACCCCAAGGGGCCGGATCGTCTGCTTCAGGGCCAAAGCTCTTCCTTAGTTGCCGAGCGTGGTGTGGTCAAAACAAGCCAGCCACGCCAATACCTGTCGGGGCTCACCGGTCACCTTCACGTCACCCAGGGCAATGGCCTCGCTCATTCGGGTCTTGCCCGCGAGAATGCGGGCCCAGGTGGGCAGATCAAGGGTGATGGCCATGCTGGCCTGTTGCCCATCGGTGATGGCGGCAATGCCGTGGCGCAGGCGCAGGCCCGTTAGCTCGCCACCGGGTATAAACCGCCAGGCCAGTTCCTCGTCGCGTTCGCCCGACCGGGCGGGGTCCAAAATCACGCGCAGGGTGTGGACATAGGTCTCAGGTGGGCTGGCGAGTACGTCGGCCTGCACAAACCGGTGGCGGCGAAAGCGGCTCAAATCCAGCTTGCGTTCGAGCTCCAGCGCCCGGGTGATGCACCAATTGCGGATATTGGCGGCCGAGGTCCGTTGCCCAATCGCCCGCAGCACCTGGGCCAACAAAGCCCGGTCTGCGGCATCGCCCGCATCGACACGTTTGGCCGGGCTGTCGTCTGCGTGAATCAGCCAGGTGGCCAGCTCCAGTGCCCAACGCAAATCGTTGGCGGCCAGCGCCTCGTGCACCTGTGCACGGACTTTTGCTGCACCGCCAAACCCGGCCACCAGCCGCTGGGCACGCTCAAAAGCCGGCAAGGGGAACAGGGCAGCTTCATCACCATCAAACCAGCCGCGCAGGCCGTTATGAATCTGGCGCACATGGTGCTCCACCAGGCCGTAAAACTGGCTGGTGAGGTAACTGCCGGCAAAAACGGCAGGCAGCTTGACCGTTTCACACAACTCGCCGAGCGTCAGGCCCTGGTTGATGCCGCGAACCGTCTGGTCCCACATGAACTGGATGGAGTCGCGGTAGAGGGTTACGGCCTGCGAAATCGCTCCCCGCCCCGTGATCGGCGGGCCATGTGCCCCCAGCAAATAATCTGCCTGCAGGCCATGAATGTGATCCAGCCCATTCAACAGGACGCGCGGGTCACGGTATTCTTCGCCGCGTATCGGGAACACGTTGAACAGCGTCGGCCACACCATGTTGTTGACGCATAAACCCAGCTCCGGGAACCAGATGGTGATGGAGTCGTCGCAGTCAGAAGGCGCCGGTGTCATCACGACTTGGAGGCCCGCAATCTGCGCCTCGGTGGTGGTTTCAAAGGTATGCGTGGGCGGCAAAAAGCCTGGCGTGTAGGGCGCATGTTCAGCCAGGCGGTAGGCCGGGCCCAGACCGGTTCCTACCAGTCCGTCCGGCCCCTGGTCGGCCAGCAGAATGCCAAACTGGAGTGCCATGCCGCGCGCGGCAGCACCGCTGACTTCGGTGCTCATGCGGGCGCGGTTGCCCACAATGCCGGTATGGCCCCAAATCGGCAACCCGTCGGTATCCGCAGCGGCCCTGTAGGGCAATACGGCGGTGGTTCCCGACACGTAGTGAAAATGGGTGTAAATCACCGCGACCACCGGTCGGGCGGTGTGTTCACGAACGGCCACCAGCGCAGCATTCATCTCCTCGATGCATTCACCGGTGTCAATGGCGATCAGGCCCGCCGGGCCTTCGACAAAAGTCTGGTTCGACAAGCCGTTGCCCACCATGCACCAGACACCAGGCCTCGGCGCCCAGAGTTTGCGCTCGAACCGTTTCTGGTGGGCGATCGCCTCGCGGTGACCCATCTGGCCGTTTGGCCCAACAGCGACCACCTCGGCGTTGTGGCTGAAACTGGGCGGGTATTTTGCAGTGTCGTCGTGTGGTTTCATGGAAGGCATGCAAAAGTTCTGGTGTTGAAGGGGACGGCCGGGCGAGCCCCTGGCCGGAACCCGACGGCATATCCGGGTGGGTGTCATTCTGCGCCCATTTTCCGGCTGCCCTATCTGCCATACAGGTTCGAACGCATACCGCAGCACCGGCTGGCGGCACTGTCCCTGCACCGCCTCCGGCAGCCCAGCCACGCGGCAACTGCGGCCACAATGAAGGGCATTCAAAGTGACATTCATTGGAGAACCGTTTGAACCCTATTGTCCCCGCCACACCCCCTTACGGCCTGGCCATCTCTCTGGCCGAGGCCAAACGCGTCGTTGCCCGCGCCGAAGCCGAAGCACTGGCGCGCGGGTGGAAAGTCGTGGTCGCTGTGGCCGACAGCTCGGCCCATCTGGTCGTGCTGCACAAGATGGACGATGTGCATTACGCTGCCATCGGCGTGGCGCAGGCCAAAGCGGTTTGTTCGGTGAATTTCAAACGCGCCACCAAATCGTTTGAAGATGCCGTTGCCGCTGGCGGCGCGGGTGTCAGGTTGCTGGCAATTGAGGGCCTGTGCCCGCTGGAAGGGGGCATTCCGCTCCTGCGCGATGGTGTGCTTGTCGGAGCGGTTGGCGTTTCTGGCGTTGCGTCGGCGGAAGATGGCTTGATTGCCCAACTGGCAGCCAGCGAGGTGAATGCTTAGGTGCGCCCACGCGTTTTTCTGCCGGCCAGTCAACGCGCCCGGCGCACTTCCAGTATTTCGAACTCCATCGCTTCAAAGTAGGTTTTTTCGTCCTGTGTCGCGAGGTGCAGCAGTATTTTGGCGGCTTGCAGGCGCACCAGGCGGTTCAACAAAACCGCGGTCGCAATAAGCCCCAAACCCCACCAAGGCATTTGTGACAACGCCAACGCAATGCCAATCCCGGCCATGGCAGTGGTGATGGGCATCATCAACAAACGATGCCGCACAAATTTGCGGGCGCGTTCTGGGTTGACGATCACGCGGAACTGCCCGGCCGGCAGGCCCCGGCGAAATTCAGCGTAGGGCACCAGCAGCGCCTGCTCGTCGGTTGCTTCAGGTGCGGCAGTGTCAGTCATGTTGTGCAAAAGGTCATTGGATGACCGATTTTCGCCGCATTGTTAGACTGCGGTTGACCTATTCCCCTATTCATTGACCCGGGAGTTTCACATGCCATCGCACACGATTTCCAGCCAGGCCCAATTGCGCAGCCTCTATGCATCAGCCGGTGAACGCGCCTTGGCCAAAGAGTTGACGTTTCTGGATCCGCACTGCCACCGGTTCATTGCGTTGTCTCCCTTTCTGGTGTTGGGCAGCAGCGCCGCGCATGGCCAGCAAGATGCCACACCGCGCGGTGGCGAACCAGGGTTTGTCAAAGTGCTGGATGCCCACACGCTTTTGTTGCCAGATGCCAGTGGCAACAACCGGCTGGATTCGCTCAGCAACATCATTGAAACCGGTCGCGTGGGTCTGCTTTTCATGCTGCCGGGGGTAGATGAAACCCTGCGCATCAATGGCCGGGCGTCGCTGTCTGTCGCCCCCGAACATCTGCAGGTTTTTGCGTCCGACAGAAAACCACCCAAACTGGTGGTGGTGGTCACCGTGGAGCAAGCTTATCTGCACTGCGCCAAGGCCCTAATGCGCTCGCGATTGTGGTCGGCTCAAACGCAGGTGGCGCGTTCCGTGTTGCCGACCATGGGCAAAATGATCGGTGACCAAATGGGGGTGGAATTTCCGCCCGAAACGCAGGCGCAGATGGTGGCGCGGTATCAGCAGGATTTGTAGGGCACTGCTATAAATCCAATTGTGGGGCGCATTGCGTCGTTGCAAATCCTCGCCATACTGAAGTATGTCTGCGGTTTGCGACTCGCACTGCATCCCCAAAATTGAATTTCTAGAAGTGCCCTATTGAGACACGGGGCACTAGCTGCCGCGTCGATGTTCCACCAACAGGCATTTGTTTTGCACCACACGCAAACCCGCAGCGCGGGCCTTGCTGGCTGAAGCCTCATGTTCAATGCCCAGTTGCAGCCACAGGGCCTTGGCACCGATCGCAATCGCTTCGTCTGCCACTGGCGGCACGTCTTCGCTCTTGCGGAACACATCGACCAGGTCGATCTGCTCTGTCGTCGCCGCCTCGGTTAAAGAGGCATACACCTTCTCGCCCAATATCTCGGTATCGTGCGCCGCCGGGTTTACCGGAATGATTCGCCAGCCTTGGCGCTGCATGTACTCGGCCACTTCGTAGCTGTCGCGGTGCGGTTTGGGCGAGAGCCCCACCACTGCCACGGTGCGGTGGTGTGTCAGGATATGGTTGATGTCATCAGTTTGCATGCAGAGGCCTTCTAAACGTGCAGTCAGTCTTTGGCGGAATCCAGTCCAAACGCTTGCATCTGGCTGGCAAGCCGCTCGAATTCGCCATCAGTGAGTGCCATCAGTGGTGCCCGCACCCGCCGCCAGCCGGCATGCCTGGTGGTCATGGCCATGATGGCCTTGAAGGCAGCGGTCAAGCCGTAACCGCCCAGAATTGTCAGCAACTGCTGGGTGCGCATCATGTCGTCTGCAGCTTGTGGCGATGCGTATTCGGCCACCAGCCGCTGCACCAGCCGGGGCGCAACATTGGCCACACCGCTCACCGCGCCCACCGTTCCTTGCGCCGCCATCACCTGCAAATCGGGTTCATGGCCCACCCATACTTGCAGGGGCGGCATAAACGCCTTGGCCAAGGCCAATGACCATCCGCGCTGGCCCCCGCTGTCTTTGATGCCGATGATGTTGGCAGGGAAACGCGCCAGCAGCGTCTTAATCACGTGATGGCTCAAGGGCACACCGCTGACCTGCGGGATGTGATACAGCACGATGCGCAGCCGCGTGTCTGCCACCTTGTCGATGACTTGCGCATAAGCATCGATGATGCCCTGATCTGGCACACCCTTGAGAAAAAACGGTGGTAGCAGCAACACGCCAAAACAGCCGGCCTGGGTGGCATGGCGCGTCAACGCAACGGTGTCGGGCAGCGCCGCGCAGCTGGTCGACACCAAGATGCGGCCAGCCGGAATGCCCGCTGCGATCAGGCCATCGACAGCGGCGATGCGTTCTGCCACGCTGAATGACGGCCCCTCACCCGTGGTGCCAAAGGGTGTCACACCGGTGCAGTCCGCTGCCAGCAGATTCTTGCAATGGGCCGCCAACAGCGGAATGTCGATGTCCAGCGTGTCAGTCAGCGGGGTCAGCAGCGCGGGCCAGATGCCAGCGTAGGGAACAGAAGAGGCGTTTGAAGTCATGCAACAAGTCTAAACCGACTTCGCGGGCAGAACTGGCTGACCTAGTCCATTTTCAAATCACGACATGAGGCGGCACAACAAGCTACCGTGATGTTTTGGACATGAACTTACAGTTTTTCCAACTCGTTGCGTATTTGCCCAACACTGAGCAATTCAGACAGTAAAACCGGCGCAGCACCGGGCTTGTACAGCACATACAGCGGCACCCCATTGCGCCCGAGCTGGGCCAAGGCGGCAGTGATGGCGGGGTCGCGACGTGTCCAGTCGGCTTTGAGTGTGGCGACTTTTTTAGCGTCAAAATCGGCCAGTACCTGCGCGTGGGTCAAGGTGGTTTTTTTGTTCACCTGGCAGGTGACGCACCAAGCGGCAGTGAAATCCACAAACACGGGCTGGCCTGCCGCGAGCAATTGCTCCACCCGCCCGGGCTGCCAGGCTTGCCAGCGCTCACCACTGGCAACTGCCGCGGTGTCGGAGGGTTTCAACACGTAGGGGCCCAGGGCATCCGTCAAGAAGACCAAGGACAGCACAGACAAGGTGGCCCACACGTTTTTCGAGCGCGAAGGCAAGGTGAACGACCACACCACCCAGGCCAACGCGACCAGCAAACCCAGCAAGGCCCCTGCGCCGTCGATGCCGCTTTGTTGCCCCAGCACCCAGACCAGCCACACCACCGTGGCAAACATCGGGAAGGCCATCAGGCGGCGAAAGGTATTCATCCAGGGGCCTGGGCGCGGCAGTGCACGGGCTACGGCAGGCACCAGGCCGGCCAGCGCAAAAGGCAGCGCCATGCCCACCCCCAGTGTGGCAAAAATCAGCAGTGCCTCGTGTGTCGGCAGGGTGGCAGCCAAGCCCATCGAAGCACCCATGAACGGTGCCGTGCAGGGTGAGGCAATGGCGACCGCCAAAACGCCGGAAAGCAAAGAATTGATGGTTGGGTTTTTGGCTTGAATCCCGGCAAGGCCAGTGGGCAAGAACTGCCCAAACTCGAACAAACCCGCCAGGTTCAAACCCAGCAAGGTGAACAACACCGCCAACCCGGCCACCACTGCCGGTGATTGCAGCTGAAAGCCCCAACCCAATTGTTCACCCGCGCTGCGCAAGGCGATCAACAGCGCACCCAGTGCAACGAATGAGCCGACGACACCCAGCGTGTAAGCCAGCGCCCCAATGCGCTGGTGGCGCACATCAGCACCGTTCTGCGTCAGGCTCATCACCTTGATCGCCAGCACCGGGAACACACAGGGCATCAGGTTCAGGATGAGCCCGCCCACCAATGCGCCCAAGAGCGCCGCAATGAGGCCGATGGGCACCGTGGGGCTGGCCCCCAGCGAAGCCGCCGCATTGGCTTTGAGCGCCGCCTCCAGCGCGGGTGGCATTGGGGCAGCAGCTGCCAACGCCGGCCAGGCACCCGCTACCCTGAGTTCAGCCCGGTAACTCTTCTGCACGCCATTCACATCAGCAACCAGAACCAGCGGCATCTCGGTGGGGCTGTTGCTGCGTTGCGCAGACAGCGGCATCTTGCCCCGCCAGACGGCACCGTTCCATGACTGGCTGCCTGCCGCGCCGGTTTCAATCACCTCAGGCGTTTCGGGGAAAAACGCCAGTGTTTTCCCGCGCACCTCGATGGGCAAGCCCTGCACTTCAAAAGTAAGCTGGTTGCCGTCAATCAAGGCGCGGCTGGCCGGTATGGACCCGCCTGGAACGTTGATCAGTGCCCGGGGTGCCGCTTGGCTTGCAGCATCAAAAGCCGGGCCATTCAGCGCAGTTGAACCCTTCACTGGAATCCGCAGCGCAAATTCGCCCTCTTCCGGAATGCATTCCTTTTTGCATACCAGCCAGGTGGCTTTGAGTTTGACCTCGATGTCATCGGACAGCAGCGGAGGCTTGAAGCTGCGTGAGATGGTCAGCGGAACCGGCAACAGAACGGTGTTTTCATAGCCGTAGTTGGCCAAGCTGCCAATCGGGATTTTTTTGGGTGTTGGCCAGTTGATCTCGCCCGCCGTCACCCCGTCAGGCAAAGACCAGCTCAGCGACGTGGGCTGGCCCGAATCGCCCGAGTTTTTCCAATAGGTGTGCCACTCGGGTTTGTGGGTCAGGTGTAAGCCCACCCAGATGGTTTTCCCCGCGTCGGCACCTTCTGGCGCATGGGCCATCAGCTCTGCGCGGACTTGCCCGGTGACCACAGTGTTCTTGGCGCTGCCTTGAAGGCCGGTTTGCGCCCACGTGCCGGTGCCCCATGCGGTCAACACCATCAATCCACTGGCGACCAGGCGTTTGCAAAAGGAAGTGGTGTTCATCGTCAGGAGTAGCGGTCAGCGGCGAATAGTCTGAGGTCGATGGCGCTTCAAAAGTTCCGCACAGGGTGTTCATTATCCCTTGCGATAATTGCGGCTACCCCGCTACGCCCCATGAACCCGGCCGCACCGATCATACTTTGCACGCTCAACGCCAAGTACATCCACGCCTCATTGGGCTTGCGGTACTTGCTGGCCAATATGGCGGAGCTGCGGGCGCAGACGGCGTTGCGGGAATTCACCATTGCCCGCAAACCGCAGGAAGTTGCCGACGAACTGCTGGCGCTGAACCCGCAAGTGATTGGTTTGGGGGTTTACATCTGGAACGTGACCCAAACCTGCACCCTGGTGCGTTTGCTCAAAACCCTGCGGCCTGACATCAAGATCGTGCTGGGTGGCCCGGAAGTCAGCCATGAAACCGATCAGCAGGAGATTGTGCGGCTGGCTGATCACGTCATCACCGGTTGGGGTGATATCAGCTTTGCCAAGCTCTGCCGCGCCTTGCTGCACGGGCCGCAGCCACTGATGAAAATCATCGCGGGCGAACAACCGCCCCTTGACACGCTTGCGCTGCCATACAGCGCGTATTCAGAAGCCGACCTGGCGCACCGTGTGTTGTATGTAGAAGCCTCGCGCGGCTGCCCGTTCAAGTGCGAGTTCTGCCTGAGTTCACTCGACAAAACCGCCTGGGCGTTCGACCTGAACAACTTTCTGGGCGAGCTTGAAACCCTGTACCAGCGCGGAGCCCGCACCTTCAAATTTGTAGACCGCACCTTCAATCTGAAAATCGATGCGTCGATCCGCATCCTGCAGTTTTTTCTGGACAAGCTGCAAGGCCCCATGGCCCACTCGGCAGAACCTGCCCTTTTCGTTCACTTCGAAGTGATTCCCGACCACCTGCCCGATAAACTCAAAGAGAAGATTACAGAATTTCCACCCGGTGTGTTGCAGTTTGAAATCGGTATCCAGAGTTTCAATGTCGAGGTGCAACAGCGCATTTCGCGCCGGCAAGACAATGCCAAAACCGAGGCCAACCTGGCCTGGCTGGTGGCGCATTCGAACGCACACCTGCACACCGATCTGATCTTCGGCCTGCCGGGTGAGCCGATGGCCAGTTTCGCCCACGGTTTTGATCGCCTGTACGCGTTGAAGCCGCATGAAATCCAGCTCGGCATCTTGAAGCGGCTGCGCGGCACGCCGATTGCGCGGCATACCGTTGAGCACGGCATGGTGTATGACTCAGAGCCGCCCTACACAGTGCAGCAAACAGGGTCGGTCAGCCTGGCCGAAATGCAGCGCTTCACGCGCTTTGCGCGGTATTGGGAGTTGATCGCCAATTCGGGTCGGTTCGAGCAAACCCAGGCCTGGTTGATGGACGGTGCCAACGGCATCACTTCGCCGTTTCAAGCCTTTTTGCATTTATCCGACTGGTTGTGGCAGCACAGCCATGCCACCAGCGGGCTCACGCCTGAGCGGCTCGTGGACGCGCTTTTTGATTACCTCACCGAAGAACGCGGTTTGTCGGCCTTTCATGCCCGGGCGTTGCTGCTGTTGGATTACCTGAGAAGTGGTGCCCGCGCCAGCCCGCAGTCGCTTAAAGCAGTGTTGCCCCGTCGGGCTGCTACGGTCACAAAACCGCCTCGCCCATTGGCCAGCCGCCAAACCCGTCATGGGGCCAGCAGTGGATCGGGCGAGCTGCGCCCACCGGTGGGCCAAGGCACCACCCCAAGCACAAACCAAAGCCTGCCGTCAGCGAACTGACCGGGGCAGCGGCAGCGCGGTCTTGTAGCGCACCTGTTTGAGCGCAAAACTGGAACGGATTTTTTCGATGCCGGGAATCGGGCTCAACTGCTCCAAAATGAATTTCTCCAGCGCCCCGATGTCCGCCACGGCGACACGGATCAGATAATCAGAATCGCCTGTCATCAGGTAACACTCCATTACCTCGTCATGTTCGGCCACGCGTTTCTCGAAACGGGCCAACGCCTCTTTGCTTTGCGACTTTAGGCTGATGGAAATGAAGACGTTGAGCCCCAAGCCCAAATGGGCGGGGTTGGCGATCGCCACATAACGGTCAATCACGCCGGCTTTTTCCAGTGCCTTGACCCGGGCCAGGCAAGGCGAGGGGCTGAGAAAAACCCGTTTGGCCAGCGCTACATTGGACAAGGCGCCGTCGTCTTGCAGTTCCTTGAGAATTCGCAGATCAGTGACATCAAGATTATTCATGCTTTAAATAGTAATTTTTAAGGCATTTTATGCTTTAAGTGCGCTCTCCTAAAGGTGTATTTCAGCAGCACATTTTCTGTGATTTTTTGTAAAGTGAGCGTCGCGAAAGCATTGCTTTCATCCGATCTTCACACGGATTCAGACCTCGCCATGACCGCCTCCATTTCACATGTTTTGCTTGATCTGCCGCAACCGGCAACCACCGTTCCCGGCGACACTGATCCACAGGAAACCGCTGAATGGCGCGACGCTTTTTCTTCGCTGCTGGCCGTACAGGGCCCGGCGCGGGCGCGCTACTTGCTGGACGAACTGGCCGGGTTGGCCCGGCAGCACCGTGCCGGTTGGCAACCTGAATTGAACACGCCCTACGTCAACACCATTGCCGTTGACCAGCAGCCGGTGTTTCCAGGCGACTTGGCGATTGAAGAGCGTCTGGCCTCGCTCATGCGCTGGAACGCCTTGGCCATGGTGGTGCGCGCCAACCAGGCGGATCTGGGCGGCTCCAGCGAACTGGGCGGGCACATCGCCAGTTATGCCAGCGCCGCCGATTTGTTCGAGGTGGGATTCAACCATTTTTTTCGCGCTCGCAATGATGGGATGGGGGATTTGGTGTTTTTGCAACCCCACAGCTCACCGGGCGTGTACGCCCGCGCCTTTCTGGAAGGCCGCCTCACGCAGCAAGACCTGATGCACTACCGCCAGGAACTGACGGCCCCTGCTACCGTCACCGGCCAGGGTGCGCGCGGCCTGTCGAGTTACCCGCACCCTTATCTGATGCCGGATTTCTGGCAGTTTCCCACTGGCTCCATGGGCATTGGTCCGATCAGCTCCATCTACCACGCGCGCTTTATGCGTTACCTCACGCACCGTAAGCTGCAGGATTGCACCGGGCGCAAGGTCTGGGGCGTGTTTGGTGACGGCGAAATGGACGAAC
>JANOWY010000510.1:0-1916 GCA_031418135.1 Rhodoferax sp. | reverse complement strand
CGTTTTGCAAAAAATGTCTGATCCCGTGCTGACTGAATGCCCGGTTTGTGGAAAATCCCAGTTTCAAAAACAGCTTACTGCCGCCGGGTTTCAGCTCAAGGGCTCGGGCTGGTACGTGACCGATTTTCGCGGTGGCAATTCTGGCGAAGGCAAGGGTTCCAAAGAGGCAAACGAGGCCAGTGGGACGACAAGCGCTGAGGGCAAGTCGGACGCCAAGCCGGCCGAATCGGCTGGCAAATCGGAAACCAAATCAGGCACTGACACAGGTGCCAGCACGTCGACGCCCAGCACCGCATCCAGTCCCCCTGCGTCTCCTTCGTCGCCTGTCTCATCCGGTTCGTCCAGCACTAGCAGCACATGATGGTGTCATTGCGCAAATGGTTATTGGCCGGGCTGCTGGTCATCCTCCCGGTAGTGGTGACGTTATGGGTACTCGAATGGATCGTCAGCACCCTGGACAAAACCTTGCTGATTTTGCCGACGGCATGGCACCCGGACAAATTGCTGGGCTTTCACATTCCGGGTTTTGGTGCGCTGTTGGCTTTGGCCATCCTGCTGGTTCTGGGCGCGTTGGCGAGCAATTTCATTGGCAACAAGTTGCTGACCTGGTGGCATTCTCTTTTGAACCGCATTCCGGTGGTGCGCTCTATTTATTCTGGCGTGAAACAGGTCTCAGACACCTTGTTTTCAGATTCCGGCAACGCCTTTCGAAAAGCAGTTCTGGTCCAGTGGCCACGAGAAGGTGTCTGGACCATCGCTTTTGTCACGGGCACCCCCGGCGGCGATGCAGCCACACATTTGAGCGCTGATTACCTCAGCGTCTACGTTCCCACCACGCCCAATCCGACCGGTGGTTATTTTGTGATGCTCAAGGCCAGTGACTGCATTGAGCTCAAGATGAGCGTTGACGACGCCCTGAAGTACATCGTTTCCATGGGGGTGGTATCGCCAGATGCACCTGCTTTGGTTTCCCACAAATAGAAAAGCAAGCGAATAAATTATGGCCATGCGTTCCCATTATTGCGGTTTGGTGACTGATGCCCTGTTGGGCCAATCGGTGTCCCTTTGTGGTTGGGTTAACCGTCGGCGCGACCATGGCGGCGTGATTTTTGTCGATCTGCGCGACCGCGAAGGGTACGTACAGGTGGTGTGTGATCCGGATCGCGCCGACATGTTCAAGGCGGCAGAAAGCCTGCGCAACGAGTTTTGCATCCAGATCAAAGGCATGGTTCGTGCACGGCCGGAAGGCACCATCAACGAGAACCTGAAAAGCGGCAAGATCGAAGTGCTGTGCCACGAACTGGTGGTGCTGAACCCGTCGGTCACGCCGCCCTTCCAGCTGGACGACGACAACCTGTCTGAGACCACCCGGTTGACGCATCGGGTCCTCGATTTGCGCCGCCCCTACATGCAAAACAACCTGATGCTGCGTTACCGCGTGTCGATGGAGGTGCGCAAATTTCTCGATGCCAATGGGTTTGTTGACATTGAAACCCCCATGCTCACCAAGTCCACGCCTGAAGGGGCACGTGATTATCTGGTGCCGAGCCGTGTACACGACGGCATGTTCTTCGCGCTGCCACAATCACCTCAGCTCTTCAAACAGTTGCTGATGGTGGCCGGGTTTGACCGTTATTACCAGATCACCAAGTGTTTCCGCGACGAAGACCTGCGCGCCGACCGCCAGCCCGAGTTCACCCAGATCGATATTGAAACCTCTTTCCTGGGCGAAGAAGAAATCCGCGACATCTTCCAGGGCATGATAAAAACCGTGTTCCAAAACACCATTGGGGTTGACTTGGGCGATTTCCCGGTCATGAGTTATCAGCAAGCCATGCACCTGTATGGCTCTGACAAACCCGATCTGCGTGTCAAACTCCAGTTTGCTGAAGTCACCGACGTCATGGCTGATGTGG
>JANOWY010000509.1:0-13182 GCA_031418135.1 Rhodoferax sp. | reverse complement strand
TTGAACGCGCTTTTGGCGAACCCCCGGGCACCTTGGTGGGTATTGGCATCATGACTGACACCGACAACACGCGCGGCAGAGCGCAGGCTTGGTATGGCCCGGTCAAGCTGGTCAACCGCCACTAATTTATCGCGCGAAGTTATATGGCCAGCCCGACGAAAGGGCTTAAGAGCGAACAGGGTGTCCTCCATTCGTTTGCCCCGAATCATGGTTATTCCCGTACCCAGGCTTTGGTTGCTCTGTTAGATTCTCCTCAAGCATCTGAAACACGCCAACTTTTTGATTCGTCCAGCTACTGCACCTCCCACAGCCCATGTTTGTTTTTATCTTGCAACGCCTGATTCAGGCCATGGTGGTGATGGTGGTGGTGGCGTTTATCGCCTTCATGCTGTTCCAGTACGTCGGCGACCCGATCGTTTTTTTGCTCGGGCAAGATGCCCAACCCGACCAGATCAAACAGCTGCGGGCTGATTTGGGCTTGGATCAGCCCTTCTTCATCCAGTACCTGCATTTTTTGGGCAATGCGGTGCAGGGGGAATTCGGCCTGAGCCTGCGCCAGGGGGCCAAAGTGTCGCGATTGATCGGTGAACGCTTTCCTGCCACTTTGGAGCTGGCGCTGGTGGCTGCCACCATGGCGCTGGTCATCGGCATCCCCATGGGTGTTTACGCGGCTCTAAAACGCAATTCGATGGTAAGCCATCTGTTCATGACGCTGTCGTTGATTGGGGTGTCGTTACCCACCTTCCTGATCGGCATTTTGCTGATCTTGATTTTCGCCGTGGGCTTGGGCTGGCTGCCCAGTTTTGGCCGTGGTGCCACAGTAGACCTGGGCTGGTGGAGCACCGGCCTGCTCAAAGCCGACGGTTGGCAACACATCATCCTGCCAGCCATCACGCTGGCCATTTTTCAGCTCACGCTCATCATGCGGCTGGTTCGGGCTGAAATGCTGGAGGTGTTGCGCACCGATTACATCAAGTTCGCACGGGCCAGGGGCTTGTCAAACCGCACCATCCATTTTGGCCATGCGCTTAAAAACACCCTGGTGCCGGTACTCACCATCACCGGTTTGCAGCTGGGTGGACTGATCGCCTTTGCCATCATCACCGAAACGGTGTTCCAGTGGCCTGGCATGGGTTTGCTTTTCATTCAAGCGGTGACGTTTGCCGACATTCCGGTCATGGCTGCCTATTTGTGCCTGATCGCCCTGATTTTCGTGATGATCAACCTGGTGGTTGACATGCTTTATTTTGTGGTCGATCCGCGTATGCGGATAGGCAAAGTAGGAGGCCATTGATGACAACCGTCGAATCCCTTTCCTCGTCATCCCGTTTGGGGGTAACTGCACGCGCCTTCGGGCACATTGCCGCCTTTCACCCGGAGTTGACGGCCTTCCGCCGGGATCTGCACGCCCACCCCGAGCTGGGTTTTGAAGAAAACTACACCGCCAAGCGGGTGGCCGAAGGCCTCAAGTTGTGCGGCGTAGATGAAATCCACACGCAGATTGGCAAAACCGGCGTGGTCGGCATTGTCAAGGGCCGCTCCAACCGAAGCCAAAAACTGATGGGTTTGCGCGCCGACATGGATGCCCTGCCCATGACCGAACACAACGAGTTCGGCTGGAAATCCGCCAACGCTGGGCGCATGCACGCCTGCGGCCATGACGGCCACACGGCGATGTTGATGGGTGCTGCACGTTACTTGGCTGAAACGCGGAATTTCGATGGCACGGCGGTGCTGATTTTCCAGCCCGGCGAAGAAGGTTTTGCCGGTGCCCGCGCCATGATTGAAGATGGGCTGTTTGACCGCTTCCCGGTGCAATCGGTCTACGGCATGCACAACTGGCCCTCGATGCGGCCCGGCGTGATTGGCGTGAACCCAGGCCCCATGATGGCGGCAGCAGACCGCATCACCATCGAGATCACCGGGGTTGGCGGGCACGGTGCCCACGCTTACCAAACCATTGACCCGGTGCTGGTGAGCGCACACCTCATCACCGCTATTCAGAGCATCGTTTCACGCAATGTGCGCCCGGTTGACAGCGCCGTCATCAGCATTTGTGCCATGCGCGCGGGTGAGCTGGCCGCCGCGAGCGTGATCCCCGGCAGTGCCACGCTGGTCGGCACCGTGCGGACGTTCAACCCGGCCGTGAAAGCCACCATCCAGAAACGCCTGAAAGAACTGGTGACGGCGGTGGCCCAGGGTTTTGGTGCCACAGCCACCGTGACTTATGTGGACGGCTACCCTGCCACCATCAACACGGCTGACGAAGCCGGTTTTGCCGCCGATGTGGCGCAAACCCTGGTCGGTGCCGAGCGCGTGGTGCGCAACATGGACCCGAGCATGGGTGCTGAAGATTTTTCCTTCATGCTGCAACACAAGCCCGGCGCGTATTTGCGCATTGGCCAGGGCGAGGTTGAGGCCGATGGCAGCGCCGGTTTTGGCAGCTGTTTCCTGCACAATAGCCGCTACGATTTCAACGATGCCATCTTGCCGCTGGGTTCGGCGCTGCACGCCAGCCTGGTTGAGCAAGGTATGCCGCTGGCCGCTGCCTGAGCGTCTTAGCCGCTGCATGCAACAACCAGCTTCCCACTTTTGACCCTTTTTTCAGTTTAAACCGGAGATCACCATGAACTTTAGAAAAAAACAGCTTTCTGTTCTTATAACCATTGCATTAGCAGCTACTAGTTTTGTAGCATCTGCGGTTACAGTACGTATCGCCAACCAGGGCGATGCCCTTTCGCTGGATCCGCACTCCCTGAACGAGTCCCTGCAAATCACGGTGCTGCGCAACATTTATGAACCCCTGGTGGATCGAGGCCCGGATTACAAGCTGATTCCACGCCTGGCGACAGACTGGAAGCAAACTGCCCCCACCGTTTGGCGCTTCAATCTGCGCAAGAACGTGCAGTTCCACGATGGAACACCCTTCACCGCTGATGATGTCATCTTCAATTACGAACGCGCCAAAGACCCCGGCTCCGACATGAAAACCTATGTCGGCATCATCAAGGAAATCAAAAAGATTGATGCCCACACGATCGATTTTGTAACCACCTCGCCCTTCCCCATCTTGCCCGAGCTGTTTTACGGCTGGCTGCAAATGAGCAAAAAATGGTGCGAAGACAATCAGGCCACCAAACCCGTGGATCGCCGCAAAGGCATCGAAAACGCCGCCTCTTTCCGCGCCAACGGCACCGGCCCCTACCGCGCCCGTGAGCGCCAGCCCAATGTGCGCAGTGTGTTCTCACGCTCGGGCAACTACTGGGGCAAAGTGGAAGGCAACGTGGATGAAATCATCTTCACGCCGATTGGAAGCGACCCGACCCGTGTCGCCGCATTGTTGTCTGGCGAAGTGGACGTGATGGAGCCAGTGCCGGTGCAAGATGTAGAACGCATCAAGGCCAACAACAATCTGAAAATGCTGCAAGGGCCTGAGCTGCGCATCATTTTCCTGGGCATGGATCAAAAGCGCGATGAATTGCTGTTCTCCAACGTGAAGGGCAAAAACCCGTTCAAAGACAAACGCGTGCGCCAGGCATTTTTCCAGGCGATAGATGAAGACTCCATTGTCAAGAACGTCATGCGCGGTGCTGGCGTGCCCAGTGCGCTGATGTTCCCGCCACAGGTCAAAGGTTATGCGCCAGACCTGGCCAAACGCCTGCCATACGACCCCGAAGCATCCAAAAAACTGTTGGCTGAAGCCGGCTACCCCAACGGGTTCGAAGTCAAGATGAATTGCCCGAACGACCGTTATGTGAACGATTCGGAAATCTGCCAGGCGGTGGCAGGCCAGTTGGCGCGTGTCGGTGTCAAAATCAACCTGGAAGCCGAGACAAAGGGCACCTACTTCCCCAAAATCCTGCGCCGCGACACCAGCTTTTACATGCTCGGATGGACATCCAGCACGGTAGATGCCCATAACGTGCTGTACCCCATCATGTCGTCGCCTGGCGAAGGTGGCCGCGGGCAGTTCAACCTGGGGGCCTACAGTAGCGCCCGCATTGACGAGCTGACGGTTGCCATCGGGTCCGAGACCGACGACAAAAAGCGTAATGACATGATCCGTGAAGCCCTCAAGATCCACCAAGACGACATCGGCCACATCCCCTTGCATCAACAAGCGCTGAATTGGGCGGTGAAGAAAAACATTGAGGTGGTGCAGCACCCTGGCAACGAGATGCAGTGGCGCTTCATCAAGGTCAACAAATAGTTGCACAGGGTGTCGCTGCTTCAAGTCAAAAACCTGGTCGTTGAGTTTCCGAACCGGCGCGGCACGCTGCGCGCCATTGACGACATCTCGTTCGACATTGCACCGGGTGAAATCCTGGGTGTGGTCGGCGAATCGGGGGCTGGCAAATCGCTGACCGGCGCGGCCATCATTGGCCTGCTGGAGCCACCCGGCCGCATTGCCAGTGGGCAAATCCTGCTCGAAGGCCAACGCATCGACCACCTGGATGCCGATGCCATGCGGCACATCCGCGGCAAGCGAATTGGTGCCATCTTTCAGGACCCTCTGACATCGCTCAACCCGCTGAACACGATTGGCCAACAGTTGACGGAAACCATCCTGGCGCACCTGCCGGTTTCTGCGAGGCAAGCGCGTGACCGGGCAATCCAGCTGCTGGAAGACACCGGCATACCGGCGGCTGCCCAGCGCATCGACCATTACCCGCACCAATTTTCTGGCGGTATGCGCCAACGTGTGGTGATCGCGCTGGCCTTGGCAGCCGAACCCCAGCTTATCGTCGCCGATGAACCCACCACTGCGCTGGATGTCTCCATCCAGGCGCAAATCATTTCACTCCTGAAGAAAATTTGCAAAGACCGTGGTGCTGCCGTAATGCTCATCACCCATGACATGGGCGTGATCGCCGAAACCTGTGACCGGGTGGCGGTGTTGTATGCAGGCCGCATGGCTGAAATTGGCCCGGTGCATGAAGTCATCAACCACCCGGCCCATCCTTACACCGTGGGCTTGATGGGTGCGATACCCGACATTACCCAAGACCGGGAAAAACTAAGCCAGATCGACGGTGCCATGCCTCGCCTGAATGCCATTCCCAACGGCTGCGCCTTTAACCCCCGCTGCCCCAAGGTGTTTGACCGTTGTCGTTCAGAACGCCCGGACCTGAACCTGTCAGGGGCAACGCAAACAGCCTGCTGGCTGCACCAAGGAACCCAACCGTGAGTCAGCCCCTTGTGCAGGCCACCGACCTGGCCATGACTTTTGACGTATCGCCACCGTGGTTGAGCCGCGTGGTGGAACGCAAGCCCAAGTTGTTCCTCAAGGCGGTCGATGGCGTTTCGTTCAGTATCGAAAAAGGCAAAACTCTGGCGCTGGTGGGCGAATCCGGCTGTGGCAAAAGCACTGTGGCGAAATTGCTGGTCGGCTTGTACGAGCCTACCCGTGGCAGTTTCAGCTTTGACGGACAAGATGCCCATGCGACGTTCAAAGCCGCCAATGGCCAGGCCTTGCGCAGCCGCATCCAGATGATTTTTCAGGATCCGTATGCTTCGCTCAACCCGCGTTGGGTGGTGCAAGACATCGTCGCGGAGCCGCTGATTGAACACGGCCTGGTGACCGATCCGGCGAAACTTACCGAACGGGTGGGCGAACTGTTGCAATCGGTTGGCTTGAGTCCGCTGGATGCCGTCAAGTACCCGCACCAGTTTTCAGGTGGCCAGCGCCAGCGTATTTCCATCGCCCGTGCATTGGCCACCCAACCGGAATTCCTGGTGTGTGACGAACCCACCTCGGCGTTGGACGTGAGCGTGCAAGCGCAGGTGCTCAACATCATGAAAGAGCTGCAGCGCAGGCTCGGGCTCACGTATTTGTTCATCTCGCACAATCTGGCGGTGGTGCGCCACGTGAGTGACCAGGTGGGTGTGATGTACCTGGGCCGCCTGGTGGAATTGGCCGACAAACAAACCTTGTTTGCCACCCCGCGCCACCCTTACACCAAGATGCTGCTGGACGCAATACCCAAAATGCATGACACCGGCCGTGCCCGCACGCCCGTGCAGGGTGAAGTGCCCAACCCGTTGAATCCGCCGCCCGGGTGCGCCTTTAACCCGCGTTGCCCGCTGGCCAATGACCGCTGCCGCATTGAGCGCCCTGTGCTCAAAACGGTTGGTGATATCCAGATCGCCTGCCATGCGGCTGAAGAAGGACGGTTCTGAGTCGGATCGAACTGCGCTGAACGCATTCAACTCGTTTGTTTTACCATGGCCGAATGAACATTCGCGCCAAGCTTCTTTCCTTCAAATCCCAAACATCCAAAGTCTGGGCCCTTACCCTCCCCTATTTTCAATCTGAGGAGAAATGGAAGGCCCGAGGCATGCTCGCCGCCATCGTTGCACTGAACCTGGGTTCAGTATTCATGCTGGTGCAGATCAACGATTGGAACCGGGTGTTTTACGATGCCCTGCAGAACAAGGATTCGGCGGTTTTCTGGACGCAACTAGGACGCTTCACATACCTGGCGTTTGGCTTCATCATCATCGCGGTTTACCGTTTTTACATCACACAATTGCTGGAGATGCGCTGGCGTGCCTGGATGACCACCCATTACCTGAATCGGTGGCTGTCAAACCAGGCGTTTTACCGGATGGAACTGGCCCGGTTTACCCAGGGCAGCGACACAACGACGGCACCATACAAACAGGCCACGCCCGACAACCCCGACCAGCGGATTCAGGAAGATGTCAACCAATTTACCTCCATGACCGTCGGGCTGTCGATGGGGCTTTTGAATGCACTGGTCACGTTAGTCAGTTTTGTGGGCATTTTGTGGGGCTTGTCGGGCAACTTTGCGTTTGAGGTGGCGGGTACCACGGTCGACATCCCGGGCTTCATGGTGTGGGCTGCTGTGTTGTATTGTTTGGTGGGCAGTTACATCAGCCACCTGATTGGGCGGCCTTTGTCACGCCTTAATTTTCAGCAACAGCAACTGGAGGCCAACTTCCGCCACCACCTGGTGCGGGTGCGTGAATACAGTGAGTCCATCGCTCTGGACCGCGGTGAGAAAGTGGAAAACGCGCACCTGCAGTTAAGGTTCTCTGACGTGTTGGCCAATTATTTCAAGCTGCTCAAAACACAAAAAAACCTGACCTGGTTCACTGTGGGGTTTGGCCAGGCAGCGGTGGTGTTTCCGTTTGTCGTGGCGGCGCCGCGTTATTTCAGTGGGGCCATCCAGCTCGGGCAATTGATGCAAATCTCCAGCGCATTTGGCCGGGTGCAAGACTCCTTGAGCTGGTTTGTGGACAACTACAGCAGTTTAGCCAGTTGGCAGGCCACTACCAACCGGCTGACAAGTTTTGAAGAGAGTTTTAGCTCAATTGTTCAAATAGGGAAGGAACAATCAGCTACTGAATCAATAGCTCTTGAGATTCAACATTTGAACCTGGCTTTGCCCAATGGCAAAGTCTTGTTAAACAACGTGAACCTGCAAGCCCAGGCTGGTGACCGTATCTTGCTGCAGGGGCCATCGGGGAGCGGCAAATCAACCCTTTTTCGCGCCATTGCGGGTATTTGGCCATTTGCCAACGGGCAGGTTGCCAAACCCGCCCAGACCATGTTTATTCCGCAGCGGCCTTATTTTCCAGATGGGCCGCTGCGCGACGCGTTGGCTTATCCGCAACCCGCTGCGGATTACACCGATGAACAATTGCAAATTGCCCTGCGAGACGCTTTGTTACCCCAACTTGTCCAGCGGCTGGACGAGCCCGATGCCTGGGGGCAAAAACTATCGGGTGGTGAACAACAACGCTTGGCCATCGCTCGCGTCTTGCTGAAACAGCCAGCCTGGGTGTTTGCAGACGAAGCCACCAGCGCACTGGACAAGCTTGCCCAAGAAACGCTGTACCAGCGGCTGATGGCCATGGTTCAAAAAACACACGGCGCCCTGGTTTCCATTGCGCACCGGCCCTCTGTGGCCGCGTTTCATAACAAAACCTGGCTGCTGGAGCCGCTGGCCGAAGGTTCTGCGTCGCGTTATGAATTGATGCAGAAATCTCTAATCCCACCAACTGGGCCTACAGCCGCAGCCGCGGCATCGTAAGGCGCAGTGCTGGCGGCCTGCATCCGCACGTCAATGCGTCTGGATCGATGTCAGCGTCTGAACTGCATATACCCACGCTGGCGCAAATCACACGCCGGGCAAGCGCCGCAGCCATAACCCCAGGCGTGTCGATGTTCCCGGTCGCCCAGATAACACGTGTGGGTGTGCTCGACAATCAAATCAACCAGGGCCTGCCCACCCAGGGACTCGGCCATCCGCCAAGTGGCGGCCTTGTCGATCCACATCAGGGGGGTGTCGATCAGGAAACGTTTGTCCATGCCCAAAGAAAGGGCCAACTGCATCGCCTTCATGGTGTCGTCACGGCAATCGGGGTAACCCGAAAAATCGGTTTCACACACACCGGTGACGATGACCTGCAGGTCGCGCCGATACGCAACGGCTGCTGCAAGGGTCAAAAACAGCAGGTTGCGCCCAGGCACAAAGGTATTGGGCAAACCGACTTGTTCCATCTTGAAGGCCACATCGCGGGTGAGTGAGGTGTCACTTACTTCACCCAATACGGCCAAATCCAGCACATGGTCTTCACCCAGTTTGCCGGCCCACTGCGGGAACTGGCGGCGCAGCTCGGTCAGCACGGTTAACCGCGCAGTCAATTCGATATGGTGCCGCTGCCTGTAATCAAACGCGATGGTCTCCACCCGCTCATATTTGGACAGCGCCAAGGCCAGGCAAGTGGTGGAATCTTGCCCGCCCGAAAACAGCACCAGGGCCGACTTGTGCATGTCATTCCATTTCGAAATTATTTGTGCAGTAGGCGTGCCGGCGCAGGCATTGCTGCAGCACGGCCAGGAGGCACAACGACCTGCACGAATGATTTCGACATGGAATCAGATCGTCACGCCACCATCAATCACAATGCTCTGCCCGGTGATGAAGGTGCCCGCTTTGGAAGCCAAAAACACCGCTGCCCCGGCAATCTCATCGGGCTCGCCAATCCGCCGCAACGGCGTGGTGGCGGTGCGCTTTTTAAGCATGTCTGCGTCTTCCCACAAGGCCTTGGCAAAGTCGGTTTTGATCAGCCCCGGCGCAATGCAGTTCACGCGGATGTTATGCGGGCCATACTCATGGGCCAGGTTGCGGGCCAATTGCATGTCGGCCGCCTTGCTGATGCCGTACGCACCAATCACCGGCGTGCCACGCAGGCCGCCAATACTGCTGATGATGACGATGGCACCGTCTTTTCGCGCAATCATCTGCGGCGCAACAAAACCAATCAGCCAGTGGTTGGAGATGATGTTGTTGTCCAGAATTTTGCGGAACTGGTCGTCTTCAATACCTGCCATCGGCCCGTAATACGGGTTGCTGGCCGCGTTGCAGACCAGCACATCTACCTTACCCAACTGCCGGGTGGTTTCATCCACCAGGTTTTTCAGTTGCTCTTTACTGCTGATGTTTGCGGCAATGGCAATCGCCGCACCGGCGCCGTATTTGGCGTTGATGGCCGCAGCCACCTCATCACACGGCACCTGTTTGCGTGAAGAGATCACCACCTTGGCGCCTTGCTCGGCCATGCGCTCGGCGATGGCTTTGCCAATGCCCTTGGATGAACCGGTGATGATGGCCACTTGGCCTTGCATGGAAAACAATGACATGGCAAAGAACTCCTGTTTCAGGAACAAACAAAGAATGCGCTACGAATGCAACAACGAGCCAGGGCTTTCAAACCACCTTGGCGACACTTTTGTCAACCGCATAGCGCCCGTATTCCAGCCGCGCAATCGTACGGTTGTGCACTTCATCCGGGCCATCAGCCAGACGCATGGTGCGCATGCTGGCGTAGGCGCGCGCCAGCCCGGCGTCGCTGCTCACACCCGCCGCGCCAAACGCCTGAATGGCGTGGTCGATGATGCGCAAGGCCGCCAGGGGTGCCGCCACCTTGATCATCGCGATTTCGGCGCGGGCGTGTTTGTTGCCCAGTTTGTCCATCATGTCGGCGGTCTTGAGCGTCAGCAGGCGCGTCATTTCGATGTCGATCCGCGCTTCGGCCACGCGTTGCTCCCACACCGATTGCTCGGAGATGCGCTTGCCAAAAGCAACCCGGCTTTGCAGGCGTTTTACCATTTTCTCCAGCGCCACTTCGGCCACGCCGATGGTACGCATGCAATGGTGAATACGCCCGGGCCCGAGGCGGCCTTGGGCGATCTCGAACCCCCGGCCTTCACCCAGCAGCAGGTTTTCAACCGGCACGCGCACATTCTTGAGCCGCACTTCGGCATGGCCGTGTGGCGCGTCGTCATAACCAAACACCGGCAACATGCGCACAATTTCAATGCCGGGCGTATCCAGCGGCACCAAAATTTGCGACTGCTGAGAGTGTTTGGGGGCTTCGGGGTTGGTTTTACCCATCAAGATGGCGATCTTGCAGCGCGGGTCGCCCACGCCGCTGCTCCACCACTTGGTGCCGTTGATGACGTAATGGTCACCATCGCGCTCGATGCGGGTGGCGATATTGGTGGCATCACTGGAAGCCACGTCAGGTTCAGTCATCAAAAACGCCGAACGGATTTCACCCGCCAACAGCGGCAGCAGCCACTTTTGTTTGTGGGCCTCAGATCCATACCGGGCAAATACTTCCATGTTGCCGGTATCGGGCGCAGAACAGTTGAACACCTCTGAAGCGAACTTGACACGGCCCATTTCCTCGGCGCAGATGGCGTATTCGAGGTTTGTCAAACCGGCCCCCCGGTAGGGGCTGTCTTCATGGCCGGAATCTTTGGGCAAAAACAGGTTCCACAAGCCAGCTGCTTTGGCCTTGGCCTTCAGTTCCTCAACCACTGGCACCACCTGCCAGCGGTTCTCGCCAAAGGCTTTCATCTGCGCGTCAAACACCGGCACCGCCGGGTAGACATGGGCATCCATGAACGCCTTGACGCGGTCGCGCCAGTAAATTTGGGTGTCTGACAGTGTGAAGTTCATGGTGCGACCCGATTAAGTGAAAAACAATTCAACCCCGACCTGAAATGCGTCAGCCGTGGCCCAACTTGAGTTTACGATGCAGTCACCATGAAAAACAAAAATCTTCAGGCCTTGGCCATCATCCTTGTCGCCGTCGTGATAGCTGTCCTGGTGGCTTGGGCGGGCAGCGACGACCGTGTGACGGTGCGAGGTTGGCCCTTGTTGCTGTTCTGCGCGGCGCTGTCATTTGGCATCCAGTGGGTGGCCTTCATCCCGGCTTATGCCTTCAAAACCGAGCGCTTTTATGACCTGGCCGGCAGCCTGACCTACCTTGCGCTGCTGGCCAGTGCAGCGCGGTTTGGCCCACCTCGTTCAGCCGCTGACACCTTGCTGCTGGCAATGTGCAGTTTGTGGGCGTTGCGCCTGGGCACTTTCTTGTTTCTGCGCATCCACAAAGACGGGGCGGACAAACGTTTCACCCAAATCAAAACCTCGTTTTCACGGTTTGCCGTTTCCTGGACCCTGCAAGGCCTGTGGGTGTTTTTCACCCTGTGCCCGGTGCTGATTGTGGTAGCGGCGCCCGCTTGGCACAAAACGACAGCCTGGACAATCGCCGGGGCCGGTTTATGGGCCATCGGCTTTGCCACCGAGATCATCGCCGACTGGCAAAAACGCCAGTTCAGGGCTGACCCGGCCAACGCTGGCCGCTTCATCCAAACCGGCCTGTGGGCAAAATCACGCCACCCCAATTACGTGGGTGAAATGTTGCTGTGGTTTGGCGTTTTCATCATGTGCGTACCCATGTTGCAAGGCTGGCAATGGGTAAGCATTGTTTCGCCGCTCTTTATTGTGCTGCTGCTGACCAAGGTGAGTGGGGTGCCCCTGCTGGAGGCCAGCGCCGATGCGCGGTGGGGCAAGGATGCGAGTTATCAGGCGTACAAGGCCAAAACGCCTGTTTTGTGGCCTTGGGGCAAGGCGGCATAAGGTCTATTGGGTTAAAGAGTCGGCCTTCGCAGCCGCCGTTCTTCCACACTTTGTATCGGGTCAACGCAAAAGGAGCCAAGATACAACCATTGGCCCTGTTGCCGGGATAAGCATCATCACCAAACCAAGGTGTTTGCGATTTTTCATAGGCCTGCTGGACATCCGTAAGAACATCGAGGCGGGGCGTACACGGTGGCTTCCGGTCTGGATGCTCCTGCGGTAATAGACCAGCCGCCAGGATCAATTGACTCAGGCCATCGGCCCACTGGGCATAGCCGTGCGAACTGGGGTGGCAACCATCTGTTGCCATCCCGGTCAGCGCGGTTGCCTGGGGGAGCCAGTGCATGGTGCGCTTGCCATGACCCAGCAAAATACCTGACAAGAGCACATTCATCTCAATTGCCCAGCGGCCCATGAACCACCGCAAGGGCTGGGGTAAAGCCTTACACGTGTGGAACGGCGGCACAGAGCTATGCACCAGCAGTTTGGGCGCGAAGCGCTGGGCAATGAGATCGGCCAGTTGGTTTTGCCATCGCACCCACCGCCGCGGCGAACACAGGCTGGTCACGTCATTGGCGCCCATCGAGAGGATCACCACGTCAAAGCGAGACAGCGGTGCACCTTGCAGAAGCTTGACCAAGCCCGGCGAGTCCAGGCCATTGACCGCCAGAACGCACCACTCAACCGTATGGTGCTGGCTCAGACGATGAACCAATTGACCGCACAGAGCCTCGTCCTGCGTTGCAACACCGACACCTGCCGCACCTGAGTCGCCAGCCACCAACACCCGGCATACCGAACCATGGCCACTAATCTCTTTGCGGGAACCGATCGGCTCAGGCATGCGCGGTGTTACCCGCCGAACATGCTTGCACTGGAGCCACAAAATGGGCCACAAAAAGGCCAGCAACAGGCACCGCACCCAGCTACGCATCACACAGTCCAAAGTGGTACGCGCCTTCGATGCGCACGACGGTTTTCGGTGCACCATAATCCATCAGCGTGTATTCGCCGATCCGTGCGGTGTTGGTTGGCGTTATGGCGGATAGGTTCATAGGTTATTTTTGGTCGAGGTGCGCTAAGAACGGGCGCGGGGTTTGCGCAGCAATCTGTCGAGTGACGTTAGTCCACGACGGTGGGCCCGTCCGTGCGACAGCGCACACTCACTGGTCTATATTTCTGGGTTTATTCAGTTTCACGTCGCCAAAATGGACGCTCCGGG
>JANOWY010000508.1:0-2168 GCA_031418135.1 Rhodoferax sp. | reverse complement strand
TTTGGGCGGGTGCAGGCCATGATTGAACGCGGTGTGGCTGAAGGTGCCAAAGTGGTGGCCGGTGGCGCAGGTCGGCCTGATGGCATCAGCGCCGGTTATTTCGTCAAACCGACGATTTTCAGCAACGTCAACAACCAGATGGATATTGCCCGCCAGGAAATTTTTGGCCCGGTGTTGTGCATGATGCCCTACAGCGGCGGCACCGACGAAGCCGTGGCCATTGCCAATGACACGCCGTATGGCTTGTCGGGTTATGTGTATGCTGCAACGCCAGAAGCCGCTGGTCAGATTGCCGCCAAATTGCGCACCGGCAATGTGCACCTGAACGGCGCGGGTGGCGACAACGCCGCCCCGTTTGGCGGCTACAAACAATCCGGCAATGGCCGCGAGTGGGGTGCGTTGGGGTTTGAGGAGTTCCTGGAAACCAAGGCGGTGTTCAACCCGCCTGCGCCAGTTGCTGCGCCTGCGGCTTAATTATCTATTTTCAAAATAGTAATTAGATAAAAATGGCATATTATTCTCATATTAATTTCGTTGTTAGCTATATTATTTATAGTAAATATTGACTTTAATATATAAATATGAGGATAAAATTATAAATAACTGGGTTTTTGACATCGATTGGGCCTGCTCGGGCAAGTAAGTTCGTCAGGCCTTTTGGGTGTCAGCTTGCGCGTGGCCCGGCTGCCATTGCCTGCCGGTACAGCGCAAGGTACTGCTGTGCGGCGTGCGCCCAAGAGAAATCCTGATTCATGCCGTGCTGCACGAGTTGCTGCCAGAGTTTGGGCTGGGCGTAGGCTTTGATGGCATGGGCCATGGCCCCTGAAAGTGCAGGTGCGTTGGCTGCATCGAACATGAACCCCGTGGCCGTTTGGTTGCGCAGCGTCTCGGCACTGGTGTCCACCACGGTGTCGGCCAGGCCGCCGACACGGCGCACCAGGGGCACGGTGCCATAACGCAGTGCGTAAAGCTGGGTCAGGCCGCAGGGCTCAAAACGCGAAGGCACCATCATCACATCGGCCCCGGCCACCATCTGGTGCGCCAGGGCTTCGTCGTAACCGATGCGCACGGCCACGCGCCCTGGGTGGGCTTGCGCGGCTGCGGTAAAGGCCGCCTCCAGCGCGGCATCGCCACTGCCTTGCACGGCCAATTGGGCGCCGCTCGCCAGCAAATCGGGCAAACACGCCAGCACCAGGTCAAGACCTTTTTGCGAGGTGAGCCGGCTGACGATGGCAAACAACGGGCGCTCGGCATCAACCGACAGGCCCATTGCCTTCTGGTACGCCGATTTGCACCGAGCCTTGCCGCCCATCTTTTGGGCCGAATAAAGCGCCGCAATGGCGGTATCGGTTTGCGGGTTCCAAATGGTGCCATCCACACCATTCAGAATGCCACTGACATCGGCACCGCGGTCTCGCACCACGCCGTCCAGGCCACAGCCAAACGTTTCGGTGGCGATTTCAGCGGCATAGGTGGGGCTTACCGTGGTGACGCGGGTGGAACAGATCAAACCGGCTTTCATGAAAGAGAACTGGCCGTGGTACTCCAGCGCCGACGGCGTCAACAAACGCGTGGGCAAGCCCAAGAGGTGGAAGTCGCCGTCGTCAAAAACGCCCTGATAAGCCAGGTTGTGCACGGTGAAAACAGTGGCGGCGGTTGCGCCCGGATGCGTAGCCACATACGCGCAGGCCAAGGCGGCATGCCAGTCGTGCGCGTGCAGTACATCAGGGCACCAGGCGGGATCAAGCTCACCCGATGCGATATGCGCTGCCACCCAGCCGAGCAGGCCAAACCGCTGTACGTTGTCGCCCCAATCCTGGCCGTCGGGCCCCAGGTAGGGGTTGCCAGCACGCTGGTACAGGTAGGGCGCGTCCACCACGTAAACCGGCACACCGCTGCCCGGCATGTGGCCCAACCGCAGGCTTACTTTGGCGGCACCAAACAGGGCACCCAGTTCACAAACCAACTGCAGGTTCTTAACGCCCGCCAGGATGTCGGGCAGGCCGGGCAACACCAGCCTAACATCAGCGCCAGCCGCAATCAGCGCCTGCGGCAGGGCACCCATGACATCGGCCAGGCCGCCGGTTTTGACCAGGGGAAATATTTCAGCCGCTGCGTGAAGTACCTTCATGCGGCAAGTTTGGCCAGCATGTCGTTGGTGATGAGGG
>JANOWY010000507.1:0-4066 GCA_031418135.1 Rhodoferax sp. | reverse complement strand
GCCCCCAACTTGCCGGCCTTTCGGAAATTGCAGCCCAACATCACGCTTGAACTCAGCGCACCGGGCCCGGTGGTTACGGCGGATGAGCACTTTGACATCTCCATCCTCTCCATCGGTGACCAAGTTCTGGAAGGCGATTTTGTGGTGCGCAAACTCGCCCGCTCTGCCTTTGTTTTGTGCGCAGCCCCCAGTTACCTGGCACGCCAGGGCAGGCCTGAACAACCCGCAGATTTAGCACAATTTGAAGGCGTTTTACCGGCTGTGGCGGCGTTGCGCCAAGGCCTGACGCTCCACCGCCAGGGCACTGGCAAGGGCAAGGGCAACGAACCCGGCAACGTACACAGCAGCGGCCCCCAATCAGTAGTGGTTCCGGCAGGCAACATCGCCATGACGACCAACCACATTGATCTGATGTTGGCCAGCGGTTTGGCCGGCATCGGCATCGTTGCCCTGCCGTCGTTCGTGGCGCAAGTGCCGTTACACGAAGGGCGCCTGGTCAGGGTGTTGCCTGATTGGTGCGGCGTAACGCTGACACTTTATGCCGCCGTGCCCAGCCGCAAGTACATGCCCGCCCGCACCCGGGGTTTTCTGGATTTTTTGGTGAGCACGTTTGGCGGCACCGATGAGGATCCGTGGCTCCAGAATCCACGAACCCGGCGGGTCGGGTTTTAGGCGGGCGGGGCCGCAGCGATTTGCAGCGTTGCTCCATGCACTTCGACCATCGTGCGCAGCGGCGCGGGCAGGTCGCAGGCGAGCGATACATCCACGCGCCATGGCAAATTGCTGTCTTCAAAATCGGCGCGCAGTTTGGCCAGGGCCAGGTCAAGCTGCGGGTGGGCCGACCATACCGCCAAGTCCAGGTCTGAATAGGGCTTGGGGCCGTGCCCAAACGGCCAGCCGCTGACCCGTGAGCCAAACCCCAGCACCCGGTCACCCGGTAGCCGAGCAGCCAGGAGGTGGCAATCAAATCGAGCTGTAGCACCTCCATGCGCAGCCGTGAAGTTGTAGTAGGGTGTGAGTCGTTAGTCATCGGTGTTGTGGGTTGTCAAAGTCTCCAAAACCGTCAAGGCATGGGTCTCAAAAGCCGGGATGATGGCGCTTGATGGCCTTACCTGAGTTGTAGGTACGCGAAATGGAATTTCACCCGTCGCGGTAAACCATCCAAGCGCTGGGGTCGGCCACCAAGCAAGGTTCGGGGTGTTCTCATACCCGAAGGGTTCGATATTCGCCCATTGTCCGACCCTTTATCGGCCAATTGAGCGTTCGCTCGATTGATCTGACTGCCCCAATTTTTTCCGTCGTAACTAACTTCGCCATCGCCATCGCATCGGAAATCTTTAACCAAAGTATCACCAATGTTGAAGATCCCGACCATCAACGCGTACCTGCAACTTGCCGCAGTGGTGGCCGAGCGCGGCCGGCGGTTCAGCTCAGGTGTTTGCCGATCAAATCGGCCATTTCGAACATCGAGACCTGGGGTTTGCCAAACACCTTCAACAGTTTGGCGTCGGAGTTGATGGCGCGTTTGTTGTAGGCATCTTGCAGCTTGTTGGCTTTGATGTAGTCCCACAGTTTCGTGACCACCTCGGTGCGCGCCATGAGTCCGTCGCCGATGACGGCGGCGAGTGCCGGACTCGGTTTGAATGCGCCGGGTTTTGCCGGTGCCTTGGCGGATCGTTCAAATAGCGGATCTACCAGTCCCTTTGGCACTGATAGATCATTTATCTCACCAAGGTCTTGCTTTGCTTTTTGAACGATTTCGTCTATTGGCCGACAGTTCAATGACTCCAAGTAGACAGCTAAATGATCAGCCGAGTCGCCAGCCACCGAGTTTTCGACATCCCCCGAATGCAGCACCAATCCCAACTTATTGTGTAAGTCCGGCAATTCATCGTGATGAAGCAGGATCACGTTAGCGACAGCAGCGAGCGACTTGGCGGATTGAGTAAAGCTTGAGTTGGTAGCAACTGCTGCGAAATCTGCCTGTTCAAATGCCTGGCCGGCAAGGACTTGCTGAACTGCTGCGTTGCCAACGGGTGTCGAATAAAGTTTGCACTGAACCACCAGCTTTATCGATCCAGCAGCAGCAATGATGTCGATTCCTTGATCTCCACTTGCGGCCGTAACCTTTGTTATCCAGCCGGACTTTTTCAACAATTCACTGCAAAAATGTTCGTATTCATACGCCGACATTGATGCGCTGAATGAATCTTCCATTTGGCCGTGACTTGCTGACATTGCTTCGAATTTATTTAGAAGCTCGCCGAGTACCGAGATCGGTGATTGGACGATTGGTCTGTCCCAAAGGTAGTTCCATACACTCGAAGGAATATCGCGGCAAAAAACGTTTTTGACAAAATAGTCCAATTCACCCTCAAACTTGTCATAAGACTTATTCCCGTAATCATCGCTCGCAACCATTTGCCGCTTCTTTCGCAGCAAAGTTGGCCCATGTGCGAATACCAAATGCGTTAGTGCGTTTTGCAATTCCTGCCTGAGTTCATCTCTGTCATTGAGCAACTCAGCACTTCTCATTGAAAAGTCTCCTGTCGGTTTCGGAACCAACGCTGCCTGACGCTGTAGCTTTGCGATCAGTTGAAGGATCGAATCAGGCTGCCTTAGTTTGTAGGTCAGTGTCAGGGTCGCTTGCCCCCCAGATTCAGTCGAATTCAGTGAAGCATTGACGTGTTGCAGCAATTTCGGACCGATCGTTTCGCAGTACGCAGCAAAGCTTTCCACTTCCGCATCGACATGTTCAAGCATCATCGTCCAAACAGCGTGGACGTCGGGCTTGAAAAGATTCGCAAGCTCAGCAGAAGAATACGTTTGGCTAAAACGTCGCAGGGAATGAGCAAACTGATTCAACTTCCAGAGGACTGCCACTATGCGAATGCCTAGGCTAATAATTTCCTCTGAGTCACCGCTTCGACCTCGCTGTCCAAAAATTTCCGCCGCATTTTTTGGGTCAAATAGAAATTTATGGCTTGCTGTTAACTTGGCAAACTCAGCCAACTTGTCCGCGAGCCATCCTGTGAAATAAAGTAGGCTCCGCCCAGAATAGATGTGAAATGGACGTGACGGCCCTGCAATTTTCGCGTCAGTCGAACCCTCCAAGAGCCGTGACCTTAGTGTTTGCATCTGGTCAATCACAACTTGACCTAATAGCAAGAACTCCCAAGCATTTGGCTTGGATTCAATTATTAGGTTGGCCTTTTCGCTAACGGGGGAATTGGCATGTGTCATGACTTCGGCAGTGCTCGGATTTTGGCAGCAACTTGGAGCTTAGCTGATCTCCAATTGAAGCAGCAGTGAATCGGTAGACGTCGACAGAATTAGTCTGACGACTTTGAACAGCAACAAAAGTAGAGGCTTAAGGGGCGAAGCCACTAAAAAGTACGCGTCCGTGCCCGCGCCAAAGCCGCCTCAACCACGGCTCGTTTTTTATCCAGCAGCGCCGTGTCTTCAATGCGTGAATGGCCGGGCAGGTCGGCCAGGGTGGCTTCGAGGTCGGCCACGGTTTGGGCGGCTTTGCTGGCAGATTTGGCGGCCAGACGGGTGCTGCGGAACGCGTAGCGCTGGCGGGCTTCGTCAGCCTGCGGTTGTGACCACGCGGCCCAGCCGGTGGCGCTGCCGCTGACGTTTTCCATCACGATGCAATCAACCGGGCAAACCGGCAAGCACAACTCACAACCCGTGCAATACGGCTCGATGACGGTGTGCATCAATTTGTTGCTGCCCAAAATGGCGTCGGTGGGGCAGGCATCGATACACAGGGTGCAGCCGATGCACCAGTTTTCGTCGATGAAAGCGACGGCGCGCGGGGCTTCGGTGCCGTTGTCGCGGTTTAGCGGCAGCGCGGCCAGCTCGGGGCGCTGTAGCACGCCAGCCAAACGGCGAATGCCTTCTGCGCCGCCTGGCGGGCACTGGTTGATGGACGCGGTCTCATCGGCGATGGCCTGCGCGTAGGCCGCGCAATCGGGGTAGCCACATCGGGTGCACTGGGTTTGGGGCAGGGCGGCCAGCAGGCGCTGTGCAACCGTCAGGTCGGCTGGCGCAAGCACTTGGG
>JANOWY010000506.1:0-5473 GCA_031418135.1 Rhodoferax sp. | reverse complement strand
CAGCCTGTTCCCGAGGCTTGCAGCCGCCCGTCGCCACCAACAGCCACTGCCGCGCTGTAGTTGAATACGCGGGCACCCGAGGTTGGGTTGTAGGCCAAGGCAGACGCGGTTCTGGTGTTGATTTGGTAGTGCAGGAACGAGTCGGCCGGAAACGTGACGGCACCCAGCGCACTGCCAGCATTGGTGATGGCGTAGTTGGTATACCCCGCCGCAACCGCATCGTTATAAACCGTCAGCATGGATTTACCGGACACGTCCAAAGACACACGATTACTGGATGTCAAGCTATAGTTATTGCAGTAATTTGAACTGTTATTGCCCTGTGCATCCCGAAGTGTTGCAGTGAATTCAAAGTTGGGCGCGCAGTTGGCCCATTCACTGCCCGTCCAGTGCAATATGCTCTGGTCGCCTGGGTTGCTTCCAAAATTCCACTTGGCGATCTGCCCAGAATTGGCCCGCACCCGCCGATCAAACACCCGAATCAGCTTGTTGACATCTGGCGTTGCACCAGCCAAAGAGGTGCCAATTGCCCGCATTGACCAATTGGAGGCGTCTGTATAGCCCAAGGTGTCAATATTGAAACCAGTCGAGGGCACATAAGGCTGGGCGCCGGCAACGACCTCTTTTGCCAACTGTTTGTCGAGCGCCACCTCGGTTTTAAGCGCGTTTGCATCCATCAGCGACGCCACAATGCCGGCCCGCACGGCGGCTTCTTTGGCTTTTTGGTCGCCCGCGCCAGAGGCATTGCTCAGCTGGGTGACCACCTCGGGCAGAATTTGCAGCACCTTCTTGAAGACAGCCTTTTGCAGGTCTTGTTTGCTGATGGTTGAACCATCGAGGGCCTGGGTTCCAATCGAGGCGTTCAGGCGCTTGTTTTGCTCTTGGGTGGTGATGATGATCATGCGGGCTACATCGCCCGGGTTTTGGCCGGTGGCGGGCTTACCCACCTTCACAAAATCTTCAAACAGGCTGACGGTAATGCCGGTCTGGTTCTTCACGGTGGCTTCGGCTTCAGCTTCGGTAGAACCGGTATCCATCGCCTGGGCCACCATGGTGGTCAGCGGGCTGATCACGCTGGACTTGCCGGGCGGGGTGGTCATGGCAAAGGGTTCTGTAACGGGGCCGTTGTCGGCATCCACCGCATCAGTGCCCACCAGGGTGAGCAGCGGGAACTTACCTACATCGGCTTTGTCGACCTTGAGTGTGACGTTGCCGCTGGCGTCGGTACGGCCTTGTGGTTCGCTGGCATCACAGTCGCCATTGCGGTTTTTGTCCATACACACCAGGGCGTTGCTGATGGCACCGTCGATCACGGTGGTGGCCACATCTGCGGTGGTGATCTCTGGGGTGGGCGTGGGTGCCGCCGCACCGCCGCCAGGACTGCCGCCGCAGCCCACGAGGGTGACGATAGCTGCACCGGCCATCGCCAGTGTCAGCCGCCTGAGTTGATTGTTCATGATGAGCTCCAGAAAAGTTGCCTTGCACATTGCGTTCCGAACGAGACTTGCCCATTGAATTGACTTTGGGTGGTGCAACTTTGCAGCGGCTTGGCGCAGGGTGCATCGCCAAAAAGGGGGACGAAAAGCTGGCCACCCGCATCTACCGCGCGTTATGTGCATACGTCACAAAACCGGCTGGTCACAGTTACCGCCTGAAAATGCGGCGCGTTTTTAAAGTAACTCCCAAGCGATAGCCGATGCGCCTGCCCCCAGCGGACCCGGTGCGCCAAGGAGTTTTGAGCATGACCGCACAACCCAGCACCCAGGCTTTTCAGGGCACCACTCAATCGCCTTTTGAATGGCTTGCGCTACCCCTACCCCGACCCGAGCGCCGAACCACCCCCCCATTTGCGCTACAAGCCACTCCACTTCATGCAATGCAAACCGGTTTTGGCAGTGACCCCGCGCTGGGCCTGAACCTGCTGCAGGCCGTGCTGAACCAGGTAGATTACGGCCTGGCCGTGGTGGCCACTGACAGCCACGAACTGCTGTTTGCCAACGCGCCCGCACTGGCCGCGCTGCAGGCCGACCCTGCCATCAGCAGCGGGCTGTGCCTGGCCAACGGCAAGTTGTTGCCGCGCAAACCGGCCGACACCACCCAGCTGAACCTGGCCCTGCAGCGCACCAAGGTAGGCCAGCGTGCCCTGCTGCAATTGGCCCCGGCCGACACGGCCGCCAGCGCGATAGCGGTCATGCCCATCTCGAAGCCCGGTTACGCCCTGCTGGCGTTTGCCAAGCAACAACTGTGCGACACCACCACAGTGACTCTGTTTGCCAAAGAGCGAGGGCTGACGAGCGCCGAAGGCCAGGTGTTGGCGCAGGTGTGCAGGGGCCTGCGCCCGCATGAGATCGCCACCCGCCATGGCGTGCAGGTGTCGACCGTGCGCACCCAGTTGCGCGCCATACGGCAAAAAACCGCCAGCGACAGCGTGCGGGATTTGGTGCAAAAGGTCTCGGTGCTGCCACCCTTGGCGTTGAACCTGAACGGCCTTCTGGGTGGCATGATGGTTCCACACTATTTGTAATAATAATTATTTAAAAAAAACTATTTAAATTAAAAGTGAATTTTGTTGATATAAATATTGTATAATTAGCTATATTTTATATAACATAAAGTATTTAATTTTATAAATATTCATGTTAAATACATTATAGTTAGCTATTTTTAGAACAATTTCAACAACTCCATCACACCCGCGTTAAGCCCCTAAAACGGTTAGCATCACGGTAACATTTACCTTGATGCCCATGCACGCTGCCACTTCGCCCCGGCCTCACAACGCGCCTGACCCTGCGTTGAGCGCGTTTTGCGCCAACGAAACCATCAGCCCCCTGCTGCGCGAACTGGCTGCCCAAGGCGATGTGCGGCGCTACCGCAAAGGCACCATCGTTATTGCAGAAGGAGACGTGGGCGACACGATGTTCATCGTGCTCAGCGGCCAGGTCAAAGCCTCCACCCGCAGCGCAACCAGCCCCAACGGCGACGGCAACGACAAAGAAGTCACTTACGGCGTCTTCAGCGCAGGCGAATACTTTGGCGAAATGGCGCTCGATGGCGAAGCCCGCTCGGCCGATGTCATCACCCTGCAAGCCACCACCTGCGCCATCATCACCCGTGCTCGGCTGCTGGCCTTTATCGCCATGCGCCCCGAATTCGCCCTGCAACTGCTGGCCAAGGTGATACGCCGCCTGCGCGCCACCACGCTCAACACCAAAAACCTGGCCTTTATTGACGTGTATGGCCGCCTCACCCAGTGCCTGTACGCGCTGGCCAAGCCCCAAGAAGACGGTACCCAGCGCATTGAAGACCGCCTGACCCACGCCGAACTGGCCAGCCGCGTCGGCTGCAGCCGCGAGATGGTGAGCCGCATTTTGAAAGATCTCGAAACCGGCGGCTACCTGCAGGTGGTGGAGCGGCGGATTGTGTTGTTGAAGAAGTTGCCGCTGCGCTGGTGATATGGCGGTATACATTCGTTGCGCAGGCCGTGCGCAGCCTGGCGCAACAACCCAAAGACTCGCGAATTTTTGTTGACAACCTTGCGGGTTTTTATAGTGCGGTCAAATTTACCCATCCTCAAAAAACCACTCTTGTCGGAAACCTGTTGGCTGATGCAAACGGTGGCTAAAACGATTGATTTGAAGTGAATCCACCGTTGCGGACGCTGCCGATCAGCCTAACGTGAAGACTTGAAGGTGCACCCTGTTCTATTGGGATGGAGGGAGGCACGTACAACAATGCCCTCGATCCTGCGACTCCAGAAATGTGCCACCGGCCAAAAGACTGTTGCTGGGTCATATCCCCAAAAATGGGGATGTTTCATTTCGCAACATCTGCCAAACTGCACGGTATTCAGGCCATTCAACATTGAGGTCAAATTGCGCAAAATTCTGGTTGTGACAGCCGTAGCCAATATTGATCAAAAAGAGAACACATGAGACAAGAACAAATACACAAGACCGGAAGCCTTGCAGGCGCCTCTGATCTCACCATCATTGCGCCAATCAAGAAGGGATTCATCCCGGCGCTTGACGCAGTCACCTACAAAACGCGTGTCAAGCGGGTGTTGCGGGCCCTGCATTTGGGTCGAACCACAGCACATGAGTATGACCTGGCCCGAGTGTTGTCAGATGCAGTGGAACGGGTAGGCCGCATTCATTCCATACGCATAGCGGTGCTGGAGCCCGAAAACAAGGTGCTGCTGGCAGTGACATTTGATGGCGCGTGGGAGTCTTACATACGTGTGATTTGGCAAAAGGTCTCGCGCTCGCTCGATTTGATCTTTTGCAATACCGAAAATTACGACCTGGGGTGGACCAGCTCCTTTGAAACCTGGTGCAACTGGCTGCGCACTCACCAGGCCGAATCGCCGTTTTTTTATTCCCCGCCGGGACTGACCTACCAGGACACGCAGTATTTGCGCAGCTTCGAGCGATTGCAGCGCCGCGAGGCCGACCCCGCAAAAGGCGAAATGGATTCCTTTGCAATTTCGGTCAGCTCAGCGGAGTCGATTTCAGACACGTTGACGGACAACGGACTGGATCCTACCAACTCGGGTCTGGGCGATGGATCGAGCGCAAATTACATCCACACCAAGAAGCAGGCTTTTCGACAAGGCGTGCGAAGCTTGGCGGGTCTGTACAGATTGGCAGAGTGGTACCTGCCAGGTACCGATGACGGCAAGGTCTTGAAATGCGCGGCATTGGAGTTGTTGCGCGAATTCGCGCCGATGGCCGATGACGGCGCGGGTGACGAGTTTGAAGATGCGGTCATCAGGGCACGCCGCCGCTTCAAGAACGCCATGGATTGGTTTGTAGAACCAGCCCCTGAGGGGCGGGAAGTCCCCGGCGCACCAGCAAAGCTCGAAGTGACCCGGGAGTGCGACATACAGGCAGGCATCCTGCACCCCATCGTCAATGCGAATGACGGCTGCCTTATCTTCCTGTCTTTCACAACGCCAGGTGCATTTGCAACTTTTTTGGACAAGAAAAAATTTACCTCAGCCACCGACCCATTGAATGACGGTGCGATTTCCATTGGCCTGGGCTTGACCGTCGAAGGCATGTATTTGGCAGGCTACAGCGACGAAGAGATTTCACAACTGCCCGAGGAGTTCGTTCAAGGCATGGAAAGCCGGGCTGGGGTGCTGGGCGACGTGCGGCACAACCATCCGCGTCGTTGGAACAGGCCCGCTTTGAACTGGCACGTGGGCGTCGATGCCGCCGACCTGGCAGGGCATGCGACGGCCCAACGCATCAGCTTCAAAGCGGTGCATGCCGTTCTTCAACTCCGGCTGTGCAATGGAAATGGCAATGAGAAAGTAAATCGCCAAGTACTGCTAAAAGAATATGAGGAAAAGTTCGGCAAGTTAAATGGTATTGCACCTCTGTCGATTCAGTGGATGTCCCGCCTGGTCAATAAAAGCGGCCAGACCCGCGAGCACTTTGGCTTCCTGGACAGCGCTTCGCAGCCAGTC
>JANOWY010000505.1:0-10757 GCA_031418135.1 Rhodoferax sp. | reverse complement strand
CGCTCGATGTTTCAATTCAAGCCCAGGTCATCAACCTGCTGGAAGACTTGCAGGAGAAGATGGGCCTTACTTATCTTTTCATTGCCCACGATTTGTCGGTGGTGGAGCACATCAGCCAGCGGGTCGCGGTGATGTATCTGGGCCGTATTGTTGAAATTGCCCCATCGCGTGACCTTTACACCACGCCGCGCCACCCGTACACCGAAGCCCTGCTGTCGGCGGTGCCGATTCCGGATCCGACGGTGAAACGAAAGCGGGTGGTGCTGGAAGGCGACGTGCCCAACCCAATCAACCCGCCGGCGGGGTGCCATTTCCACCCGCGGTGCCCGCGCGCCCAAGAGCGGTGCCGGGTTGAAGCGCCGTTACTGCGCGAGATGGCACCCGGTTGCCAGGCGGCTTGTCATTTCCCCAACTAAGCTTGTCGCGGGTGTTGCGGCCGGTGTCGCTGGGGCAGATGGTTTGGCGCTACGATGCAACGTCATTTGACCTTCTTACCAAACATGACTATGTCTGCTCATTACAAGTTTTGGCCCAAGCGGCTGCCTCACGCCATCACGCTCCCTGAGGTTTCACTCTGGGACAACCTGGCAACCAGCGCGCGGCGCTACCCGAACAAGGCGGCGTTGGTGTTTTTCGGCACGGTGCTGACCTACCGCGCACTGTTTGACCAAGCCGAGCGCCTGGCGGCCTATTTGCATACGCTCGGTGTGCGCAAGGGCGACCGGGTGGTGTTGGCACTGCAAAACTGCCCGCAATTGGTCGTCGCCCATTTTGCAATTTTGCGGGCCAATGCGGTGGTGGTACCGGTCAATCCGATGAACCGGGCCGAAGAGCTGAAGCACTATATTTCAGACCCCCAAGCCAAAGTGGCCTTCACCAGCGCCGACTTGGCTGCCGAGTGGGTCAAGGCCAGTGACGGATTGCCGACCCCGGAACGTCTCCAGCATTTGATCACCACCCATTTCACCGATGCCTTTGACGTCAACGTAGATGGCGATGATGCGCCACCGCAGGCCTGGCGCGACTGGCTGTTCACCCGGCATGCACCTGTCGCTTTGCCAAACGGGCAGGTGCATGGCTGGAACACGGCCATCGCCTGCGCAGCAGCCGCGCCTGAATTGACCGTCGGCCCGGGCGACCTGGCATTGCTGCCGTACACCAGCGGCACCACCGGCTTGCCCAAGGGCTGCATGCATTTGCACAGCAGCATCATGCACAACGCCATCTCATCCGGCCTGTGGGGCAATGGGTCGCCCGAAGCGATTGTGTTGATGGTGGTGCCCATGTTTCACATCACCGGCATCGTGCCCCTGATGCACGGGTGCATCCGCATGGGTGTCACCATGGTCATCATGCCGCGTTGGGATCGCGAGCTGGCCGGACGCATGATTTCTCGCTGGAAAGTAACCGCCTGGACCAACATCCCGACCATGGTCATTGATTTGCTGGGCAGCCCGAATTTCGCCAGTTTTGACTTAAGCAGCCTGACCAGCATCGGTGGTGGCGGGGCGGCCATGCCGCAGGCAGTAGCACAGCGCTTGTTTGAGCAATATGGCCTGCGCTACGTTGAAGGTTATGGTCTCACCGAAACCGCTGCGCCTTCGCACAACAACCCGCCAGACAACCCCAAACAGCAATGCCTGGGCATTCCGATATTTGGCACCGACTCGCGGGTGATTGATCCCATCACCTTGCTGGAAGTGCCGCAGGGTGAGCAGGGTGAAATCATCATCCAGGGGCCCCAGGTGTTTGCGGGTTACTGGAAACAGCCGGAAGCTACGGCAAAGGCCTTCATCGAGTTCGAAGGCAAGCGGTTTTTTCGCTCGGGGGATTTGGGCAAGATTGACGAGGATGGTTACTTCTTCATCACAGATCGTCTGAAGCGCATGATCAACGCGGCAGGCTTCAAGGTTTGGCCCGCCGAGGTTGAGGCCCTGATGTTCCGGCACCCTGCCATCCAGGAGGCGTGCATCATCTCAACCAAAGACAGCTATCGGGGTGAATCGGTCAAGGCGGTGGTGGTGCTACGGGCCTCGCATGCGCACACCACAGGTGAGGAAATCATTCAGTGGTGCCGTGACAATATGGCCGTTTACAAAGTGCCCCGGGTTGTGCAGTTTGTCGAGGCGCTGCCTAAAAGTGGCAGCGGCAAGGTGATGTGGCGGGCCCTGCAAGAAGCAGAGGCTTAGATTTCTGATTTAAAAACATGTTGAATTTAAAAAATGGATATTATTAACATAGCGATTGAATAGCTAGATATATTATTAGTAGTGAAAATGAATAAAATTGTTAGGTAATTTGAATATGTTTGAAACTACCATCGCTGGGAGTTTACCCAAACCCGGGTGGCTTTCTGAAACCAACAAGTTGTGGCCACAGTGGCGTCAGCAAGGGGCTGACCTGGTGCAGGCCAAGGCCGATGCCACGCTGTTGTGGATCAAGGCGCAAGAAGACGCGGGCCTTGACATCGTGGGCGACGGCGAGCAATCGCGCCAGCATTTCGTGCACGGCTTTCTGGAGCAAGTCGAAGGCATCGATTTTGAACACAAAGTCACCATGGGCATACGTGACAACCGTTACGACGCGCAGGTGCCCCAAGTGATATCTGCGCTGCGGTTAAAAGGGCGGGTGCATGCTTTTGAGGCGCAATTGGCGCGCGCCCATACGAAGAAAAAGCTCAAGTTCACCTTGCCCGGCCCGATGACCATTGTGGACACGGTGGCCGACCGGTTCTACGGCGACAAAGTGAAGATGGCCTTTGCTTTTGCCGAACTGTTAAACCAGGAGGCGCTGGCCCTGCAGGCCGATGGTGTCGACATCATCCAGTTTGACGAACCAGCCTTTAACGTCTACATGAAAGACGCGGCAGATTGGGGCGTTCAAGCGCTGGAGCGCGCTGCGCAGGGCCTCACCTGCACCACCGCCGTGCATATTTGTTATGGCTACGGCATCAAGGCCAACAACGACTGGAAAGAAAAACTGGGTGACCAGTGGCGCCAATACGAGCTGGTGTTTCCGGCGCTGGCCAAAAGTAGTATTCAGCAGGTGAGTCTGGAATGTTTTCACTCGCACGTCCCGATGGAGCTGATCGCCCTGTTGCAGGGCAAAGATGTGATGGTGGGCGTGATTGATGTCGCCAGCGACATAGTTGAAACCGCTGAACAAGTGGCCGACACGATTGGCCAGGCCCTGCAATTTGCCCCCAAACACCGTATCTTCCCGTGCACCAATTGCGGTATGGCGCCCATGAGCCGCGGTGTCGCTGAAGGCAAACTCAAGGCTCTGGCGGCAGGTGCTGCGCTGGCCCGGCAACGTTATGGAAACTGACATGTCTCAAAACGGTTCCTCACTCTCTTTTGCCGAACCCGGGACATTGGGGCTTTTGCCAGACCGCATCGCGCGTTTGCAATCGGTGCTGCAAGACGAAATTACCCGCGAGCGGCTGCCCGGCGCGGTGGTGATGATCGCCCGCCACGGCAAAATTGCCCTGCTGCAAAGCTTGGGTTGGCAAGACCCGGCCACGCGCACGCCCATGCAAACCGATTCGGTGTTCCGCATTTACTCCATGACCAAACCGATCACCTCGGTGGCCATCATGATGTTGTATGAACAAGGGCGCTTGCTGCTGACCGACCCGGTGGGCAAGTTCATACCGGAGTTTGCCAAGCAGCAGGTGTTGCCAGCAGCAGAGGGCAGCGCCTTGCGGCCAGCCAGCCGCCCATCAACCGTGCATGACATGCTTCGGCATACCTCGGGGCTCAGTTACGAATTCCTGGGTGTTGGCCCCGTGCAGCGCCAATATGCCCAGGCCCGCATGGGCACACGGGACCGCAGCAACGCCGAATTCATGCCCGCCTTGGGTGCTTTGCCGTTGATCAATGATCCGGGCTCGGTGTGGGAATACAGCCGTGCCACCGATGTGTTGGGGCGCATCATTGAAGTGATCAGTGGCCAAACACTGGGTGGATTTTTGCAACAGCACATCTTGAAACCGCTAGGCATGAACAGCACCGGGTTCAGTGTGCCGCCGCCGTTGCACGACAAAGTGGCCGAACCGTTTGCCAAAGACCCGGATGGTGCCTTGCAGATGAAGGTGTTTGACATCAAGCACCCGGCCGCATTTGAATCCGGCGGTGGCGGCCTGGCTTCCACCACGATGGATTACACCCGTTTCATGCAGTTCATGCTCAACCGGGGCGAGTTGGATGGTGTGCGTTTGTTGGGCCCGCAAACGGTAGATTACATGACTGCCGACCACCTGGGCACAATTCCGGTCAACACGGGTGGCTCCAGTGGCCTGGTGTTGCCAGGATACGGCTTTGGTTTGGGGTTTGCGGTGCGCAAGGATGCCGGTGTCGCCCCGGTGCCAGGCTCGGTCGGCATGTACTACTGGGGCGGATTGGCGGGGACCACTTTCTTCATCGACCCCGCCCTTCAGCTCTGCGCCACATTGATGATTCAGGCCCCCAACCAGCGCGAATACTACCGCCATCTGTTCCGCGACATGGTGTATGCGGCGGTGGCGGATTGAACGGCATTTACCTGCATCAGGAACTCGCAGTGGTGCCCCAACAAACCTGCGTGCCGTCGGCTTTGACCGCACAGTTGGTTTGGCGATGATGTGCGGCAATTGCCACGATACCAGTGACACCCGCGACGGTCACCAATACGGGCGCTGACCGATCAATGGTGGTGCCATCACCCAGGCCGTTGGACTGGTTGAAGCCCCAGCAATAAACCCTGCCGTCGGATTTGAGCGCGCAGGTATGGAACGATCCAGTAGCGTTTAACGCAACGATGCCTGTGAGACCACTGACTGCGGTTGGTACGTTGCGATCCGTGGTTGTGCCATCGCCAATTTGGCCGTAAAAATTCAGCCCCCAGCAAACTACAGTGCCATTGCGCTTGAGTGCGCAACTGTGGGCACCACTGGCGTCCAATGCCACGGCGTCTGTCAAACCTGTGACGGCGACTGGCGTTGTCGAATCGATCGGGCTTCCATTGCCCAAGCGCCCGTACAAATTACGGCCCCAACACATCACCGTGCCATCGGATTTGAGAGCACAACTGTGATCACCTGCACCTCGGACATCAACTGCGCCAGCAAGTCCGGTAACGACCACGGGCACGCTGCTGTCTACTGCGGATCCATTTCCCAAACGGCCCTCGCCGTTGAAACCCCAGCAGGCCGCCGTGCCATCCAGTTTGGCCGCGCAAGCATGATCTCCCCCTGCGCTGATGGCGCTGACACCACTCAGACCGACGACGGCAGTGGGAACACTTTTGTTCACCAATGTGCCATCTCCTAGCTGCCCCTGTGCGTTGCGTCCCCAGCAGAAAACGCTACCGTTTGACTTGAGCGCACAAGTAAAGGTGTACCCCAGCGAAATGCCCACCACGCCGGTGAGTCCGGTAACCGGCACTGCAACGGAAGCATTGACCGTGCTGCCGTTGCCCAATTGGCCGTAAGTGTTGATGCCAAAACAACTCACGGTGGCATCGGCCAGCAGATTGCAGGTATGGTCATAACCGGGGGCAACCGGCACGGGTTTGACGGAACCGGTTTTGGTTCCCGTCAAAGCAGTTCCGCTGACACTTCCAGTCAGCGACGCGGTGTAGGTTCCAATTCGATTCCATACCTTGCTGACAGGGTTGCCAGTGGTGTTTGCAGAGCCGTCACCCCAGCTCCAGGTGTGTCCGGTCGCTGTAGCGCCAGTTACCGTCGCCTCGTAGGTATTGAGCGTGTTGACGTAAGGATTGGTGTTGCCACTCAATGTCATAACGGGCGCTGGTTGGCTGCTGGCCGTGGGGGTGATGGGCAAGGTGACGGGGTCACTGCTGCCGCCACAAGCTGCCAACCAGGCGGTTGCAAGCGCGGTTGTCACCACCCGGATTGACGTTTTCCATCGTAGAGAATTGATTGTTTTCATGGCATGGCCTGATGTTGGTTGAACACAGGCACCAGCTTAGTTTCGTGCTGGCTAATTGACGAGTGACTTCGGTCATCGTCATGACCTTGGTCACCGCTATTGATTTGATGGCAACCCATGGCCAGCGTCTGGCGCAGGAAACGTGTGAGGTATCAAGCGGCTGACGAAATCTGCACCCGCAAGGCCTCGACCATTTGACTGATACGGACTGGTTTGTAGAGCACGGCAAGACCACTCATTTCAGCCTGGCGCACACGCTCCGGTGCCGTTTCGCCGGTGATCAGCAAGGCGGGGATTGGGCGCCCGGCCAGCTGGATCAGGTCATTCACCACATCGATGCCATCTTTGCCATTACACAGCCTTTAATCTGAAATCACCGCATCCAGTCTTGGCCCCAGACGTTGACAGATGTCACGGGCCTGCTGCCAGCCGTCAGCCACGTCGACGTTCAAGCCATACAAAAGCAAAGCGGCTGAGGTGCTTTCACGAACGCTGGCTTCGTCGTCGATCACCAGCACATGCAGCCCGGTCAGCGCTCTGAACACGCCGCTGTTGATGGCCTGCGCATTGAACGCGGGGGGTGCCGAGGCTGCGGGCGCGGCGGGCACCCGAACTTTGAAGACGGAGCCCTTTGCGGGCCGTGAAGCCATGGTGAACGGGGTCTGCAGCAAAGTGGCCAGGCGTTTGACAATGGCCAATCCCATTCCCAAACCCTTGGCCCGGTCTCGCACCTGGTTGCCCACCTGGTAAATCTCGTCAAAGATGCGAGAAGTCTCTTCGGGCTCAATGCCGCAACCGGTGTCCCAGACTTCCAGGCTGACAAAGCTGCCGCTGCTGCGCGCCAATACCACTACGCCCCCCTGGGGCGTGAATTTCAGGGCGTTGTGAACCAGGTTGCCAATCCACACGCACTTCCGTTGACCGCCAATGCGTAATACAGGCTGCGGATGCTGCGTTCAGTATTGCGTTGTGCAACCGGCTTTTTCAGGTAGTGCCAGGCCTGAACAAACCGCTGCAAATGCGTCGCATGCATGATGGCCGCCCAAACCAGGATGCCAGGGTGCCGCATTTGGTAGTAAAAACTTGCCCAAAAACACAAGGCAGCCAAGAATCCGCTGATGGGCTGCGACAAGCTCGATTGCAGCAGGGACCCGGCCTGGATGTGCAAGATGCGCGCGTCGATATCGGGCGAAGGCGGTGTCTTGCCAGGCACACCACCTGACGACAATGCGCCCCCGGCGCGGGTAAAAAGGGAGGGTCGCAGCATCATCTCAAAACACCTGCTGGATAGTACTAACAGCGGTGGTGCCAACAAGTCATCATCGTTGCAGGCGTGGCTGCGCCAATTGTTCACGCAGCGCTTCGACCATCTGGCTGATACGTACAGGTTTGTACAACACACACAGCCCGCTGATTTCGGCTTGCCGGACCCGGTCTGGTGCGGTGTCGCCGGTGATGAGCAGGGTCGGAATATTCCGGCCCAGCAGGGTGTTCAGGCTACCCGACACTTCAATCCCGTCTTTGCCTTTGCACAGCCGGTAGTCAGTGATCACCGCGTCAATGCGGCCCTCCAGGCGAATCGCAGCTTCTCGGGCGCTGGCCAGGCCATCCGCCACCTCAACCTGCAATCCGTACAGGCGCAGTGCCGCCGAAGTGCTTTCGCGGACACTGGCTTCGTCGTCAATTACCAGCACACGCAAACCCGTCAAGGCGCGAAACACGCCGCTGCTGACGGCGCGGGTCTGAAAAGACGGCAGATCCGCCGGCTTCTTGACTCTTCGCATTTGTACCTTGAACACCGAGCCCCTGCCGGTGCAGGAAGCCACCCAGATGGGCGTCTCCAACAGGTTTGCCAAACGCTTCACGATCGCCAAGCCCATGCCCAGGCCCATGGTGCGGTCCCGCTCGTGGTTGCCGATCTGGTAAAACTCGTCAAAAATACGCCCTTGTTCATCCAGGGCGATACCGCAGCCGGTGTCCCAGACTTCGACGCGCAGGGTGTTGCCGTGGCCCCTCGCAATCACGGAAACGCCGCCCGTCCGGGTGAATTTCAGGGCATTCTGGATCAAGTTGCCCAACAGGCGTTCAAGCAACGCAGGGTCTGTATCGACCCACTTGTCGCCCGGCCGGAAACGCAAAGACAGACCACAGGATTCCGCCTGACGGCTGAACACACTGGAGAGATTGCGAAAGACCTGCGCCAAGGCGACGGGTTCGCTGCGCGCTGCGATAACACCCGCATCAAGCTTGGACAAATCGAGCATGGCGCTGAAAGAGGTTTCAAGCTGGTCTACACACTGCATCAGATGCGTCGCAAGCGGTTCCTGAGGCGTGTTTTTCAGGTGGGCCTGAATGGCCGAGCCAAAGAGGCCCAAGGAGTGCAAGGGTTGGCGCAAGTCGTGGCTGGCCGACGCAAAAAAGCGGGTTTTTTCCTGGCTGGCCTGCTCAGCTTTTTGCACCTGCGCCTGCAGGGCTATGGCCAGCGCCTCGTTTTCATACCGGGCCCGCAGGGAGTCCGCCAGCAACTGGTTTTGCTTGAGGCCGTAACGCACCGAGCTCTGCACATAAATCAGCACCGCGATGCCAATAAAGAGCCCCCAAAAGTCGCGCTGCCAAAACAAGGAAGCCGCCAAACTGAACGCCAGCGGATAGTTGAAAAAGACCAGCGCCTGGCGGCTGTTCGACAAGGCCATCATGCTGACGGAGCTCATGCACAAAAGCATCAGCACGATCAGTGATGTCAGGGCGATATCGCCCTTGGGCATAAAAAACCAGGGGGCCAGTCCCCAAACGATGCCGCTGACGGCATGCGCAGCAGAATACCGCTTGATGTCAACCGGGATATTTCTCTGGCGCAGGGGCGTTCGGTCATAAACCCATGCTTGGTAAAACCGGTGCGCCTGTGTCAGATGAAGGATCGCCGCCCACATCACAATGCCGGGTTGAGGCGACTGAATATAAAAGCTGACCCAAAAGACCAGACCAGCCAGGATGGCACTGACGGGGTGCCCTTTTGACAAGCCAAGCAAGGACATGGCTTGCTCTTGCCGGATGCGGTCGTCCAGTGCGAGTTGCTGCGCTGCCCCTGGAGCGGAGGTGCTGATGGGATGGCCTGTCATACCGTGCTGAATAGTGGATTTCTGCGGCTAATTGCTGCGTTCAGGGCGCAGAAATTTGTGCCCTCAAAGCTTCCACCATATCGTTTATTTTGACCGGCTTGTACATGACTCTCAGGCCGCTTCGCTGTGCCAGACGAACCCGCTCGGGCGCCGTGTCTCCGGTGATGAGAAGCGTTGGTATTCTGCGCTTCAGCTGCGCCTGTATGTCTGCCGCTACTTGCAGGCCGTCCAGCCCGTTACGCAAACGGTAATCTGTAATGAGAGCATCCAATTGGTTGCCCCAACGGCTGGCTACCGCTGTGGCCTGCTCCAGGCTGTCAGCAAGTTCGACTTGCAAACCGTAGAGCCGCAGGGCGGCTGCCGTGCTTTCACGCACACTGACTTCATCATCCACCACCAGAATGCGCATGCCCGTCAAGGCGCGGAAAACACCGCTATTGATGCTCTGGAAATTGGTTTCGAGCTGGGCGACGGCGCGGGGTGCCGCTTGCAGGCGCAGCTTGAAAACGGTGCCGCGGCCAGGCCTTGATTGAACCAGGGCCTGAGTCTGCATCAGGTGCGACAGGCGTTTGACAATTGCCAACCCCATACCCAAGCCCTTGGCGCGGTCTCGCTCCTGATTGCCAACCTGGTAAAACTCATCGAAAACGAGCGTCAACTCATGCGCGTTGATGCCGCATCCGGTATCCCAGACTTCAATACATACCTGCCGGCCCGTGCCGCGAGCCAGGATCAGAACGCCACCACTGGCAGTGAATTTCAGCGCGTTATGGATAAGATTGCCCACCAGCCGTTCCAGCAGTGCAGGATCAGCGTGCACCCATTTATTGCCTGGCTTGAACCGTAGCGCCAATCCACGTGCTTCGGCCTGACGGGCGAAGGTACTGGAGAGGCGGCGAAAAACCACCGGCAACGAGGTGGGCTGGACATTGACTTCGACGACACCTGCATCGAGCTTGGACAGGTCGAGCATGGCGCTGAACGAGGTTTCAAGCGCATCAACACAATGCATCAGGTTTTTGGCCAGTGGTTCGTCTGTCGTGTCTTTCAGTCGTGCATGAATGGCTGATCCAAACAGGCCCAGCGAATGAAGAGGCTGGCGCAAATCATGGCTGGCCGACGCGAAAAAGCGCGTTTTCTCCAGGCTGGCCCGTTCGACGATTCGCACCTGTTCTGCCAGATCCTGGGCGAGGTCTTCTTTTTCATATCGGGTACGCAACACGTCTGCAAACACCTTGATTTGATGCAGGCCAAAATGAATGCTGCTGTAGCCGTAAACAGCAACGCCCAAGGCCAACAAGGCATGGGGAACATCGCGCTGCCACAGGAGGGCTGTGATCAGGCCAATATAAATCGGCACGTTGAAATTGAGCGCGCCCTGGCGGAATTGGGCCATGGAGATCATGCTCAATGAGCTCATGCTGAGCAAGAGCAGCATCATCACGGCCGTCAGGGGCAAGTTGTTGACCGGAAAAAAGAGCCAGGGCGCCAGTGCCCAGATGGTCCCGCTGACGGCCATGGTGGTGCTCAGGCGCCGAATTTCCTTTTTCTCATCCCGCTGCGGCGTCGGTTGGCGCAAATAGGCTTTGCAGGCAGCATGCCGGTGGAGTTGCGTGCCGTGCATCAAGGCGGCCCAGATCAGGACGCCGGGCTGCGGAATGACCCAGCCAAAGCTACCCCAAAAAACCAGGGCGGCCAGAACCGCCTG
>JANOWY010000504.1:0-5503 GCA_031418135.1 Rhodoferax sp. | reverse complement strand
GGCTTGCATGGATCCCACCCCCGCCCCCACAAACGGGCAAAACACAACCAGGGCACCGGCAATGGCCGTGAGCCGACCGACACCCACCATCGACTTCAGGTTGGCATAGTCGTTACTTTTTAGCATCATGATTGGACTCCTATGGATGAAAGCTAACTGAACCCAAAAAACAAGCATTAATCGCGCTATACGGTCAACTTTTTGTAAGCCATTGAATTTGCATCACTATTTGTGTAACCGTGTTTTCTCCAGCCGCTGACTGTTAAAAATATCGACATTTTCCTCGCTTGCAGGTCCGTTAGTGGCCCGTCAATGACGGGCGGGGTCGCCCATCAACAGCAAAGTTTGCGGGGCCTAAACTTGTAAAAATTTTTACATCAACCGATGGAATTGCCTATATTTTTACATTTCCGTATAAACCGAGTCGAATAGAAAAGCATGCATTTCTCGCTTAAACTGGACTTTTTTGATGCCAATTCATCGTAAAGTGTGAACAAATTCACATGCCGGAGATAATTCCGTGTCGGCTCAATGAAGTGGCTCGTTTCGGGAGATTTATTTATAAAATGCCCGACGACCTGCGAGACGTTCTTTTGGAAGCTTTGACGTTGCGGGCCGGGGCTTGGCAAATCAAGCCTGTACTTGTTGGCTAAGCGGTCATTGACGAACCTACCGAGGCAATACATGCAATTCAAGTTTTTAACCCCTTCGGCGGCCCTTTTGGCTAGCTTGGCCATGGTCACGCTGCCTACCCCCGCGGCGGCAACGGCATTGGTCACCCAGCCCAGCCTGTCAGTTACCTTCAGCGAAGGCTGCCAAAATTCCAGCCATCAGTTGGTGGCTGATTTCGTCCCGTTGGGGATTTCCGTTACCGGGCCGCTCAGCCTGGAAACCGCCAGCGAGTGCCGCGCGCAGTGGATTTCACGCGGCAGCATTACCCTGGAAACCGACGGCAACTGGTTTTTTGGCAAAGAGTACGATTATTTTTACGACCACGCAGCCAGAACCTTTGGGTCTTTTACGTGGGATTTCACGGGCAGTTTGCTCGGAACCAGCCTGAATTTGGGTGTTAGTTCCGGCAATGCATTGGTGGGTGACGGCGAAGGATCGGGCCATGGCCGCGGTGCGGGCGCGGTCAACACCAGTAACTTTGACGCCGATGGCAGCTTTTTGGCGGCGGGCACATACGAGCTCCAGCAAATTGGCACCCTTGTCTTGCGGGCTGGCGAGAATAGTCCTTTTGCGCCTTTCCCGTTCGCCGACCTGCAATTTCACATCCCCGTGATCTCCTTGTTGGTGGGCGCGCCGAACAGCGTTCCTGAACCCGGATCGTTGGCCCTGCTGGGGGCGGCTCTGGCATCTTTGCTGTTGATACGCCGACGCAACAAGCGTTAATCAGCGCTTTGGCCTTGGCCGAACGGCCATCACAACCCGTGCAACGGTTGCGGATGAGGTGCTAAATTCACCATGCCGTGGGCAGGCTGCGTGGGCCTGAATACAGCGTCTGGCGGTGGCTGGTCCGACATTGACTCAAACGCACATCAGACTTTGTTCATTCAGGCGCCGCTACCCGCAAAAACGCCGCAAACCGGGGCTTGCCGGACGGCGTGAGGTCGCGGTAGGTATAGGTGACGCGGCTACCCACGGCGGGCGGCGTTTTGCGTTGCTCATCACTGAAGCCGGTGCCCAACCTGAAGCGCTGGCCCTCATCGGTTTTAACTTCAAGCGCACCCATCACGCCCGCATGCTTGCCTTTGCCGGGAATGTGCGCCACCACTTCGGCCTCTGCATCTGAAACCTCTTTCAGCTTGAGCAAGGCCTCATTGCGGCCCGTCACGTAGGGCGCATTGCTGCGATGCAGCATCAGGCCCTCGCCGCCTTCGGCGACCACCAGCTGGAGCCGCGCCTTGAGCGATGGCCGATCAGGCAAACGGAATTGCTCTACGCCTTGCAATTGGTTCCAGTTGGTGCCGCGCACGATCAGTTTGATGCGGGCCGCACGTGCCGCAAAATCGCCGTCGCCGCCAGGCAGCTCAAAAATGAAGTATTTGATTTGCTCCCAGTCAGCATCCACCGGCTGTGCCTTGCGCACCATGCCTGACAACACGTCAAACTTGCCCCTGGCCAGCCACAATTCGCCGTCAACCGGAACTTTGGGCAGTCTGGCCAAAAACCAGGGCGGCGCATTCACTGTGCGGCCACTGCGGAATTTGAGCGTCGTGCCATCCCAGATCGCCCTTACACCATCGAGTTTTTCACTGATCAAATATAAGGCCGGGTTCAGCTGGGCTGGGGCATTGTGCGCCAGCAGCACATCGGCCCCGGTTTTGGCGACTGCCGCAGTGCCAAGGCCAGATACCGCCCATTGGCCCCACACAGCGCCCGCATAGGCCAACAAACGACGACGACACACAAGGCGAGAAGTGGTTTGAGGCATGGTGTTCCTGGTTTTTCCCAATCAGGGGGATCGGTTTTTAGGGCGTGGACGGATGATATCGGCAGAACGACAGGCTTCAGGTCCGCCAGAATTGGGGCCATTGCCGGACGTGCGCCTGGGACAAAACGGACCAGGCCGACGGGCGTAACGCCAAACTGGGGCGCCATCAACTCGCGCAGGCAGGACGCTGTTGCGTCTTTTTTCCAAGCTTGCTATACTCGAAGGCTTTTCGGAATTTGCCGAAGGGTTGGGTGCCACCAGATCAGGGTTTGTCACGAATTCACCTGAAGGCTTTCGTTTTGACCGATAAGTCACCCGAATTCACCTAGGTCAGTCCAGTTTCAACGTTTAGGGACGTTTTTTTACCAATGCCAACCATCAACCAGCTCGTGCGTCAAGGCCGTGAGGTCGAGACCATCAAGTCGAAGAGTCCTGCCATGCAGAATTCTCCGCAGCGCCGTGGTGTGTGTACCCGCGTGTACACCACTACACCCAAGAAGCCCAACTCTGCCTTGCGTAAAGTCGCCAAAGTGCGCCTGACCAACGGGTTTGAAGTTATTTCGTACATCGGCGGCGAAGGCCACAACCTGCAGGAACACAGCGTGGTGCTGGTTCGTGGCGGTCGTGTCAAGGATTTGCCCGGCGTGCGTTACCACATCGTGCGCGGTTCGCTCGATTTGCAAGGCGTGAAAGACCGCAAGCAATCGCGCTCCAAATACGGCGCCAAAAAGCCAAAAGCGAAGTAATCCTTCATTTTTAGTTCCATTTAATAGGTGTTTGTCTGCTGCGTGGCGCAGAAGATAAACGTAGTGACCCAATGTCGGGTCGAGTAAGTGAGCAGTCTGAATGACGCTCGCGGTGTTTGCAAAAACATCAACTGAAGCAAAGAGGTGAAAACATGCCACGTCGTCGCGAAGTCCCCAAACGTGAAATCCTGCCGGATCCCAAGTTCGGCAATGTCGAGCTGTCCAAGTTCATGAACGTGATCATGGAAGGCGGCAAAAAAGCCGTCGCAGAGCGCATCATTTACGGTGCCCTTGAACAGATCGAAAAGAAAAATCCGGGCAAAGACCCGGTCGAAGCCTTCACCATGGCCATCAACAACGTCAAGCCCATGGTCGAGGTGAAGTCCCGCCGTGTCGGCGGTGCCAACTACCAGGTGCCGGTTGAAGTGCGCCCGGTGCGCCGCCTGGCCCTGTCGATGCGCTGGATCAAGGAAGCCGCGCGCAAGCGTGGTGAAAAATCCATGGCGTTGCGCCTGGCCAATGAGCTGATGGAAGCCACCGAAGGCCGTGGCGGCGCCATGAAAAAGCGTGACGAAGTGCACCGCATGGCAGAGGCCAACCGCGCCTTCAGCCACTTCCGCTTCTAGGGCGGCTACTGCGCGTCGTTTATGCGGCGTTGCAGACCCTTGCCGTGCTAAAGCACTGTCTGGCGGGTCTGCGCCTTGCCTAAACGGCGCTCGCTACGCCGAACCTCCCGGTAGCTCCTTGAATAAAGGGTTTCCGGGGGCATTTGTAGTCGGCATGTAATTTTTTTAGAGCAACCAAGGATATTTATCATGGCTCGCCATACCCCTATTGAGCGTTATCGCAACATTGGTATTTCAGCGCACATTGACGCTGGCAAAACCACCACCACCGAGCGTATTTTGTTTTATACGGGTGTGAACCACAAGATTGGCGAAGTGCATGATGGCGCGGCCACGATGGACTGGATGGAGCAAGAGCAAGAGCGTGGCATCACGATCACCTCGGCGGCCACCACCTGCTTCTGGAAAGGCATGGAAACCAATTTTGCCGAACACCGCATCAACATCATTGACACCCCAGGGCACGTCGATTTCACGATTGAAGTCGAGCGCTCGATGCGCGTGCTCGACGGTGCCTGCATGGTGTACTGCGCCGTGGGTGGCGTGCAGCCACAGTCTGAAACCGTTTGGCGGCAGGCCAACAAGTACAAAGTGCCACGTCTGGCTTTTGTCAACAAAATGGACCGCACCGGCGCCAACTTCTTCAAGGTCTATGACCAGATGAAGCTGCGCCTCAAAGCATCACCCGTGCCCATCGTTATTCCTATCGGCGCTGAAGAAAACTTCACTGGCGTGATCGACCTCATCAAAATGAAGGCCATCATCTGGGACGAAGCTTCGCAGGGCATGAAGTTTGAATACAAAGAAATTCCCGCAGAACTGCTGGCCTCGGCCAAAGAGTGGCGCGAGAAGATGGTCGAGTCGGCTGCTGAAGCCAATGAGGAGCTGATGAACAAATACCTTGAAGAAGGCGATTTGTCAGAAGCCGAAATCAAACTGGGCATCCGCACCCGAACCATTGCCTCTGAAATCCAGCCGATGTTGTGCGGCACGGCATTCAAGAACAAAGGTGTTCAGCGCATGCTGGATGCGGTGATTGAATTCATGCCTTCGCCTGTCGACATTCCACCTGTCAAGGGCATGGACGACGACGAGAACCCGGTAACCCGCAAGGCAGATGACAGCGAGAAGTTCTCGGCGTTGGCGTTCAAATTGATGACTGACCCATTTGTCGGCCAGCTTACGTTTGTGCGCGTTTATTCTGGCGTGCTGCAAAAGGGCGACAGCGTTTACAACCCGATTCGCGGCAAGAAAGAGCGCATCGGCCGTATTGTTCAAATGCACGCCAACAACCGCGAAGAGGTCTCCGAGATCCGCGCTGGTGACATCGCTGCTTGTGTGGGCCTGAAAGATGTGACTACGGGCGAAACCCTGTGCGACCCGTCCGCCATTGTGATGCTGGAGCGCATGGTATTCCCTGAGCCAGTGATTACTCAGGCTGTGGAACCGAAAACCAAGGTTGACCAGGAAAAAATGGGCATCGCCTTGCAGCGTTTGGCCCAGGAAGACCCGTCTTTCCGCGTCAAGACTGACGAAGAGTCTGGCCAGACCCTGATCGCCGGTATGGGCGAGCTGCATTTGGAAATAATTGTTGACCGCATGAAGCGCGAGTTTGGCGTGGAAGCCAACGTCGGCAAGCCCCAGGTGGCCTACCGCGAAACCATTCGCAAGACCATTGAAGACGCCGAAGGCAA
>JANOWY010000503.1:0-3384 GCA_031418135.1 Rhodoferax sp. | reverse complement strand
CAAATCCACTATCAAACCAAAATCAACGGTGAATCGCTGGCGCAGCTCATTTCTGAAATCAGATAGGTCACCAGCTATTGCAACTCCCTGCAAAACTGTTTTTTACAGCCGTTCAATTTCACATGCTCCCTCAAGAAATCTCCCCCGGCCTGGTCATCCATGGCCTCAATGCTCCCCTCAAACTGCGCGATTTCAAGCTCATCGCCTTCGACATGGACAGCACCCTCATCAACATCGAATGTGTGGATGAGATCGCCGACGCGGCGGGCCGCAAGGCCGAGGTGGCGGCGATTACCGAAGCCGCGATGCGGGGTGAAATTGCCGATTACAAAGACAGCCTGCGCCGCCGTGTGGCCTTGCTAAAGGGTGTGAAACTGGCGCACCTGGAGCAGGTTTACACCGAACGTTTGCAACTCAACCCCGGCGCTGCCGAGCTGGTGGCCGCGTGCCAAAAAGTGGGCATGGTGACACTGCTGGTGAGCGGCGGTTTCACGTTTTTTACCGACCGCATACGCGACCGCTTGCAGATCAACGCCACCCGCAGCAACATTCTGGAGCTGGATGAAACCGGCGTGTTGACCGGCCGCATGACCGACCAGCATTGGGGTGATATTTGCGACGGCGAAGAGAAGCGCCGCATGCTCATTCAAACCTGCGCCGCCAACGGTATTCACCCGCGCCATGCTATTGCGATGGGCGACGGGGCGAACGATTTGCCGATGATGTCAGTGGCCGGGCTTTCGGTGGCTTACCACGCCAAACCCAAAGTGCGCGAACAGGCCATGGTGGCGATCAATTCGGGCGGGTTGGATCGGTTGCTGGAGGTTTTGCAGTAACTCCCGGAAGCAGCCATTGGCGGGTGTGACGCCACCCTGGTTTTATCCATCAACCTCTGCAAATGCCAGTTTGTCACCCAGGTTCATCGGCCCGGCGAAGCAATTCGGCTCGAATGATTGCTGAAACGTAGTAGCCGTGTGCCGCCCAGGCATCCAACGAGGCGCGAACCGATACCAGTAGCCCCCGGCGCTTGAGTGCCAACAGAACGGCGCCGCTGCCCACCGTTGCGACACCGAGGTTTTTGGCAACCGCGCGGGCTCGGCGTTCATCGATCAGCGCTGTAAAGCCGTGCTGCACCGCATAGCCCAAAACAGCCACCTCGCCACTGCCTAAACCTTGCGCATAAGCCAGATCCAACGACCGGATGTCTTCATCTGCGACGATTTGAAAACGGGCCGATTGATGCATTTGGGCAATAAGCTGCCCGCCGGGTGCCGCAGCATCGGCCAGGCATTCAGTCAAAACGGCCTGCGGCACAACCAAATGGAAATGGTTCGCGGTTTGCAGCAGGGCCTGCGCGACGGCCAAGGCGATGAGTGGGCCCGCGTCTGCGACGAGCAGCGTTTTCAAAATGGAAACCCGGGCGAAGTTAAATCAATCGGGCCAGTTCCGCATCCAGATCAGCGGCTTCGTCCAGCAGGCTATGGCCTACGGCCCCCAGGTGTTGCATGTAACTAGCCAGCGGCATGGCGGCCAGTTTGGCACCTGCCGCTACGGACAACTCGCCGCTTTTCACCAAACGATCGGCCAAGGCTACCGACACCCCGGCGCTCAACATCGTGTCGTCAAACGGCAGCGCTACAAATAAGGGCTTGCCGTGTTTGGACACAACGGAAAACTGGTGATGTTCGGCGTTGCGCACCAGTTCACCGGTGTGTTCACGCAGGTCTCGGACGGCGAATGATTCCATAGTGAATGAATTATGTCACTATTTGTGCCATCATTTGTGGGCACAAAAATAGAGCCAATGATTTCAGCCCTTTTGCGCCAACATCCGCCCCATCATTTCATGCAGCTTGTTCACGGCTTTCAGGGGCCGCACCATCACCTTGAAATCGGTGACTTTGCCGGCGGCGTTCCAGCTGATGATGTCAACGCCATTGACGCGGATGCCTTCGATGGTGGCTTCGAATTCCAGCACGGCTGAATCGGCCGCGTACCACTCGCGTTTGTAGGTAAAACTCTCGTTGCCCAGCACCTGCATGGCCGCGGCCAGGTATTGGGTGGTGATGGCGCGGCCTTGCTGGGGGGTGTGCACCACGGGGGACTGGAAGGTGCAGTGCTCTTCGAGCAAATCGGCCAGCAAGGCGACGTTGCGGGCTTTGGCATAGGCGTGCCATTGCTGAATGGCTGCTGGAGCGCTGGCGTGGGTGGATGCGTTGGTAGCGGCGTTTGAAGTTGCGTTTGCAATGGATGTCATGATGGCCTTCTAAATTTATCTAAAATCGCCTGAAAAATAACTTTTTACAGAAATTAATAATATTAATTGTACGTTTTTAATATATAAAAAATAGCTTATAGCGCAATTATTATTTGAACAATTATCACTATTTTAGAGAGGTACTGTTCAAAATTACTTAAATCAACGTCAAACCCGTTCCACCACCGCCCTGCCCGCCTTCACCTCAAACGTGGCCAGCGTCGAGATGGCGGCATCTTTGCGCGTTACATCGTCCGCCACACGCAAGGTGGTGGTGAGTTGGGCGGGGGTGAAGTCGCACAGGCCGTAACCTTTGGCGCGGTTGTCGGCAAAGGTGAAATGCGGGTTCTCGTCCAGCCAGCCGTCTACCACGTTGCGGGCTGCGTTGTTGCTGCGCGAGGTGATGCCAGTGCCGCAAAATTCCACACCCACGCTGGCCGATTGGGCATCTGCATAGTCGGCCTTGATGTGGCCCACCCAGTTTTCATGCACATCTCCGCCCAGCACCACGGCGCTTTGCCGCGCGGTTTGCCCTGTTTGTGCTGCATGCCGTTTGGCCAATGCATCGGTTAACCGCTGCCGGGCTGCGGGGTAACCGTCCCAGCCGTCGTTCCACAGGGTTTTTTCAGGGCCGGGTTTGAAATCACGCGGGCCCAGCACCGAACCCTGGCCCAACACCGGCCAGCCGGGGCTGTTTTGCGCTAATTGGCTGGCCAGCCAGGCCTCTTGTGCCGTGCCCAGCATGGAACGGGCTGGGTCGGCCCATGCAGCGCAAGTGGCGGGGTCAAAAGTGCTGGAACCCAAACGGCCATCTTTGGTACAGACGATGGGGTCTTTGTATTGGCGCGGGTCCAGCAGCAACAGGTTGGCCAGTTGGCCCCAACGCAACTGCTGGTAGATGCGCATTTCGGCCCCAGCTTGTAACCCCGCAAGCGCCCGCGTGAGCACACTGGCGCGCACCGGCATGTGTTCGTACCAAGCCTGGTAGGCGGCAGCGCGGCGGCGTTCAAACGGCTCTTTGCGGGCCGGTTCGGCGTTGGAGGTGAAGCCCTCGGTGGTGCCTGCATAGTCGTTGTGGACTTCGTGGTCATCCCAGCTCAACAACCAGGGGCAGGCGGCGTGGGCGG
>JANOWY010000502.1:0-14475 GCA_031418135.1 Rhodoferax sp. | reverse complement strand
TCCCCGCTCTATTAACTATCCCCACCCGCCCGCCCTGGGGGGTTGCCGCAGTTAAAGACGGCGGCGCGCCCAGAACCTCTGCCAAGTAAAAAAATCGTTTCCCGCGCGGGGTGACACGGCGGCCGCCGCCCTGGGCTGGCTGGTCGGCATAGTTAATCGAGCGGTGAATTTTGATCGGAACGAAGGAAGTCTGACTCTTTAGCCATTGAGCCTTCTATCCTTAATAGTTTCAACCATCTGGCTCGGCTTGGTATGCTTCAACAAGGGCTGGCGTTCCTTCACAAGACACCGGTGGGAGTTCGGGCGTACGCACTGTCACTTCCTCGGGTCGAACTCACTTCCGAACGGTAACTCCAGGAAGCTCCAATGGTTCCTGAAAACTAAATCTTATGACCCTTCTCACATTTATTTTTTGTGGTCCAGACAGCGAGCTGAGTTCAATCTGCCAATCGAAGGCTAACAGGTCTCTTTCTACAGTGAAAGAGCCGTAGTCAATCGATCTCCACAGTTTATTTCCCTCAATATTTGGCTTTTTAAATCGAACGTTATAAATGAGATCGCCTCGACTCGAATATTTGGTGATGATCGTTTTGCCGGGCTCTTCCAACTCGGCAAGAAACCAAACTGATTCACCATCGCAAATTCGAATTGTGCGAGTTTGCCCCACCTGCAATTTTTCCCTACTTTTGGCGGTGTAAGGTAAAAGCTTGTTGCCTGTCGGATCGGCAGAAAAACGATAGCCAAGTGAGACATCCTCAGCATCCGCGAGTCTGAAATGCATCGCGCAATTTGCACTAGAGATTTTGCCCATTCGGGGTCGAACTTGGGTAAATGGCGGTGCATCCTCCAAGGGCCGATACTCGATTTCCTCCAGAACCTTTAATTCGACTTCTGTAGGTAGCGGTAAGGGGATATCTGACGGAGGTTCTTTGGGCGGGCGGCAATCGCCAAAATTTCTCTCATTGCGTAGATTGTTTTTATACTTAATTCGCCAGGCATCGTAGCTTCTTGGAATGTCTACTGGTGAAAATCCTTCTGACATTTGTTCAGCCAAAAGCCTTCTGGACTGCACAGTAGTCCATTCATAGTGGCTTCCGTTTTGGATGTTGTAACCGACGTGAATGTTTGAGGTCTGCAACTGCCGTGGAGCAATGTCAACGTCAACTGGTAGCCACTCATTTTGGACATACTTCAGGTAGATGAACGGTAATTCCGGACAACCGTACTGCTTTTCGGTTTCCCGAGTTGGGCGGCCAGAAATCACAAGGTAGGGGACGCCTTCAACATAGTCAACGAGGACTGGACGGAAGCCTCGTTTTCCTTCCCAAACTACCCGCCTTGAGGTAATCGGATCTTGAAATTCGACGTAGTGTTTGTCAAATCCGCTCTGCTGGATATGCGGCATGATGAATGGAAAAACTACTTCTAACGACGACGTTGATTTCAGTGAAATTTTGAGACTGCGTCCATCAGAAAGTTGGGCTTCCTGAGTCCAACTTATAGTTTCGGCGTGAGCAGTTTGCGAGAAGAGCACTAGTGCAAACATCGCAAAAACAACTCCTTGCAATTTTTGAGCAATGGTCATCGGAATAGTTTTTGGATTTGGTTGCCCAGTTTAATGGGAGCACGGCAATTCAAGGCAAATGCATGTAATGATGATTTTGAATTCGGAATTTTTGGGGTTCAGGGACTTCCGAGGTTTCCCATTTCCCGGCATGACCAAACCATGCCCCTTAGCCAGCCCAGGGCGGCTGCCGCAGGTAAAGAAGGAGGCGCGCCCAGTACCTCTGGCAAGGAAAAAAATCGTTTCACGCGCCGGGTGACACGGAGGCAGCCGCCCTGGGCTGGCTGAGGGGCTACACGCCAAACCAGCAGGTCTCTACTGCGTGATCTCCAGCACCACGCTGCGGTTTTCGGCTGCAGGCCAGGTTTGCCCTGTGACACGTTCACCGTTGAACTCGCCAACCACAGGGCGCACACCCGCTTGCGTGAGCAGCATTTTGGAACTGGCGATGCCCGCGCCTGTGGGCGGAACACCGGGCAGGGCGGTTTTGCCGTCCAGACTGATTTTGTCGCGCTCCAGATCAAAATAACCACGCGGACGGAACAGCGTTACAACCGATTGGGCGGCTTTGTCGGCATCGGACAGGCGTTCGGGGCGCAGGTGCACGATGGTGCTGGAGCGTGGAAACGGGCTGCGGTAAAGATGGGTGGTGGTGTAGCCGGGCGCGGCGACAACAAACTCGTATGGCACACCGGCTTGCGCGGTGAAGGGGCCCCACTCGCCATCTCCAGCGACAGTTTTGGTGTACACGGCTGGCCCCTGGCGGGCACCGCTGGCGGCGTCGGTGGCGTAAATCTCCAGAGTGGCGGCACCAAGCGGCAGGTTGTTGAAGTCGTTGCCCGATTTGGGGTCGTGCGAGGCCACGCCCCGGCCCGTGATGTTGCCCGACAGCGCAATGGTCGCCTCTTTGGTGATGGCTGTGGTAGTGGGCGCATTGCCTGTAATGAAGCGAAAGGCTTGTTCGAAAGCCTGCGGTGAATACGAAGTTTCGCGGTGGTCGATGCGGGGGATCACCACATTGGTGGCCCCTTTCAGCTCTGGCCCGGCAAAGGTGACGTTGGTGGCCGTACCTTTGGCGCCTATCCACAAGCCATCGGGCTGGGCAAACTTGTCGTTGTTGTCGGAACGGATGGTCATCCATTTGACCGGCCCGGTGACTTCGTCGCCATTGGCGTTCTTGGGTGCGTTCAGGCCCGTCAGAAACGGGCCGGTGCCAGAAAACTCGTTGCCCTCGCGAAAGCCCTTGATGGCCCACACACCATGGTTCGGTGTGCCGCCCAAAATCGCATGGGACACAGTGTTGCTGCCACCGCCATTCTGGATGTAATCGCGGATCGCATTGCCACCACGCGAATTGCCAAACAAAACAACCTTGCTGGTAGCCGTGGCCCGCAAGACCTTGCCGACCTCGTTTCGCAGGTAAGCCATGTTTTCGTCACTCGATGTTGTACCGGGCTGAGCCTTGCTGTTGTCGGCGCGGGCCGATGGGTAAGGCACTTCGATAGCGTAGAGCCGGGCGCGTGGCCAGCCGTTGGATTCGAATCGCCACAAGGTGGTTTGCCACAACGCCGCCGTGTCGCCGTTGCCATGCACAAAAACGATGACCGGCGATTCGTCCAGGTTCCGGCTGGTAGCGGTGGCGGTGGCGGTGGTTGGGGCCAGCGGGCCGGACGTGCAGGCGGCCAGAAGGCCGGTTGCAGCCAGCAGGGCAAGTAGTAGGCGGCGGGTGGTCATGGCGGTCCTTAGTTGGCAAAAACACCGGCGGTGTCTTGCATGCGGTCAGCCACTTCGCCCAACTGGTGCAGGGTGTCGCCAAAACTCATCTCCAGCTGTGTCAGTTTGCGAAAGTAATGGCTGATGATGTATTCGTCGGTTACGCCGATGCCCCCGTGCAACTGCACGGCCTGCTGGCCGACATACCGCATGGAGTTGCCCAACTGGTATTTGGCGCGGGCCATAGCAGCACGGCGCTCGGGCGCGGGCGCATTGAGCTTGAGGGTGGCGTAATAACTCATGGAGCGCCCGAGTTCGAGTTCCATCTTCATGTCGGAGGCACGATGGCGCAGGGCCTGAAAGGAGCTGATGGCCACGCCAAATGCCTTGCGGGTGTTCAGGTATTCGGCGGTGATGGCCAGGGCTTTCTCCATGGCACCAACAGCCTCGGCGCACACGGTGGTGATGCCAATGTCTACTGCGTGTTCCAAGGCTGTGAGGCCGTTTTCTGTCACCATCTGGGCGGTGGCACTGGTCAAAACCAGCTCACCGGCACGGCCGCCGTCTTGCGTGCCGTAACCCCGGGTGCTGACACCTGCGGTTTCGCGCTCAACGAGGAACATGGCCATTTTCCCGGCGGCCATGGCGGGCACCAAAAAGGCGTGGGCAACGTCGGCCACGGGAACCAGGCTTTTGGTGCCTGACAAAGACCATGCACCATCGGCAAACGCAGCGGTGGTGGCGCATTGGTTGAGGTGGTACCGGGCTGCGCGTTCCACATGGGCCAACACCACAATGGCTTCGCCCGACGACACGCGGGGCAACCAGGCGGCTTTGAGGTCGGCGGGCGCATACCCAGCCAACACACCGCCGGCAATCAGGGCCTGCGCCAGCGGTTCACAAACGATGCCGCGCCCCAGCTCTTCCATCACCACCATGCCTTCCACCGGCCCCATGCCCAGGCCGCCGTCGGCTTCAGGTACATACAGGCCACACAGGCCCAGCTCGGCGATCTCGGCGTAGGCTTCGGCAGAAAATCCGCCGGCGTCCGCTATCTTGCGGCGCCGATCGAACGTATAGCCTTTGTCAACCCACTTTTTCACCGCGTCGCGAAGTTGCTCTTGTTCGTCAGAAATGTCAAAGTTCATAAATCACCTCTACCAATAGAGCGCAAGGCCCCGAATTAAAAAGAAAATATGGTCAACTGCATTCATCATTCTGGAACCCCCCCGGATGGGGCCCGGGGGAGCAAAGTTGTTCGCGTGAAGCGAAACAACATCGCTGGTAACGGTGCTTGTTATCCCAACACGTTTTGGGCGATGATGTTTCTCTGAACTTCGTTGGAGCCGCCATAAATGGTGGTTTTGCGCATGTTGAAGTAAGTGCCAGCCAGTGGCACGCAATACAACGCTCCGACGGCATCACCTTGCCAGCCAGCGTCCATGGCTTCGCGAATCAAGGGCAGCGAAAACGGTCCGGGTGCCATCATCATCAATTCGGCATACCGTTGCTGGATTTCACTGCCACGAATCTTGAGCAAGCCTGCAACGTCCAGCGCATTCTTGCCTGATTTCTCGGCCGCGAGCACCCGCAGCACCATCATTTCCAGTGCCACCACTTCGACTTCCAGCTTGGCGATTTCATCGCGGAAGCGCCGGTCGTCATACATGCCTTCAGCCTTGGCGATGCGCTTGAGCCGCTCCAGTTCGCGTTTGGCGCGGTTGACATCGGCGATATTGGTGCGCTCGTGGCTGAGCAGGTGTTTGGCGTAGGTCCAGCCCTTGTTTTCCTGGCCAATCAGGTTTTCAGCGGGTACCACGACGTTGTCAAAAAACACGTCGTTCACTTCGACCCCACCATCGACGGTGCGAATCGGGCGGACTGAAATGCCGGGGGATTTCATGTCGATCAGCAAAAAGCTGATGCCGGTTTGTGGTTTGCCTTCATTGCTGGTGCGCACCAGGCAAAAAATCCAGTCGCCGAATTGGGCCAGCGTGGTCCAGGTTTTTTGCCCGTTGACCAGGTAAGTGTCGCCCTGGCGTTCGGCCTTGCATTTCAGGCTGGCCAGATCGGAGCCCGCGTTGGGTTCGCTGTAGCCCTGGCTCCACCAGACTTCACCACTGGCGATGCCGGGCAAATGGCGTTTTTGCTGTTCGGGTGTGCCAAAAGCCATGATGACGGGGGCCACCATCACGGGGCCAAACGGCAGAATGCGCGGCGCACTGGCCATGGCGCATTCTTCTTCAAACAGGTGTTTTTGAACGGCAGTCCAGCCAGGGCCGCCAAATTCTTTGGGCCAACCAAACCCAAGCCATCCTTTTTTACCCAGAATCTTGCCCCAGCCTTGTTGGTCGTCGCGGCTCAGGTTCAAGCCGTTTTGTACTTTGTAGGCGATGTCTTTGGGCAGGTTTTGCGCCACCCAGGAGCGAACTTCTTCGCGAAATGCCAGTTCTTCGGGAGTAAAAGCCAGATCCATAACAGTCTTTCAAAAACAGAAAAAGTCAGTGCTTAAAGGCCAAAGGCGGTTTTTAGCACGGTCGTTCGATTATTCATGTACAGCTTGTGACACGGAAGGTTCGAGACTGGTCACAAGCAGGTGGGTAAGCATATATCAAGGGCGCTGAATCAGCTCGATTTTGTAGCCGTCGGGGTCGGTTACAAAGGCGATGACGGTGGTGCCGCCTTTGACCGGCCCGGCCTCGCGGGTGACGTTGCCGCCTGCAGCCTTGATTCGATCACAGGCAGCATAGGCATCGGGTACCGCCAGGGCGATATGGCCAAAGGCCGTTCCCAGTTCGTATTGTTCGGTGCCCCAGTTGAAAGTCAATTCGATCTCGGCATGATCCGGGTTGGTGCCATAACCCACAAACGCCAGAGAGTATTTTTGCGAGGGGTTTTCGCTGGTCCGGTTCAGGGTCATGCCCAAAACCTGGGTGTAAAAGTCAATCGAGCGTTGCAGGTTGCCGACGCGCAACATGGTGTGTAAAAGTCGCATGGTGGTGCTGAGTCCTGAAATGGTCTGGGAGGGCATTGTGCCTTGACGGCTGATTGGCAGGTCGTGCCTTCCGTGAAACGGTGCTTCTACAGCAGGTTATTCGTCCAAGAAAATACACGGGCACAATTCACAGCCTGATTCAGGACTCCTTCGAATTGCACTTACCCATTAGGCACTCCCATGACTGACACCCCCCGCCATCGAACGGTTGCCGTTTGGCTCGTGCTGCTGGCCGCAGCAGGTACCTTCGGGTTGACCATGGGCACGCGCCAAACCATGGGGCTGTTTTTGAGTTCGCTCAATACTTCCACCGGTTTGGGGCTGGCCAGCATCAGTTTGGCGTTTGCCTTTGGGCAAATTTTTTGGGGTCTCACCCAGCCGTTTGCCGGGGCAATTGCCGACAAGGCGGGGGTCGGGCGGATTTTGTTGGTGGGAATTGTGATGGTGGCTATTGGCACCTTCATCACGCCCTACATGACCAGCACGGCGGGCTTGATTTTTGCGATTGGCATTTTGGCGGCAGGTGGGGCGGGCATCGCTGGGCCTGCGGTATTGATGGCGGCGTGCGCCCGCCTGTTGCCGCCTGCCAAACATGGCATGGCCATGGGTATTGTGAACGCGGGTGGCTCGATGGGCCAATTTTTGCTGGCACCACTGGCCGGTGTTTTGCTGGTCGCCTGGGGCTGGGCCAGCGCCATGCAGACGATGGCGTTTTTCGTCGTTTTGGCTTTGCCTGCAGCCTGGCTGCTGCGGGGCAATTCGAGAGCGGCACCACCGGTGGGTGCTGTTGCCGCGAAACCCTTGTCGGCGCGCGAGGCCATCACGCAGGCCTTTCACACGCCAAGTTACCTGCTTCTGGCGGGCGGGTTTTTTGTTTGTGGCTTTCACGTGGCATTTTTAGGGACCCATTTGCCGGGGGTTGTGGCTTCTTGTGGGTTGCCAACTGAATGGGGCGCCTGGTCGCTGGCGATATTGGGGCTGTTCAACATCATCGGAAGTGTCACCATGGGTTGGGCCACGACCCGCTGGCGCATGAAGTCATTGCTTTCCCTGGTTTATGCGGCCCGGGCCGTGGGTGTCGTGCTGTTTTTATTGGCCCCCAAAACCGGCCCCGTCATGCTGACTTTTGCCGCCTTCATGGGGCTGACTTTTCTCAGCACGGTGCCGCCCACAGCCGGGCTGGTCACCAAATTTTTTGGCACGGCCAACCTGGCCACCTTGTTCGGGTTGGTGATGCTGGTGCACCAGCTGGGCGGTTTCATGGGTGCCTACCTGGGTGGAAAAATATTCGATATCACTGGCAGTTTTGACTGGGTTTGGTACATCGATGTGGTGCTGGCAATAGGTGCTGCGTTGATCCACCTTCCGATCAAGGAAGCGCCGGTTCAGCGTTTGGCTGTTTCCTGAGTGCCTGGCAGTGGACCCGCGTACCCGCCTGTTGCTTGAAGCGCCCATTTTGCGCACCCTGCTGCGCCTGGGTGCGCCCAATGTGCTGGTGATGTTGGCGCAAACGGCAGTGGGTCTGATTGAAACTTATTTTGTCGGCCAGTTGGGTACCGCCCAGTTGGCCGGCATGGCGCTGGTGTTTCCCCTGATCATGTTCATGCAGATGACCTCGAACGGGGCAATGGGCGGGGGCATTGCCTCCAGCGTTGCACGGGCGCTGGGCAGCGGGCGGCGGGACGACGCCAACGCATTGGTATCGCATGCCGTCATCATTGCGGTGGCCTTCGGCCTGCTGTTCACCGGTGTGATGCTGTTGGGCGGGCGCTGGATCTATTCGTTGATGGGTGGCCGGGGCGAGGCGCTCGAATCGGCCTTGGTCTACTCCCATTGGGTTTTTGCGGGGGCGGTGTTGATCTGGTTCTTCAACGCTTTGTCGGCGCTGATCCGCGGCACTGGCAACATGATGATGCAAGCGGTGGTGATGGTGGGTGGCGCGGTTGTGATGGTGCCGCTGTCGGCCTTGCTGATCTTTGGTTACGGGCCCGTTCCGGGCTTTGGCATTGTGGGCGGGGCCTTGGCGCTGTTGGCGTATTACGCCATCGGCAGTTGTGTTTTTGTTTTTTACCTCCGGTCGAGCGGCAGTTTGCTTCGCTTGAAGTGTCGGGGCACGACCTTGAAGAAGATGCTGTTTTGGGACATTTTGCGCGTCGGCCTGGTAGCCATTTTTTCGACGGCGGCCACCAACATCGCGATAGCCTTCGCCACCGCCATGGTCGGGCGTTTTGGCACAGCAGCAATCGCCGGATATGGCACCGGTTCGCGGCTCGAGTATTTGCTGGTTCCGCTGGTGTTCGGGTTCGGCGCGCCCTTGGTTGCGATGGTGGGCACCTGCATTGGCGCAGGCCAGCGGGAGCGTGCGCTGCAGGCCACCTGGATAGGAGCGGCCCTGTCGTTCGGAATGGCTGAGTGCGTGGGGCTGTGGGCGGCGTTTTTTCCACATGCGTGGCTGCAGCTGTTTGACCGTGACCCGGCGATGCTTGAGGTGGGTGCCCAGTACTTGCGCACCGTCGGCCCGACCTATGGATTTTTTGGGTTGGCGATTGTGCTGTATTTTGCCTCGCAGGGCGCGGGCAGACTGCTTTGGCCCGTGATTGGCAACATCGTGCGTCTCGTCATTGCATTGGCGGGTGGCTGGCTGGCCATTCGTTATTGGAACTCGCTGGCGGGCGTGTTTGCCGCACAGGCGATAGCGCTGGTGGTCTACGGCACTTTGAACGCCTGGGCCATTTACGCGGGTGCCTGGTTTGGGCCCGTCAGATATCCGTGGACCCGCCAGGAGAGACCCCTGTGAGCGCGCAGGCAGAAAACCCGCTGCCGGGTTTGCCCAGAGGCATCCGATCGCGCTGCGTGCCCGATGTGAATGGCTTGAACGTTCACATCCTGGAGGCCGGGTTTGATCAGCCCGTCGGTCAGCCTTTCAAGGGGCGGGTGCTATTGCTGCATGGTTTCCCGGAACTGGCCTACAGCTGGCGAAAGGTGATGCTGCCGCTGGCCCAAGCCGGCTTTCACATCGTTGCGCCAGATCAGCGCGGTTATGGCCGCACCACCGGTTGGCATGGCGACTATGACGGCGATCTGGCGCCCTCGCGGCCACTGAACCTGGCTCAAGATGCTCTGGCATTGGTGTCTGCGCTGGGTTGGCAAGATGTGAATGCAGTCGTCGGGCATGATTTCGGTTCATCGGTCGCTGCCTGGTGTGCCTTGGTGCGGCCGGACGTATTCCGTTCGGTGGTGATGATGAGCGCGCCGTTTGGCGGGCCGCCTGCCATTCGCCCAGGCCAAGTTGCCGCCGACCTGTGGGGCGCGGGTCTGCATGCCGCACTGGCCTATTTGCCGCGCCCGCGTAAACATTACCAGTGGTACTACGCAACGCGTGAGGCAGAAGCCAACATGCGGGATCCGGCCCAGGGAATCCACGCCTTTTTGCGGGCTTATTACCACCACAAAAGCGCTGACTGGCCCCAAAACCAGCCGTTCAAATTGGCCGGCGTTGAGGCCGCTGAACTGGCGAAAATACCCACCTATTACCTGATGGATTTGTCGATGGGCATGGCTGAAACGGTGGCGCAAGAGATGCCCACGCCCGCAGCCGTTGCAGCTTGCCAATGGCTGCCGGATGAAGAATTGGCCGTGTATGCCGCTGAATTTGCACGCACCGGATTTCAAGGTGCCTTGAACTGGTACCGGGCATCGATAGACGAAACCCTGGGTGCTGAGTTGAAGCTGTTTTCGGGTCGAACCATTGATGTGCCTTCGATGTTCATCGCTGGTCAAAGTGATTGGGGCATCTACCAAAAGCCGGGTGCTTTTGAAGCCATGCAACACAAGGCCTGCACCCACATGCAGCCATGCCACCTCATCGCTGGCGCAGGGCATTGGGTGCAACAGGAGCAGCCGGGCCTTGTGGGGGAATTGTTATTGTCTTTTTTGGCGCAATCAGGTTGATGCAAGCCGGCAAAACGCTATCTAAATAATAGCTAATAGTGCAATCGATATGTGAACAATTAGCCTTCTTTTCTTAAGCACTTGCCGATGGAGCCCGAAACCGTGCTTTTCGGCCCTTTTTTGACCCGCGCAGCTTTCAGTCTCGTTTGGGGATGACGAGCCCGCGCTGAACGGCGGGACGGGCGACAAAGGCTTCCAGGGCGCGTTTGACGTTCGGAAAGCCTTCAAACCCGACCAACTCGGCCGCGCCATAAAAACCCACCAGATTGCGGATCCACGGGAAGGTGGCGATGTCGGCGATGGAGTAGTTTTTGCCCATGATCCAGGGGCGGGTGGCCAGGCGCTGGTTCAACACGCCGAGCAGGCGTTTGGATTCGGCGACATAACGGTCGCGCGGGCGTTTGTCTTCAAAGTCTTTGCCGGCAAACTTGTGGAAGAACCCGAGCTGGCCAAACATGGGGCCCACACCGCCCATCTGGAACATCACCCATTGCAGGCACTCGTATTTGCCTGCCTCATCCTTGGGCATCAGTTTGCCGGACTTGGCCGCCAAATAAACCAATATGGCGCCCGATTCAAACAGCGGCAACGGTTTGCCACCAGGGCCTTGCGGGTCCAGAATGGCCGGTATTTTGTTGTTGGCGCTGAGCGAGATGAACTCGGCGCTCATTTGGTCATTTTTTTCAAAACTGACCAGGTGGGCTTCATACGGAAGCTTTATTTCCTCCAACATGATGGACACCTTGACCCCATTGGGCGTGGGCAAGGAGTACAGCTGGATGCGGTCTGGGTGCCGCGCCGGCCATTTTTGGGTGATGGGGAATTTGTCGATCTTGGTCATGGGGCTGGTTTCTGTGCGAGGGTTGAAAAAGTTCTGAAAGGCTAGGGTGCAGGCTTTTTAAGGCTCTGGAACAGCGTCACCACTTCGGCCGCGTTTTGCGCCACTTGCGCAACGGACATCCCGGGTTTGTACAGGCTCGAGCCGAGGCCAAACCCGGCCGAACCTGCATCGTGCCACAGTTGCATGTTTTTTGCCGAAACACCACCTACCGGCAGCAAATGGGTTCCGCTGGGCAATACTGCCACCAGGGCTTTGACAACCGCAGGGGACGCGAGTTCAGCCGGAAACAGCTTGAGCGCATGGGCCCCGGCCTCAAGCGCGCCAAAGGCCTCGGTCGGCGTCATGATGCCCGGCAGGCTGACCAAACCCCGCTTCACCGCTTCCTGTACAACTTCGGCATTGAAGTTGGGTGACACCACCATCAAGCCGCCAGCGGCGTGAACATCACGAACCTGCAAAGCGGTGAGCACGGTGCCGGCGCCGATCAAAGCTTGCGGAAAGTGCGCAGCCAGCAGGGCAATGCTTTGAATCGGATCCGGTGAATTCAGCGGAACTTCAATCAGACGAAAGCCGGCATCAACCAGTGCTTGCCCCACTGGCAGGCACTCGTCTGGCGAGAGGCCGCGCAAAATGGCGACCAGGGGAAGCTGTTGCATCGCCTGGTTGAATCGGGCCAGTGGTGTCATCGTCATGGCAGGTATCTAGATTTGAAGTGTTTTGGCAATGGCATGCAGGCCTGCCCAAGTGGCTTCAGCGCCGAGTTTGCGGGTGCTGGTGCCGATGTGCGCCAATGCCAATGCGTAACGTGCGGTGAGGGCTTCGGAGCCGACCAGTACCACCTCGCCACCGGCTGCCAAGGCCTGGGAGCGCAACTCGTCACCGATCACCAGCCCCGACAAATAACTGGCCAGTTGCCCTGGTGTTTTGCGTTTGAACAGGCCCAAGGTGCGGGTGCCGAACGCGTGGTGCAAAAGCCCACCCTGGTGCTGCGAAAGGCTGACCCCCTCCAGAAAGGCGGGTGTATCGAGCGTGGCGCCTGAATCCAGCGTTTTGGACAAGATGGAATGCTGGCTGAGCAATGCATATACCTCGCCCGACATATACGTCTTGAAGGTGGTCACACGACCATCATGCACCTGCGCCCATTTGTTGTGGGTGCCCGGCAGGACAAACAAGCCATTGCGCAACCTGGTCAATTGCAGGGCACCAAAAATTTGCACCTCTTCACCGCGCATCACATCGGGCCCATGTGGGTGTTCGCAGCTGATGCCGGGCACGATGGCCATGCGGCCGGGTTCAAGCCAGGTCAGCTGGCGCGCAATTTCATCAAAACCCGCCGGGCAGGGGCAATACGGGGCTTCTGCCCAGCCTTGTTGGCTGCCGGCCATGCCGGATATCAACACCAAAACCGGTTCTGAGACCATCCAGTCCTGGAACAAGGAGCCAAAAACCGCGCCAAACTCGCCGGGCCTGACATTCAGGATGCCCTGCGCCGAAGCCCGCTCTTCCATCACACGGCCATTTGCATCCAAGCGTGCTCCCCGAAGGCTGGTGGTGCCCCAATCCACGGCGACGAGTTGGCGCGGTGTCATCGCGTCGGCATTTCCAGCCCCTGCATCATTTCCAGCACCTGCGCCGGTCGAGGCAGCGGTGAAACAGCGCCATATCCTTGCACTGCCAGGGCCGCTGCCGCGTTCGCATACCGGGCCGCCGTGAAGACATCGTCTCCGGCAGCGATACGCGCCAGCAGGTTGCCGCAGAAACAGTCACCCGCACCCGTCGCATCGACCAAACGCACGGTATGGCCGCTCAGCTGCTCCCTTGCCTGGCCATTGCTGACAAAAGCGCCTTGCGCCCCCTGTTTCAGAACCACGGTTTTGGCCCCTTGGGCGTGGCTCCAGTCAACAATTTGATGGGGGTCGCTCAAACCCGTCAATGCCACCATGTCTTCCAGGCTCGGCAAAAAAATATCTGCCAAGGCGATGGCTTGCCCTATACAAATTTGAGCCTGCTCCAAAGGCCACAGCTTGAGCCGCAAGTTGGAGTCAAACGAGACCAAGGTCTGGGTGCTGCGGGCGAGTTGGATGGCGGCAAAAGCGGTGTCGCGGGCTTCTGGCGAGAGGGCCAGCGAAATACCCGAAAGATGCAGTATTTTGGCGTCGGCAATGGTGTCCGCCGCACCGCCCGCGAGCCATTGCGGGGTCATCCGGCTGGCCGCAGAACCGGCCCGCAGGTAGCTGAATTCGTGTCCCCTAGGGCCGTGGGTGACGAAATAAACAGCCGTGTGAGCCTGCGGGTCACGCGCCACCGCATGGGTTGCGACATTTTCCTGCTGCCAAAGGCTGATCAACGCGTCGCCAAACGTGTCGTCGCCCAGGCGCGTCAGATAGGCGGTGCGCGCACCGGCCCGGGCGGCGGCAATGGTCGCGTTGCTGGTGTCGCCGCCAAACCCTTGCAAGTAGTTCGGTTGGCCGGGCGTCGTCTGGTTGAATTCAACCATGGCTTCGCCCAGCCCCACTACGTCAAATCGCCTTGACATACGCGTTATTTGTCAAACGCGGCGGGTGTCGGACTCAATGGTTGTCGCGGGGAACGGCTGAACCCCGCATGCCCACCAGAAAATCCAGATCAACGCCTTGGTCAGCCTGCAGGACGTGGTCTACATAGAGCTTCCAGTAGCCCGATCCCATCGGTGGCGCGGGTTGGGTCCACCGTGCCAAACGCGCAGCCAGCTCTTCATCGGAGATGTGCAAATGCAATTTGCGTTGGGGCACATCCAGCTCGACGATGTCGCCGTTTTGCACCACCGCCAGCGGTCCGCCAGCGGAGGCCTCTGGTGCTGTGTGCAACACAACCGTGCCGTAGGCGGTGCCGCTCATGCGGGCATCGCTGATGCGCACCATATCGGTGATGCCCTTGCGCAGCACTTTGGGTGGCAGCGGCATGTTGCCGACCTCGGCCATGCCCGGGTAACCCTTGGGCCCGCAGTTCTTCAGCACCAGCACGCAGTTTTCATCGACATCCAGGTTTTCGTCGTCTATCCGTTTGTGAAAGTCTTCAATGTTTTCAAACACCACCGCACGGCCTTTGTGCACCATCAACGAAGGCGTCGCGGCGCTGGGCTTGATGACCGCGCCGCGCGGGGCCAAATTGCCACGCAACACGGCAATGCCGGCATTCTCCTTGAAAGGGGCTTCGAATTTTTTGATGACGCGGGGGTCATAGTTCTGCGCGCCCTCGATGTTTTCGGCGACGGTTTTGCCGCTGGTGGTGACGATGTCCTGATGCAGCAAGTGCTGGATTTCCTTCATGACCACCGGCAAACCGCCGGCATAACAAAAGTCTTCCATCAGGTGTTCGCCCGAGGGCTGCAGATTCACCAGGCAGGGCAACTCACTGGCCAGGTGGTCG
>JANOWY010000501.1:0-2584 GCA_031418135.1 Rhodoferax sp. | reverse complement strand
GGTTTATTCGGTGCCGGTGGCCAGCTTGCCCGGTGCGCGGGGCGACGGGCAACCCATCGTCAGCATGATCGAACTCGAGGCCGGTTCGCAACTGGCCTACTATTTTGCCGGCCCCGCCAACGCCACTGTGCTGCTGTCCAGCTCGGCTGGTTACGGCTTCATCGCGTCGGTAGAGAACATGACGTCGCGCCCTCGCGCGGGCAAGGCCTTTGTGACCTGCAACGCGGGTGAAAGCCTGTGTGCGCCCTCCGTGGTGGCAGGAACCGTCGGCGCGGTGATCGGTGAGGGCGGCGGGCTGCTGGCCAAGCCCCTGGTGCCCGCCACGCATGTGGCCTGCGCCTCCACCGGCGGGCGCATTTTGACATTTGAAATCGCTGAACTCAAAACCTTGGCCAATGGCGGTCGCGGCCTGATGCTGATCGACCTGGAAGGCAAAGACACCCTGGCAGGTGCCGCAGCCTACACCCGTTCGATCCGCATCCAGGGCATCGGGCGCGGTGGCAAAGAGCGCGAAGAAACCCTGGAGATCCGCAGCCTGAACAACGCCCGGGCTGCCCGCGCGCGCAAAGGCAAGGTGGCCGATTTGGGCTTTAAGCCGGCGTCGGTTACCCGGGTGGAGTAAGCCTCAGGTTTTGAACTCCGCAATGTCGGGCCGGCTGCCCCACATGCAAAAACTGCTGGGCTCAAACGGGAACTGGCGCGGGCGGTAACCCGCGGCTTCGTCGGCTTGGGTGATGCTGCGCACGCCGCTGGAGAACTCATACACCAGGCCGTCGGGGCCCTCGAAATACAGAAAACGCGCGCCTGAGGTTGGATGGCGGCCCGGGCCGAAGACGACCTTCACACCTTTGTTTTTGAGCAGGTAGTAGGAGCGCATGATGTCGTCCTGGCTTTCCACCTGGTGGTTGATGTGCTGAATGCCGCCCCGGTTGGTCGGGAAGAGCGCAATTTTGTGGTGCACCTCGTCAATGCGCAGCAGCGCGGCGTCGCCAATCCAGTCGCTCACCTTGGCGCTGCACAGGCCCGTCCAGAAGGCCTCGTCGCGTTTGGGGTTGCTGCTGCACAGGCCGACGTGGCTGAAGCCCGTTACGCCCGCGTCGCGCGCGCCGTGGTAACGCGAGCCTGAATGGTGCGGCCTGACGACCAGTTCAATTTTGCAGCCTGAGGGGTCGTTGAACTTGACCATGGCCCTGACATGGCGGGCCTCGCATTCATCCGGGGTGCCGTGGGCGGCGGCCATGCCGGCGCTTTGCAGCTCTGCTGCCGCTGCGTCCAGCTCGGCGGTTGAATTCGCTTCAAACGCCACTGTGTGGTCGGTCACCGCGCCTTTGAAATAGACCAGGGTGTGGTCGCGGTCGTCACTCTTGAAATAGACCGCGCCGTGCTCTTTTCGAGCCACTTCCAGGCCCAGCAACTGCGTGGCGAAACGGGTGGCTTCGTCGAGGTTTGAAACCCCGACGCGGCAATAACGGATGTCTTGAAGCTGGATCATGGTGGCGTAAGAATGTGAATGCCCGAATATAAAGGCCAAAGCAATCGGTCAGCAAGTGGCCGCAAACCGGGGTAATTTCGGCCCGGATTTGGTTATGCTCTGCCCCATGTTCAAGACCTTCAAGACTTCCACCCAAATCGCCAACCGGCGGCGGTTGCTGGTTTTTATGGGCAGTTTTTTGCTGCTGGCCGGAGTGGGCCTGATCTGGTGTTACGCGCGGCCGGCCATTTACCTGGCCACTGCCCGGGTACAGATCAACCCCGGCCAGGTGCAGGTGGAAGCATCAGTAGCCAGTGGTGGCACCCAGGGTGCCAATGCCAGCCGCAATTTGTTGTCAGAGATTCAGGTGCTGACCAGCCGCATGCTGGTGCAAGAGGTGATGGGCGGTTTGGCGCCCGCGCTGAAGCAGCGCCTGGCTGCGCTCAAACCTGAACCGCTGACCGCCCTGCAAGCCGGTCTGGAAGCGAACGTGACCAACGGCACCGATGTGGTGGAAGTCAGTTCGCGCGGGCCCGACCCGGAGTTGGCCGCCAGCCTGGTGAACGACCTGATTGCCCGCTACACCACCCAGCTGGAGAAATCATACGTTGCAACCGCTGGTGACTCGTTGAACCAGATCAGCGAGGAGGTCACCAAACTCACGCAAAAAGTGGCGGACAAACGCCGTGAACTGGAAGAGTTCCGCTTGCGCAACAACATCGTGTCCATTGAGCGCGAAGAGAACGAGATTTTGGGCCGTGTAAAGGGCCAGACCGAGGCGTTGAACAAGGCACAGGAGCGCCTGGCGATTGCCGAGGGCAAGCTGCGTGCCATGAACGAAGGGCAGGCCGCCAAACGGGCCCTCAGCACCAGCAACCGCACCAACGCCACGCTGGACAATCTGGAGCAGCGTGCCTCAACCATCCGGGAGCAAATGGCCGAGCAGAACCGCCTGTACACGCCAGCCTACCTGGCGCTGGACCCGAATTACCGGGCCCTCAAAATTCGCCAAAGTGACCTGGAAAGCCAGATTGCCGCGCAACGCCAAACGGCCAAAGCCGAAGTGCAAAACAACCAGTCTGCCGCGCTGGACGATGCCCGCGAAGAAGTCAC
>JANOWY010000500.1:0-8239 GCA_031418135.1 Rhodoferax sp. | reverse complement strand
CGAATTGCCCCCTCCATCCTGGCCGCTGATCTGGCGCGCCTGGGTGATGAAGTCCAAAACGTGGTTGCCGCTGGCGCCGACTGGATCCATTTTGACGTGATGGACAACCACTATGTGCCCAATCTCACCTTTGGGCCGATGATTTGCAGCGCCGTCAAGCCCTATGCCAAAACACCGGCCGGTGTAGCGGTGCCCATCGACGTGCACCTGATGGTGCAGCCGGTGGACGCGTTGGCGCAGATGTTCGCGCAGGCCGGGGCGGATTACATCAGTTTTCACCCGGATGCCTCGGGTCACGTACACCGCAGTATTCAGGCCGTCAAGTCGGTGGGCTGCAAGGTCGGGCTGGTGTTTAACCCGGCCGAGCCGCTGGCGGTGCTCGATTGGGTCATTGAAGAATTGGATTTGATTCTCATCATGAGTGTGAACCCCGGCTTTGGCGGGCAAAACTTCATCGATTCGGCCTTGCGCCAGGTGGAGGCTGTGCGCAAACGCATCGATGCCTGCGGCAAAGACATACGGCTGGAGGTAGACGGCGGCGTAAAAGCCCAGAATATGGCGCAAATTGCCAACGCGGGTGCCGATACGTTTGTCGCCGGCAGTGCAATATTTGGCAAGAATGACTACAAAGCAGAGATCGATGCCATGCGGCAGGCCCTGGCGGGCACAAATTGAATTACCCTTCCGCTGTTCGAATGGTATTGCTGGTTCAGGGAGTTGATATGCATGAGTCTGGTTCGGTAGAGCATCGCCTCAGGATGGTGTTGATGGCAGTGGCTGTGGCGGTATTGGGTTTGGCCTGTTGGCCCGCCGCAGCGCAGATCACCTTGATTGGTTTTATCAAGACCGTCTCGCCCGATGCGGAAATGTTGGTGGACGGCCAGACCTTCAAGGCGCAAGTGGGCATGCCCTTGCAAAGCGGGTTTCGCATTCGAACCGGCGCACAAGGCGCTTTGGGCGTAACGTTGCGCGACAACACGCTGATTTCGTTTGGGCCCAACAGTGAATTTGCGCTGGATGAATACCAGTACGCGCCAGCCAAAGACGAGCTCAAGCTCAGTGGCTCGATGTTTCGCGGCAGCATGCAATATGTTTCCGGCTTTATCGCCAAATTAAAGCCTGACAGCGTGACCATCAAAACACCCAAGGGCGTTTTGGGTTTGCGCGGCACGCGGGTGCTGTTGCAAGTGGACGAGGAGAACCCATGAGCACCGCCTGGTATTCCCGCGCCATGTGGCCCCTGCGTTGGCCTGATACCGTTTGCAAATGCGGCGCAGCGCTTGCGGCGGGGTTCATGGTGGCCTGCGCGCCTAACCCGCCTGCACCAGCGCCCGTTGTGGCACCGGTTGCGCGCGTCTCCGCTTCGCATCTGGTCTTGTTGCCCGATGCCGATGGCAAGGTCGGCCAGGTGGTGTACCGCACGGCCCGGGGTGAAACCGTGTTGACCCAGGCCAATCAGGCGACCCGGCTCGAGGGCGCCGCCGGCAATACCTACACAGCGCCAAACGCCGAGATCGACAAAACCTTTGGCCGTGCGTTGGCAGCCAGCCCCAAAGCCCCCCGTTCATTCTTGTTGTACTTCATGGCTGGTGGTGCACGGTTGCTGCCCGAGTCTGAAGCCCTGTTCGATGAGATCAAAGCCGAACTGGCCGCCCGCCCGGTGCCGGATGTATCGGTGATCGGCCATACCGACACCGCCGGCGACAACGCCGTCAACGAACGGCTGGGCCTGGAGCGCGCGCGCACCGTAGCGACCCGCCTGGCGCTGCCCAATGCAGATGGACGCGCTGTCAGCGTCGAATCCCATGGCGAGAAAAACTTGCTCGTCCCCACACCTGACAACACCCCAGAGCCAAGAAACCGCCGTGTCGAAGTGATGATCAGATAACCCTGGAGCGGTGGAGCGAGGGGGCAGCGACCCGCGCACTGGCGGAGCGTGGGGGCAATAGCTACTTGAGGTTAAGCAGCGCATCTTTCAGCTTGAAATCGGCCGGTACCGGCCCCAGCCAGATCGCCATCAGGGCTTTGTAGAACTCGGGTTCCTTGAAAGCATCGGGCTGGGCTTTGCCCTTTACGTTGACAGTGGCACCCGTGCCCGGTACCCAGTCAATCGTGAAGTTGTCACCCGGCATCAGTTTTTTGTGGTCCGAAAACAGTTGGCTCATTTTCATCAGGCCCGGTATCAGCTTCGACATTTCAGCCTTGCCGACGTTGTCTTCCATGCCCCGGGTCAACAGTTTGCCAAACTCGTTGGCATCAATTTCCCGCACCATGGTGACTGACATGTGTTTGGGGCCTGGCTGGTTCACCAGCTCGTCCAGGGTCGAGAACTTCTTTCCCGCGTAAAGTGCGGCAACGTACACCTTGAACGGCCCACGGTACCGCGTGCCCGCGCCATTCAATGCCAGTTTTGCACCTTTGACCTCGGCGGTGTCTTCCACTTTCACGCCGTTGATGTCCTGGGTAGCAGCCAGCGCAAGACTAGCGACCGAAGCAACAACCCATGCAAACAAAAGTTGAGCAATAAACTTCATGAGGTTCCCTTGAAAAAGGTGCGAAATGGCCTGCCAATATAGGCGTTGTGTGTAAAAACGCAACCGGATTTTCCTGAATTTGCGCTTTTTGCGCACCGGGCTGCCAGATCAATCAGCGCAGCAGACCCTTTGCTACACTTGGCCCATGTCTGTTCACCTTTCCATCAACGCAGGTTTGGCCAAAGGCCTTGACGCACATGTCAAGTGCGATGACGTTGTCATCACTGGCCAGGGAGCCTGGCCCTGGCGCCGGCCATCCAGCACGCGCGGTTGATTTGCACGTTGGGGCTCACCCAATAGCTTTCGTCAAAACGAAGCCAGAGTCCCGCTGCCAAGCGCCTGAGTCGCCCCGACCCAGGCAATGAATGGAATGAACACGGTGCCCGTGGCACCGTGTGAAAAAATAGGCTCCAGATGATCTCCGAACTTGAATTCAGGCATTTAAGCACCCAGGGTTTCAACCGAATCCCGCTCATGGTTGAGGCTTTTGCAGATTTGGAAACCCCGTTGTCGCTCTACCTGAAGTTGGCGCACGCCCCCGATGGTGCCGGCGCGCCGTTCAGCTTTTTGCTCGAGTCAGTGGTGGGCGGCGAACGTTTTGGCCGTTACAGCTTTATTGGATTACCCGCCAAAACCCTGCTGCGGGCCAGCGGTTTTGGGGCAGATGTTTTGACCGAGGTGGTGACCGAAGGTGCTGTAACAGAAACCTCGCGCCAAAACCCGCTGGATTTCATCGCGGCGTATCAACAGCGTTTCAAGGTGGCCTTGAGCCCCGGTTTGCCCCGTTTTTGTGGCGGCCTGGCCGGTTATTTTGGTTACGACGCGGTGCGTTATATTGAAAAAAAGCTCGAGAACACCTGCCCGCCCGATGAAATCGGCTGCCCGGATATTTTGTTGCTGCAATGCGAAGAACTGGCCGTGATCGACAACCTCTCGGGCAAGTTGTACCTGATTGTTTACGCTGATCCGCGCCAAATTGAAGCTTACGCCAATGGCAAAAAACGCCTGCGGGAGCTGAAAAACCGCTTGCGCCAGCCGGTGTTGGCTCCGGAAGTTTTGCCCAGCCCTGGACACCCGGCCGTGCGTGACTTTGCCAAAGCCGATTACATCCGCGCCGTGGAACGCGCCAAGGCGCTGATTGCCGAGGGCGATTTCATGCAGGTTCAGGTCGGGCAGCGCATCAAGAAGCGTTACACCGAATCGCCGCTTTCGTTGTATCGGGCGCTGCGATCCCTGAACCCCAGCCCCTACATGTATTACTACCAGTTTGGTGATTTTCAGGTGGTGGGGGCTTCGCCCGAGATTCTGGTGAGGCAAGAGAAATTACCTCCGCGTTCCCCCGCTGCACCTGGGTCGCAGCCCGCCGAGGGGTTCGCCGCACCCGAGCAAAAAATCACCATTCGTCCGTTGGCCGGCACGCGGCCCCGCGCTGCCGATGCCGAGCAAGACAAGGCGGTTGAGCAGGAACTGGTGAACGACCCCAAAGAACGCGCCGAACACGTGATGCTGATCGATCTGGCCCGCAATGACATTGGCCGCATTGCCCAAACTGGCACCGTAAAGGTAACCGAAGCGTTTGCGGTAGAGCGTTACAGCCACGTGATGCATATCGTGAGCAACGTGGAAGGCATTTTGAAAGACGGCCCTGATGGCCAGCCCTTGAGCGCGATGGACGTGCTGAAGGCCACCTTTCCCGCGGGCACACTCACTGGAGCGCCCAAAGTGCATGCCATGGAGCTGATCGACCAGCTCGAACCGGTGAAACGCGGCATCTATGGCGGTGCCTGCGGTTATGTCAGTTTTGCCGGCGACATGGATGTGGCCATCGCCATCCGCACCGGCATTGTGAAAAACCAGACGCTCTATGTGCAAGCCGCTGCGGGCGTCGTAGCAGATTCGGTGCCGGAGCTCGAATGGCGAGAAACCGAAGCCAAGGCGCGCGCTTTGATCCGGGCTTCTGAGTTGGTTGAGGAGGGGCTGGAATGAACGCCGACAAAGAACAACAGCAATTCCCCGCCGGGCCGCCCCAAGGGGAATTCGCCCCCTCGGGGGGCAGCGCAGCACACACAGTGGCAAGCGCGGAGGCTAGGCTCGTCATGATCGACAACTACGACAGCTTCACCTACAACATCGTCCAGTATTTTGGTGAACTGGGCGCCAAGATCTGCGTGTTTCGCAATGATGAAATCACGGTGGCGGAACTCGATGCGATGTTCAGACGAGGTGAATTTGACCGCCTGTGTATTTCGCCTGGCCCCTGTACACCCAACGAGGCGGGTATTTCAGTGGCCACCATTCGGCATTTCGCCGGCAAGTTGCCCATTCTGGGGGTCTGCCTGGGCCACCAGAGCATTGGTGCGGCGTTTGGCGGCAATATCATCAAGGCGCAGGCGCTGATGCATGGCAAAACCAGCGTGATCAGTACGAACCAAACCGGTGTGTTTACCGGTTTGCCGCCCCAGTTCACAGTGAACCGCTACCATTCGTTGGCGATTGAGCGGGCCAGTTGTCCGGCCGAACTGGAAGTCACCGCCTGGACAGACGACGGTGAAATCATGGGCGTGCGCCACACCGGTTTTGCACAGGCGGTTCGCGTCGAGGGCGTACAGTTTCACCCGGAGTCGATCCTGACCGAGCACGGACACGCGATGCTGAAGAACTTTCTTTTTTGATGTTTTTGTGTATTTTTAGTTTAACAAATAGTCGATTATGTTATATTTAACATAGCTGATTGTATAATTAATACGTGAACAATAGGTCTTTTAATTATGACAATTGACATCAGAAGTGATACTGTCACCCGTCCCACTGTGGACATGCTTGAGGCCATGCGGTCTGCGCCGGTGGGTGACGATGTCTTTGGCGACGACCCGACTGTCAACGCCTTACAAGACAAACTCGCGGCGATGCTGGGTTTTGAGGCCGCGTTGTTCGTGCCGACGGGCACCATGAGCAATTTTTGCGCCATCGTCAGCCATTGTCAGCGGGGCGAGGAATACATCGTTGGCCAACATGCGCATTGCTACCGGATGGAAGGTGGCGGTGCGGCCGTGTTTGGCAGCGTGCAGCCCCAGCCGCTGGCAAACCAGCCCGATGGCAGCCTGGCCCTCGCCGACATCGAAGCCAATATCAAACCCGACGATGCGCACTTTGCCATCACCCGGTTGTTGGCACTTGAAAACACCATCGGTGGCAAGGTGTTGCCCTTTGATTACCTGCAAAAAGCCACCCAGTTGGCCAAATCACGGGGGCTGAACACCCATCTGGACGGGGCCCGGTTGTTCAATGCTGCCACAGCGCAGGCTTCGGCCAGCCAGGGTGATATTTACGCACAAGCCAAACATATTGCCAGCCAGTTTGATTCGGTTTCGGTCTGCCTCAGCAAAGGTTTGGGCACACCGGCTGGTTCGGTTTTATGTGGCAGCCAGGCGCTGATACACCGCGCCCACCGTTGGCGCAAGATGTCGGGCGGCGGCATGCGCCAGGCCGGGTTTTTGGCGGCAGCCGGCATTTATGCGCTGGACCACCATGTGAATCGCCTCGCCGATGACCACACTCTGGCAAAACGTTTTGCCAGCGGCATCGCGGGCATTGACGGCCTGAAGGTCGAAGCGCCGCAAACCAACATTGTTTTTGTCGATCTGGAAGGCACCGCCAAAGACCAGGCGGCCGCTTTCATTGCCCACCTCAAAACCAGCGGCATCTTGGTGACCGGCCTGTACAAATTGCGTTTTGTGACCCACCTTGATGTCGATGCCGCCGCCATCGACACCGCGGTGGCAGCCATTCGCGGCTTTTTCAAAGCCTAACGTGCCACTCACACGCCAGCCTGCCGCAGCCATCCAGCTTTGCTCCCGCCGCCCTGAATTCAAGCCTTACAGGTAGCCCCATGATCTCCAGCCCGTCCCTTTCGCCGGTTCAGCCCAGCAAAATCACCGCCCAGGAGGCGCTGCTGCGCACCATCGAGCACCGCGAGATCTTCCACGACGAAATGCTCACTGTGATGCGCCAGATCATGAGCGGCGACATGTCGCCTGTAATGATGGCCGCGCTCATCACCGGGCTGCGAGTGAAGAAGGAAACCATTGGTGAAATCACTGCCGCAGCCGAGGTGATGCGCGAGTTCTCCACCAAGGTGGAGGTGGCCGACAAAACCCATTTGGTCGACATTGTGGGCACTGGCGGCGATGGCTCGCACACTTTCAATATCAGCACCTGCGCCATGTTTGTGGCAGCCGCTGCGGGGGCCAAGGTCAGCAAACACGGCGGGCGCAGCGTCAGCAGCAAAAGCGGCAGTGCCGATGTGATGGAGGCGCTGGGTGTCAATATTTACCAAAGCCCGGCGCAAATTGCCCGTTGTATCGACGAAGTGGGTTTGGGTTTCATGTTTGCGCCCAACCACCACCCGGCCATGAAAAACGTCGCGCCCATCCGCAAGGAGCTGGGGGTGAAGACGATTTTCAACATCTTGGGGCCGCTGACCAACCCGGCCGGCGCGCCCAACATCCTGATGGGCGTTTTCCATGCCGACCTGGTCGGCATTCAGGTGCGGGCCTTGCAGCGCCTCGGCGCGCAACACGCCCTGGTGGTGTACGGCAAAGACGGTATGGACGAGATCACCCTCGGGGCCTCGACGCTGGTAGGCGAGCTGAAAAACGGTGTTATTTCTGAATACGAGATCCACCCCGAAGACTTTGGCCTGGCCATGGCCAGCAACCGCAGCCTGAAGGTCGAAACCGCCGAACAATCCAAAGCCATGCTGCTGGCGGTGTTGGCTGGCGAACCCGGTGCCGCCCAGGAAACCGTGGTGCTCAATGCAGGCGCTGCCCTGTATGCAGCCAATGTGGCGTCCTCCATCCAGGAGGGCATTCATAAAGCGCGCCTGGCGATTGGCTCCGGCGCGGCCAAAGCCAAACTGGCGGCCTTGATTGCGGCTTCCAGATCCGTTTGAGGCCGCAACGTGCTGCTCGAGGGGCAAGCCCGTCCTGCTCGGCAGAGCGCGCGCCCGAAAATAAGTTGTGCTCGTTATTCCTGCCAGAGCCCCTAAGTTTCGACTGAAGCCAAACCATGGCCAAACTGTATTTCCGCTACGCCGCCATGAACGCCGGCAAATCGACCGAACTGCTCAAGGATGCGCACAACTACGAAGAGCGCGGCCTGGGGGTGCGGCTGTTCACCGCCAAAATCGACACCCGCGCTGGCGAAGGCGAAATTTATTCACGCCTGGGCCTGCGCCGCAGGGGCGAAAGTTTTGACGAACACACCGATTTTGATGCGCTGTTTGCGCGAGCGCCAGCGCTGGCGCCATGCCCGATACGTGGCCTGAAGCCTGACCTAAAGCCCGGTAACGCCGATGGGCCAACACCGATCGATTGCGTCTTCATCGACGAGGCCCAGTTTTTGACACCCGCGCAGGTCGAGCAGTTACACCGCCACGCCCATTTGCATGATTTACCCATCATTTGTTACGGTTTGCGCAGTGATTTTCGGGGCCAGGCGTTTCCGGGGGCTGCGGCGTTGCTGACGCTGGCCGATAGCCTGGACGAACTCAAAACCATCTGCGCCTGCAAGAAAAAAGCCAGCATGAATGCGCGGCTCGATGGCGCGGGCCAGCGGGTTCGCGCGGGTGCCAGGTGCATATTGGCGGCAATGAATCCTACGTGGCCATGTGCCCCGCATGTTTTTATAAGGAAAACTAATGTCAG
>JANOWY010000499.1:0-5433 GCA_031418135.1 Rhodoferax sp. | reverse complement strand
GGGGTCCATTTGCTGGCCCTGTGTTAACCCTCCAAAGGAGACCATGATGAAAGCCAAACGTTCAATCGCTGTTTTAACCGGTGCAGCTGTGCTGGCTGTTGCCTCGCTGGGTGCCAGTAGCGCAGCCCAGGCCACCCCGGGTGCGGCTTTCGCCTTGGGGGTGGGCGCCTTTGTGCTGGGTGTGGCAGCCGCCAACGCCAACTCGGTCTACTACCAGCAGCCCCAGGTTGGGTATCGACACCCGGACCAGCAGCCTGTTTACTCCCAGCCACAAACGGTTTACTCCCAGCCACAAGCGGTTTATGGGCAGCCGCAAGTGGTTTACTCCCAGCCACAAGCGGTTTATGGGCAGCCGCAAGTGGTTTATGGGCAGCCGCAAGTGGTTTACCAGCAACAACAGCCGGTTTACGTACAACCGAACGTGGTCTATGCCCGGCCACCGCAGGTCATTTATCAGCCGGTGGCCTTTTACCCGCCGCGGGTGGTGTACGGTGGCTGGCAGCAGCCGGCGGTTGTGGGCTACGGTGGCGGACATTGGCGCCATGGCCATGGCCAGGGCCAAGGCCAGGGTCATGGTGGCCACAATCAACATTGACTTCGCCCGCAGCGGGCTGCGCCAGGGTTATTGACCGAAGCGCGGCCCGGTTTTGAGGAATTCGGCCTCTTCAGGGGTGCTGGCGCGGATCAGCACCTGGTTGCGGTGCGGAAAACGGCCAAAACGCGCGATGATGTCGCGGTGCTCAATGGCAGATTTCAGGTGGCTCTCAATGTGGTGTTTGGTGTCGGCCGGTACGCTGGTTAACAAGTGGGTGAAGCGGCGCACACATTCGTCTTGATGTGCCAGGTTTTCGGCATGCATCAGGGGCATGTAGGTGAAGGCGCGGGCCACCGGCGGCAGCTTATGGTCGAGGTTTAAATCGAGCCATTGGCGTACCAGTTTTTGCGAACGCGCATCACCCGAAAAAGCCTGCGGCTGGCCCCGAAACACGTTACGGGTGAACTGGTCGAGCAAGATGATGAGCGCCAGGCGCTGCATGGCATCGTTTTCCCAGTCTTTCAGGCCATCTACAACAGCACTGCGAACCAATGCACCAAACTGGGTGGCAACGGTTTGGTCTAGCGCAGCACCACCGCCCCACCACAGTTTGCTGCGGTCGTCGCTGGGCCAGGGGCGCTGCAGGCCGTCGCCAAACCAAAAATCAAGCACGGGTAAGTGGGCATTGAGAGGCATGGGCGTAGCACTCCGGTCAGAAGGGTTCGTTGGGCTATTTGGCTAGCCAGCCCAGGCCTTTGGCATGCAGGCTTTGGATGTACAGGCGGTCTGCCGTCTCGGTGACAGCGGTGGTCTCCGGATAAGCCCCGCTGGGGTCTTGCAGATCGGCCACCACCTTGCCGTCTTCGGTGAAGGCCATCACGTGGCCATAAGCTTGGGGGATGGGCCACATGAAGCGCGGCAAACGCAGGGTGACTTTGCGCAAAAACGGGCGTTGCGCCATGCCGTCGACCGTGGGGTTGCGGGGCTTGGCAAAACCCAGCCAGATCTTTCCGTCTGGCGCGCGCATGAGGTTGTCGGGGTAACCGGGCAGGTTGTCCAGCAGCACGCTGGCTTGCGGGTTGCCTGGTGTCACCGGGTTCAGGTTCAGATTGTTGGCGGCTACGGCGATCTTCCAGACGCGGTATTTGCCGGTTTCATTGACCAACAGGTGTTGTTCGTCTTTGGAGAGGGCCACGCCATTGGCAAAACTCAGGCCGTGGGCAACGATGCGGGTGGCCCGCGTTGCGGGGTCGTATTCCAGCACGCGGCCGGTGCTGGATTGCTCCAGAATGTCCAGCACGCTGGCTTCAAAGGTGCCGCCCCACTGCGCAGGGCCAAAGCGGGTGGAGGCATCGCTGAAATACATCTTGCCATTGCTGGCGACGACCACCGCGTCGGCGTATCGGATGGGATCTGCAGTGCCGGGGCTACCCGCTGGCGGCGTGATTTTGTCGGCCAGCACGGTGACTTTTTTGTCGGGGCTGATGGCGAGCAGGCCCTTGACCGCATCAGCCGCGATGAGGTTGCCGGCCGCATCAAAATCAAAACCCAACACGCGCCCGCCGGTGTTGGCAAACACCTCTTGCGCGCTGCCATCGGGTGCCATGCGCAAGATGTTGCCGCTGGCCACTGTGGTGTACAACTTGCCGTCTTTGGCCAGCACGATGTGCTCGGGGCCTACTTCGTTGCCTAGTGAAATGAGCTTCAGGTTGGCCAGCTTTTGGTTGACGGCGTGCGGGCCGCTGTAGCCCGGCGCGGGTTTGGCTTCCCACATGACGGGTTCTACCGGCACGGGCCATGCCAGCAAATACAAAACCAGCAGGGCCAACAAGGCGCCGATCAGTCGGGACAGGTTTTTCACAGGATGTAATGGGCCAAAAAAATTAAATATATCTAATTGAAAATATATCTATAAGATAGAAATGAATAATGTTCATAAATTATATTGATAATTAGATATATTTTTTATAGTAATTTAGATTAAATGAATATCTATTTTCTACAAACATTAAAATTAAATGCTGTATTTGAGAGCGCCCGGTCGCGGTCCAAAACAATCGGCGTGGTGGCAATACGGATAGGCGGCAGCGATTGCCCGGCAAAGGCCGATTCACCCGCGTCCAGCTGCAAGGCCTGGCCGGATTGCGCCACCACCACTTTGCCTTCGCGCACCATCAAAAAGAAACCATTGCTGTCGGCGGCCGGGGCTGCTGCGCCAAACTGCTGCTCCAGGTTGACGGGCACGGTTTCGGGTGTCGGCGTTTCAATCGTATTGAAAAACCCCGGCGCTGCGCCCAATGCACGGGCCGGGGTTGGGGCGCCGCCCTGGCTAACGGGCACCAGACCGGTTTGTCCGGCTGGGATGGTGATCTCACGGCCGTCGGCACCGGCCAGAATGATCTCGCCGACGCGGGTGGACGCAAACAAGGAGTTGTCGCAGCTCTGGTCGCTCACGTCGGCTGCGGGCGGGTTGTCTGAGGCGTCGGCCCGGCCACAGGCCAAATCAAACACCGTACCCCGAATGCCAACGGTGGCGGTTTTGGTCTGAAACTTCACTTGCCCCGGTGCAGCCTTGGCAATCAGCCCGGTGGCCACCCGCAAGCCACCACTGAGCAGGTTGAACAACATGGAGCCGCGCGCAGGCTGGGCGGCGTCAAAACTGTATTGGGTGAGCGCTACCTGGGTGCCGCTGTTCAGCGTGAGCCGGGTGTCATCTCTAAATGCCAATACTGCGTAACCGCCTGCGGGCGTGGCCACTTTGTCGGTTGCATACAGCGGCGCACCCTGGGGCAGCTCGACCTGGCGCGCTTCGCGCTCCACGGTGACTACGCCGCGTGATTGCATCAGCCGTGCGATAACGGGTGCGCTGCTGTTGGCGCGGGTGTTTTGGGCAATCGTCACCGGTGGGGCGGCGCAATCGTTGTCGCACATCCGGGCGGTGTAATCGGTGCCGCGAATCCCGACCGTGACGGTGTTGATCTGCAGGCGGTAGGCATCGACATTGCCGCGTTTGCCAATGGAGCCGGTGATGGCCCGCAAGCCCCCTTTGAGCAGGCTGAGCACCAGGTTGTCGGCCTGCGGGGCTTCCGGGTTGAAGGCGTAGCCCTGCACCGTGACGCGCGAATCAGGGCGCAAGGCGGTTTCGCCGCCATCGGTGAAACGCAGGCGCACCGTGCTGTTGCGGGTGGTGGAAATTACGTCGCCAACACTGAGCGATGAGCCGCGCGCCAGGATGCCCTGGCGGCCATCTGATCGAATAACGTAGGCCGTGCCTTCGACGGAGCTGGCTGTAGCGGCTGTTCCCGCAGATGCAATGGCAGCAGCAGGGGCGGCTGGGGTTTGTGCCAGCGCCGGGCCGACTGCCAGAATGCTGCCGACCACCAGGGCCAGCAACACCACACGGTGGTTGGGGACAAGAGCAGGGATAAGGGCGCGGGTTTTCATGGGCAAGCCTCCACTTCAGGTTCTTTGTCAGACTTACGGGGTGGTTCCACCTTGAGTTCGGCAACCAGTTCCTGCACTTCTTCCAGCCGGGTTTCAGCCACGATGACCTGCGCCACCGCTGCAGCCGGTGCCGGCGCTACCGGCGCCGGTGTTGGCGTGGGCACCGGCACTGGTACCACCAGCTCCGGCATCGCCAACCGAATCGAGGTCGGCAAGCTGCTCACCACCAGGCTGCGCGCTACCGGCAGGTTGAGTGTGGCGAAGTTGCCGGTTTTGCTGGCGAACTGCATCACGTTGTAGGTGGAGCCAGCAGGGGGCGCGAAGCCGTTGTAGCTGGTGACGTTCAGGGTGCCACCCAGTTGTGCGGTGCCCATCACATTGACCCAGTCATACCCGGTGCCCTGGCCGGGGCCGCCCAACTCAATGTTCAAAACGCTGTTGGCATCCATTGTCAAATTGCCGGTGACGGTGATGGCACCCGGCGAGAAGCCCGGTGCCAGCGTGCCGCTGCCCACCACGAGGTTGCCGTTGATGGTGCCGCTGCCGCTGATGGAGCCATTGGCCAGGTTGACATTGCCCGTTACCCCGCCGTTGTTTAGTTGCAGTTGCCCGCCCGCCTGTTGCGTGAGGCCCGCGCTGAACAGGGTGGTGGTGCCTGCCTGCGCCACCAGGGTTCCGGTGTTGGTCACCGCGTTCACAAAGCTCAGCCCGCTGCCCAGGTTGATGGTGCCCTGGTTATCGATGGCATTGGTGATGGCTGAGCTGGCCAGGTTGAGGGTGCCGGTGTTGGTTAACAAACCGGAGTTGGTCCAGGTGACGCTGTTGCCTGCCGGCAGGTTCATGCTGCCGCCGGTCATGCTCAGGGTGCCAGGTCCGGCGAAGGCGCCGCCCGTCAGCCCAAACGTGCCCGCTACATCGAGCGAGCCGTTGTTGGTGAGTGTGCCGCCTTCCAGGTTTAGCGCCACGCCAGTGGGCAAAACCGTTGCGCCCGATAAGGTCAGACTGCCCGACTTCAGCGTGAGTGAGCCATTGGGCAGGGTGAGGTTGTTGAAGGAGAAATTCAGCCCGTCAATGACCCGTTGCCCATTGCCGGCAAAGTTGAAGCTGCCGCCACCCGAGAAGCCCACTGCACCGGTGCCGGCAATGGTGCCGTCATTCCAGCTGAACAGCCCGGCCGGATTGGACATGTCGAGGTTGGCACTGGCCGGAATGTTGATCACACCGCCCAATTGTTGGGCGATGGGCCCGGCAATGGTGACCAGGCCATTGACGTTGAAGGTGCCTGAGTTGTAGCCGCTGCCGCCAATCGTCACGTTGGTCAGGTTGGCGGTGGCACCGGCCTGGTTGATGAAGTCACCCAGGAGCGAAAGGTTGTTGTTGGCAGTGAGCGTGCCCGCGTTGTTCAGCGCACCACCGGTGGCCACGTTGACCTGGCCACCGCCGATGTCCAGCGA